>URXH01000085.1 GCA_900551675.1 uncultured bacterium
CCTCAATGTTATTCTATACTTCTTTATAATAATACAAAAGTAAGAAATAATAAAAAAATGTATTTATTTATTGCAATAATTTTTATAGCAGAGTTAATCATTGCCTGTACAATAATTAACTGTATAATAAAAGCTGACAGGGCGGTACTCAAGCTTAATCAGTGCGTAACTGCTTTTAATCCGCTTGCAAAAACATGCATGCAGTATGCAAGATGTCTGGTTTCAGCTTTCAGCAGATCTTTCAGTAATTTTGTTGCCTATGTTGAAAAAAAACGCGAGCAAATTATATTTAAGACAATTTTGATTATTGCTATCTATTCTCTTTTGTTTATTTTTAAAATAAAATCCGATAAAGTCTCAAAATTTTACAGGCTTGCAGGCGCAATCCGCGATATAGCCGCAGATTTCGTTGTTTGACTTGTAATAATTTAAAAAATATGCTAAAATTATATATGAAAGATGAGGTTATGTTATGAGTAAAAACAAATCATTTATGTTTGGAATGGGTTTGCTTGCAGGTGTTGTCGGCGGACTTATCGCCGGTGTTTTGTATGCTCCTGAATCAGGAGAAGAATCCAGACGCAAAATAAAAGAAGCAGCGTGTGAATTATATGAAAAAAATTCTCCTGCAATCAATGAAGCTAAAAAGCAGGCTTTAGAGAATATTGACTTAATGAAATATAAGCTTGAAAGGCAATTTAGAAAATTTAATAATATGATAAAATCAAAGAAACTTCTGAAAGCAAAAGAGCTTGAAGAAATGGACGATGAATACAATTATGATAACTAGTTATTTTTTGTAATAACTGTATATTTACAATTAAAAAGGAAAAATAAAAAAATGGAAATGTCTCAAATTGCGTTAAATCAAGGCTTAACTTTTCTAACCTGGGCAACAGGTATAGTTATAATTGTTGTTGCAGGCTTTCTCGTTAAACTTTTGATAGACCTTTCTGCTCTGGCAAAAAATTTGAACGAAACATCAATTATCGTTAATACGGAATTGAAACCGACACTTAAAGAATTAAATCAGACATTGAACTCTATCAATGAAATAGTAAAAAGTACGGATAAGGGAGTCGGTGATTTCAAATATGCCGTGGGAAAATTTTTCGATAAAACAAAAATCATTTCAGGTACAATCTTCGGCGGATTGATAAAAGGTTTTACAACTGCCTATAATCTTTTTAAAAAATAGTAGTTTCCGGTGATTATTTGTTTTTTTTGAATTGTTAAAATGTATAAGAAACAGTAAAGGAGATATAAATTATGTCAGCAACTAAATTTTTAGCAGGTTTTATAGTCGGCGGTGCAATCGGCGCTATTGCGGGAGTTCTTCTTGCCCCGAAATCAGGTGAAGAAACACGTGCAATGTTAGCAGACGGCGCTAAAGAAGCTATGAAAAGAGCCGATGAAACTGTAAAAGAAATTCAATCAAAAGCAGATGATGTTGTTTCTGATATGCAAAGAAAAGGTGATGAAATCAAAGAAAAACTTCAAAACCTTATCAATCAGCAGAAAGAAGCAAAACAGGAAGCTTAGAAAAAGGGCGTAAGCCCTTTTTTTTATTGTCTCTGGCAAATAAATTTTGAACTGGTTATTTATTATTGTTCAATGCATCGTTCAGAGCTTTTTCAAGTACGGTAATTTTGTTTTCAAGAACCTGAATTTTAGCTTCTGCCGAGGTATTTGATATAGAACCTTTTTCAAGTTCACGTTTGTATGCATTGAATTTTTCTTTTAAAGAAGTATAAAGAGGCGCAAAGAAAAATATTGCGGAAATTTCTCCCAGAATAAATATAATAAGAGTATACAGCGCCATATTTAAAGTCAGAGCATGAGGGGATATTTTTAAAATTTGTGCAATTTGACTGCTCAAAATTGTTACGCCTGCTGTGTCCTGATAGTTCATTATAATCAGGTATATTAAGATTAATGCTGCTGTTATTGATATGGCTTTTTGCATTTTTTAACTCCTTAAATATTTTAAAACTTTTTTAATTTTTTCATCAGGTTCTATTTCAAGTTCTATTATCTCATCTTCAAACGGTTTTGTAAACCTCAAAAAGTATGACTGTAAAACCTGCTCATCAGTTTTAACTTTCCCCTGTCCTGCTCCGTATAAAGTGTCGTTGTAAACAGGGTGGTTTATACTTTTCAGATGAACTCTTATTTGATGTGTTCTGCCTGTGATTAGTGTTAATTCTATATACGTTGCGTCTTTAAATCTTTCAATGACTTTAACAATAGTTTTAGCGGGTTTACCGTCTTCTCTCACCATCATTTTATGAGGCTGATTAGGATTTCTGCCGATTGGAGCGTTTATTTCGAACTCATCTTCTTTAATAACGCCTTTTACTATTGCACGGTATCTTTTGGTAACTGTGTGATTTTTAATTTGAGAAGCAAGAAATTCGTGTGCTTTGTTATTTTTTGCAGCCATTAATAAGCCTGATGTATTTCTATCAAGTCTATGTAAAATTCCACGCCTGAATTCTCCGTTTATATCCGATAAATTTTGTCCGTATTTGTATAAGAGTGCGTTAACAAGTGTATTTCCCCGCTCTTGTGATGTCGGATGCGTAAGCATTCCAGATGGCTTGTTTACTACAAGCATATTTTCATCTTCGTAAACAATATCGAGTGTAATATCTTGAGGTTTAATCTCCAAACTTTTTTGTTCGGGAATTTCAAAATCTATTTTGTCGTTTTCTTTTAAAATATAAGAAGGCTTTTTTATGGTGCCGTTTATTTTTACAGAACCTGATTTTATTAAATTCTGGATTTTTGAGCGCGACAGTTCTGGTGTTATTTCCGATAAGAAACTGTCCAATCTTTTATTTTCATCGTTTTCATCTGTAAAAATAATCATTTTTTCTTGTTAATTAATATGAGTACTATCAGCGCTATAACGCCGATATTTATGAATATATCAGAAATATTAAAAACAGGAAAGTTGATAAAATTCAGCTGAAAATAATCTCTTACATAGCCGTAAATAATTCTTTCATGAAGATTTCCCGCAATTCCTGCCGATAAAATTGCTATAAAGAAACAGCTTTTCAGTGAAATTGATTTGAGATGTTTGATAACGTATAAAGCTAGAAGAACCAGAGCAATCATGGAAAGGATTATCAAAAGTTCTCTGGAATCCTGCAGTATACTGAATGCTGCTCCTGTATTTTTAATATAATTAAGCGAAAATACAGGGTTTGAATATTTTAATCCGCCGGTGAGGTTTTCTACCATTATATTTGAAAGGTACAAATCCGTAAATATGAAAAATACATAGCATATTGCAAAATATATAAACTTAGCGGTTTTTTCCATTTTTTTGCCCTATTTGTCCGTTTTTGCCTCTTTTTCATCAAACTTTATGAATTTATTTTCCGGAATAACATTAATTCTCGTCATAATAAATGCGAGTCCGCCCATATAAACTCTTATTTGATTATCCGTATAGTTTTCGGCTCTTGTGATTCCGATAGATGCGACCGCATATTCATTAACATTCTCTTTATTTGATGTAAAAAGTCTTTCTAAAATATTATCATCGGGCATTTTTCTGAAAGCATCTTCTGATTTTTCCTGCGGATAAATAATATTTTCTTTATTAATAGATGCAATTACTACAGTATCTTTTGGTGCATCTACTTTTAAAGTTGTTGTGTATTCTTTACCTGCACCGATTTGTTTGGGGGTATTAAGCTGTATATTTGTATACCTTGCATCGCCATATTTCAGTGCAGATGTTTCTTCTATAATTTTTTCCGAATTGATAAGCCATTTCGCTCCGTGTTTTTCAAGGTGATAAACGCACTGTGAGGTAGAATAAAGTTCCCCGATAGCAGTAAATTCTCCGATTTCATCCCTTGATGTTGCTACTGCGGTTTCATTTACGAATACAGTTGCATAATTATCGCTGAATTCGATATTTTTTATATCTGTGATGTATGAAATATCAGGGTAAGTTTTCCATGTTTCTTCAATAAGTTTAAAATAAATATCTTTATTAAAGCCGTCAGAATTTACGAAATCATCTGCATAAAGACTTGACAAACCTTTCAAGTCGTATTTGTTTGCATAAATATTCTGCTGTTCTATAACATTTTTGATATCATTATATGTTGATTTGTATATTCTGTTCTTTTCTATTTTTGCTTTTTGTTCCGCAAAAAATCCGGCTTGTGAAGGTGTTTGAACTGCAGCACAAATTAATAAAGCTAAAATTAATAAAACGGATATCTTTTTCATAATTTATATTATACATAAAAAGTTTTTTTTGTGCTAATATTTTTAACGTAGATTAGGAGAGAAGAAAAAGATGAAAGATGCATATTTTCCGCAGGAAATAGAAAAAAAATGGCAAAAAATCTGGGAAGAAAAAGGAGTATTTAAAACACCTGATACAAGTGATAAACCGAAATATTATGCTTTGTCAATGTTTCCATATCCGTCAGGCAAGCTTCATATGGGACATGTAAGAAATTATACGATAACGGATGTTATTGCACGGTTCAAAAAGATGAACGGCTATAATGTCCTTCACCCGATGGGCTGGGACAGTTTCGGACTTCCTGCCGAAAATGCTGCAATGAAACACGGTGCAAATCCTGAAACGTGGACTGATGAAAATATTGCATATATGACAAAACAGTTGAAAATGCTCGGACTTTCTTACGATTGGGACAGAGAAGTTACAACCTGCAAGCCTGATTATTACAAATGGACGCAGTGGCTGTTCCTTCAATTGTATAAAAAAGGTCTTGCCTACAAAAAAGAAGCTGCCGTAAACTGGTGTGAAGAATGCGGAACAGTGCTTGCAAACGAACAGGTAATCGATGGCAAATGCTGGAGATGCGACCATGTTGTAGAGAAAAAATATTTATCCCAGTGGTTTTTGAAAATTACAGATTATGCGGAAGTTCTTCTTGAAGATTTAGACAAATTAACAGGCTGGGGCGAAAACGTTAAAACAATGCAGGCAAACTGGATTGGAAAATCTGAAGGTGCGATTTTCAGATTTAAAGTTGTAGAAAACGATTTGGAAGTTCCTGTTTATACAACAAGACCTGATACGGTTCACGGTATAACTTACCTTGTTGTGGCGCCCGAATACAAGGATATTGAAAAATTAACAACTCCCGAAAATAAAGAGACTGTAGAAGCATATCGTGCTAATGCACGCAAAATGACTGAAATTGAAAGACTTTCAACGGACAGAATTAAAACGGGTGTACCTCTTGGTACTCACTGTATAAATCCTTTTACGGGCGAAAAATTCCCTCTGTGGACGGCAGATTACGCACTGGCAGAATACGGTACTGGTGCTGTTATGGCTGTTCCTGCGCATGACACAAGAGACTTTGATTTTGCTAAAAAGTACAATCTTCCTATCAAAGTTGTTATAACCCATCACACTAACCCTCTTCCAAAAGGGGCGAGGGAACTTGCAGAAGCTTATACAGAGCCTGGAGTTCTTGTAAATTCAAACGAATTTGACGGAATGAGTAATGAAGAAGCTAAAAAAGCGATTACTCAAAAAGCTGTTGATAAAGGTTTCGGAGAATTTAAAACCCAGTACAGACTGAGAGACTGGCTTGTTTCAAGACAGAGATACTGGGGAGCTCCTATCCCTGTTGTATATTGCGACAAATGCGGTATTCAGCCGGTTCCGGAAGAGCAGTTGCCGGTATTACTGCCGAAAGATGTAGATTTCAGTGTTGTCGGCAAATCACCGATTACAACATCAAAGACTTTCGTAAATACTACCTGTCCGTGCTGCGGCGGACCTGCAAGGCGCGAAACCGATACAATGGATACATTTGTCTGCTCGAGCTGGTATTATCTCAGATATTCCGATGCAAAAAATGACAAAATGCCGTTTGCAAAAGACAAGGTAAATAAATGGCTTCCGGTTGATCAGTATGTAGGCGGTATTGAGCATGCTATTTTGCACCTTTTGTATTCAAGATTTTTTACAAAAGCATTAAGAGATATGGGACTTTTGGATTTTGACGAACCTTTTAAAAATCTTTTAACTCAGGGAATGGTTTTAAAAGACGGATCTAAAATGTCAAAGTCAAAAGGCAATACGGTTGATCCGGATGAAATATTTGAAAATTACGGCGCAGATACCGCAAGATTGTTTATTCTGTCTGACTCGCCTCCGGCGCGTGATTTTGACTGGTCAGATGCAGGTGTTGAAGGCTGTTACAAATTCCTTAACAGGGTTTGGAGATTAATTTCTTCAAATGCGGAATATATTACCATTTCACCCTTCACCCTTCACTCTTCACTCAAAAAAGACAATGACAATCTCCTTCGTCTTGTTCATATTGCAACCAAGGGAATTACCAATGATATTTCAAATGACTTCCAGTTCAATACGGTAATTTCAAAATACAGAGAACTTGTTAATGCAATTTACGACTGGAGAGGCAAAAAGTCTGAGCTTGATGATGAAGACAAGGCGATTTTGAGCTTTGCTGTCATAACATTAATCAAATTGATGTCTCCTGTTGCGGTTCACCTGACTGAAGAAGCATGGCATGATCTTGGCGGAGAAGGATCAATTCACGATGTTGAATGGCCGAAATGGGATGAAAACCTTGCAAAAGCAAGTTCAATCACGCTTGTTGTTCAGATTAACGGCAAACTCAAAGATAAAATCGAAGCTGATGAAGCTTTATCGGAAGATGAACTGAAAGCTCTTGCACTGAACAGCGAAAAAATAAAAGAACTTACAGCTGGCAAGACAATTGTAAAAACAATTGTTGTACCCAAAAAACTTGTAAATATCGTTGTTAAATAAATTCAAATATTTAAACATCTAGCAGCCCTGAAAATATATATTTTCAGGGCTGTTGTTTTTACCATGGGTAGTCAGAACTAATTTGCCAGCCGTCAAGTATAATTAATGCTCCGCACATCAGTCCCACTTGGTTATTTGCACAACCAAACTGTTTTGTTTTCAGCTCATCTTTTGTTAATCCGCTGCCATAAAAATATAATCCCGGTTTAGATATATTATGATAAGAATCAACCAATTTATCCGCAGTTAAGGTCAAATCAAAAATATCTTTACCTGCGGTATTAGGTCGTTTCTTACCGTTTAAATCGATATTAATATGTACATGATTGCCTTGTTTTTGCATTGCGATAAACGTACCATCTGAAAGAATTAATTTTGCCCAATTGCTTTTAAGCGGTGAATCTTCATATTTTCCGCCAGACAACGAATTTATTCCTTCATCATTCCAGCATGATAAATCTGATGTTCCGCAATATTTTATTACTTTTAGATTAGAGCTCAAATATGTCTTAAAAAATTCTTCCAGGCCTAAATTCCAATCCCATGTATTTATATCCCCGTATGTAACTTGTGATAGCTGTACGGACTGCTGGAGCCCGCTGTATATTTTTTTTAATTGTGTGACAGTTTGCACCTTTTTGTAATTTCCGATAAGTGACGGTATAGTCAAAGCCGCAACAACTCCGATAATTCCAAGTGTGATTAAAACTTCTGCCAGTGTAAAAGCATATCTCTGTTTATTGAAAATCATATTGCCTCCTTATTATATATTATATCA
>URXH01000086.1 GCA_900551675.1 uncultured bacterium
AGGCAACTAAATCAGTAGGAATATATTCTAATATCGTTTCAATCTTTAATCGCCAACTTATAATAAATAATACAAATATCATAAAAGAATTAATCTCTCAATTGCTAGAAGATGGGCAAGAAACTAATGAATATGAATTTGCGGTACAACTTGTTAATTATTTAAATCAAAATTCAATATCAGTTGAAGAATTCAAGAGTCCTGTTCAAGAGAAAATAAATCTTATAAGTAAGAATGGACGAGATATCATTATGCAGATTTATAATAAATAAAATATTCGGAAAGGTTTGTATGAAAAAATTTCTAGTTTTATTGTTAATGTTATTATTTGCAAATGTCGCATTTGCAGTTAATTCTTATGACCGTTATGGGCAAAAGACAGGTTCTTACAAACAAACCTCATCAGGGTATAATTCGTATGACAGATATGGCTCTAAAACGGGTTCGTATAAGAAAACTTCATCTGGTTACAATAAATATGACAAATATGGCCAAAAGACAGGAAGCTATAAAAAGACTTCATCAGGATATAATTCCTATGATAAATATGGTCAAAAGACTGGTAGTTACAAAACAAATTCTAATGGCATAACAACCAAATATAATAAATATGGGCAAAAAGTCGGTTCTTTCAAAAAAGACTCATCTGGAAGAGTTACTGAATACGATAAATATGGAAGAAAAGTAGGAAGTTATAAATAAATTTTTATATCAATAAATTAGTTTTAACTTTGATACAAATTGTGTCTTTGGGGTTGATATTTTAGACAAATGGAGTGATAGATGTTTATACAAGTATTAATGAGGTATTTGTATGGCATTGAATATTTTTGAAAAACGTATTAAGGCTTGGAATGCAAAATATCCGCCCCTTGCCCCTGAAATTCTACGTAAAATTAACAAACTTGTTGAACAGTATGACAAAACTCAACAAGTAGAAAAAGATTCTAAAGTTCTATCAATAACTGACGGAACAAAATTAGTCAGAGAATTTAAAGGTCGAAGATATACTGTGCTTGTTTTACAAGACGGTTACGAGTTCAACGGTTCCAAGTATAAAAGTCTTTCTGCAGTTGCTAATAAAATTACAGGAACGCGTTGGAATGGTAAGAAATTTTTTGGAGTGGCATAATGACAAAGAAAATCAGATGTGCAATTTATACTAGGAAATCAACAGAAGAAGGACTTGAACAAGATTTCAACTCCCTTGATGCACAAAGAGAAGCTTGTGAATCTTATATAAAATCTCAAAAGCACGAAGGTTGGAGTATTTTAACTAAAAAATACGATGATGGCGGATATTCTGGCGGAACAATGGATCGCCCAGCATTCAAACAACTTCTACAAGATATTGAAAATGATGAAATTGATATTGTTGTAGTATATAAAGTTGATAGGTTAACACGTTCTTTGATGGATTTTTCAAAAATTATTGAGATATTTGACAAGCACAACGCCTCATTTGTTTCCATAACCCAGCATTTTAATACAACAACTTCTATGGGACGGTTAACGCTCAATATTTTGCTATCCTTTGCACAATTTGAAAGAGAAGTTACAGGAGAGAGAATCCGAGATAAGTTTGAAGCTTCAAGGCAAAAAGGGCTTTGGGTTAATGGTGCTACACCTTATGGCTATACAAAAGATGAACACCACATTCTACAGCCACAACAACCATTTGCAGATAATGTTAAATTTATTTTTGAAGAATATCTCAAGGTTAAAAATGTTATTAAGCTAAAAGAGAGTCTTAATCAAAAAGGGATTCTTTCAAGGACAGGAAAACCTTTCCCAAAATCAAATTTGTATCGGATGCTCGCTAACAAAGTTTATTTAGGCAAAATCCCTCACAAAAACAAAGTCTATGATGCACAACATTTGCCCATTGTTTCAGAAGAATTGTTTAATGCAGTTCAAAATCTGCTACTTTTAAATGCAACAGAGCGTAAACATACTACAAATGCAAAAGTTGGAACTCTGTTATCAGGATTGCTTTATGACGATAAGGAAAATCTTATGTCTCCGACTTACAGCAAAAGCGGTAACAAGTTATACAGATATTATATTAGTCAAGCACTGAAAGATCCAAGCCGATATGAACGAGGTGAGATTACCAAAATTTCTGCAGGTGAAATCGAAAAGTATGTAAAAGACGATTTGACAAAACTTTTGCAAGATACATTATTTATCCAGAAATATTTAGAAAATTATTCAATCGAACAACAAACCAGTATTTTAAATACAATGCACGAATTTAGCCCTGATAAAGTATTTATTAGAACCGTTATAAAACGTGTTGATTTGAACTTAAATTTAATCAAAATCCGCTACAACATAAATTATATAATCCAATATTTTGCAACGCTGGCATTTAATGCAAAATTTACATATACCCCCGAAGATGAACAGATTTACACAAGAGAACAAAATGTCAGAATATCATTAACCCCGCAAAAGCAGAATAAAATTATTATCCCCGGGAAAGCTAATTATGATATGAAACTTATTCAGGCAATAGTAAAAAGCTTTTGGTACAACAAACTTGGAGCCGAAAGACGACTACCTCCAGAAGCGCGAAATGGAAACAATAAAAGATTGCGTAAGCTAAGATTTCTGCCACCAGAAATTATAGAAAGCATAATGAACGGAACCCAAGATCCGGAGTTGAATGTGAAAAAGCTTATTGCAATGGCCGAAGCGCGAATTTAATAAGATATTTTTCAAAATCAAAACAAAATCGAATTGGGTGCAACCCAATTCGATTTTGCGTCTTGCTTATAAATTGTCTTTTAACCATTGACTGACATCGTTTGATTCACCATACCAAGCAGCATTACCGGTTAATTGTCCAACAAATAATTTATCATTTTTATCAATCTTAGCTTTTAAATGATCCCTTATATCAACTGAGGATTTTGTACTGGTTATTATCCAAGCACTTTTTGCAATTTTACACCAGTTGTAAGTTTTTATAGCGTCAATCAGACCTTCATAATTTTGCCCTGGTTCACAAAGATCGTATGTCAATATAAATGATTTTTTATCTGTCATTTCTTTTTCTCCTATATTATAAATGTAAACAAATTCTTAATAGCAATAATTGCTTAAATACATTGTTAATATGGAATTTTAATCATTTTGGTTATCCCCCTCTCGTCTAATCTTCTAATCTACAGATTGACAACAGGGCTTTTTGGGGATAAAATATAATTGGAGGGAATATTTTATTCCAAAAGGCATTTGCAGTTTTACTGTAGATGTCTTTTCTATTATCTCGCATGCTTAACATGCTTACGATATTTATTTTCTCATAAAAAATTTTTAAAGTCAAATATTTTTCTAAACCAATCATTATAATCATTATAATCATTATAATATATACACTGATAAAACATGTAATTTACCATATATTTCATAAATAAAAAAATTTGACATTTGTTATAGTTTTTGTTAATTTATTCTTGAGGTATAAATATGTCTAATGCACTACTAATAATTCAAAAAATGCTAGAAACTGAAAGAGACTGCATAAAGATTAACAAACATATGTTTGAGAAAATCGGTATTGAGCCTGCTATTATATATAGCTTTCTAGTAAATTCACAAATAGACTCAGATAAACCAGTATATTATGGAAGTGAAAAATATTTCCCCTATACTGTTGAAACAATACAAAAAGCTACAACATTATCCGCTTTTAAACAAAGAAATGCACTAGAAATTTTACAACAAAAAGGTCTAATAAAAATCAAAATGGGGCAATCTAAATTAAGATTAATATCCGTTATTGAAGATACTACTGTTATTCAAAATATATTATTTGATACAAATTTTATTAATAAACTTTCTAAAAATGAAACTGTACAATACTTACTTAAACAAATAAATATCTTTCAAGAAGCAACAAAAAGTAGTATCAGTAATGATATATTTTTTGATGTATTTAAGGCTATAAATAATAAAAATAAAGCAACAGAAAAAGATTTATGCACTTTAAAATAATTTTGCGTTTCTATATGAAGTATTCCGTAACAAAAAGGACCTTTTTTATTTGCAGAAAGAGAATTTGAACTTAAAAAAGTGAAATTCTCTTAAAATCAAATGTTCAAAATTCTCTAAAAACCTCGAAAGCCTGCACTTTGTGGTAATTTTTGCATTAAAAAAGAGGCCTCTTATGCCTCTTATTTATAAATACTGGAGACGAGGGGAGTCGAACCCCTGTCCAAAACGGATCTTGATAAACTTCTACGAGTGTAGATATTAATTATCTCGGACTACTAAGGGAATATCAAAACCTTGAATCATAATCCAAAGTGTTTTTTAATGGAAACACTAACCGTTAACGGTTATCTTGATGCATCTACCGTCATTAATGCACTGCCGCTTGCATAATGGACCCATAATACCGGCAAGCTGGGCGTTATGAGTAGCTAAAAGCGACTACGCAGCTAAAGCATAAGCTCTAGAGAAGTCTGCTTTGATTACATTATCGTTAGCATTTAATTTAGTTTGCTCGTTGATAAGCGGGAACAGCGCCCGCACCCGCAGCCTATCTCAACCGAACGTCCTGTCAAATCCAAAACGTCCCCGTATTTAATTTTAAATGTGCTTATTTCTATTATAACTTATATTGTTAAAATTTCAAGCTATTCTGTTATATGGAATGAACATTTGGAGCAGTGTGCTTTCGGATGAAGCATCAGATTGTCTTCTAAGTCATAGAGTTTTGCAATTCTTGTAATTAACGGTGCTCCGCATTTAGGACACTTAAGACCGCCTGCTCCGTTTAAAATAAGTTCTTTTAAGCTGTCAATGATTTCCTGCGAGACTGTATAGCTTGTATAATCTTTTTCCAGAGCTTTAATTTCTTCGGGGGCACATCTTAAGACTTTTGCCAGGTTTTGTCTTATTGTTACGGGCAAAAATAATTCTTTGCCTGCTTCAATATCTTCAATCAAACTTAAAGGCAGGTTGCACTCTTTGGCGAGCCCTTTGGGCGAAAGCCCAATATCATCTCTTTTATGTTGTATAAATTGTGCCAGTGTTTTCATAATTAATATTATATGCAGAAACACCTCCTCTATTCAAGGGGGTGTTTCCAAGTGTATAGAAAAAATTAAAGGTTAATTTTGTTATTGATAATTCCAGCCCGGATGTTCGTAATCTTCACTTCTTCTTGCATAATCAGAGTAAATTACTGCCTGATCAAAATCGTATTGTGCAAATTGAGGTTCTCCATTTTCATCGTATACAGGGTTGCCCGTATCAGGGTCAAGAATAATTGAGCCGTACATAAATGTTCCGGGGTTAAGACCTCTTTCGTAGTTTCCGCGATAAATCAGATTGTTATTATTATCGAATATTGAACGTATATTTTGTTTTCCATCTCTTTGGTTAGTACGGATTTCATAACCGGCATAATTCCAAAGATATTGCTCATTATCATCCGGTTTTTTGTCGGTATTTGCTATATAACGTGTAATTTTTATACCTTTTCCCGGTACATCAGTTACAACACCTTTTAAGTAATAAGTTTTTGGGTTATCATCTTCATACATATCAACTACTTTGGTAACAACAGCCAGTTCTCTTTTGTTTGTACCTACGCTGTCAACCATTGATTCATAGAATTGATTATCATATCTGTTGTGAGCTTTTGAGCCTATATAAACAGCGTTTTCTTCATCAGAACCCGGGCCGTCAACGGGGATTCCGATATTTTCGCCCTGAGCAATTAATGAATCGCCGATATGGAACGGATAATCTTTAACATAAATAGGTACAATTTCTGTGTGAATTATTGTATCTGTATCGTGAATTGTATCGGGTTTAATAATTGTAATTGTATCATGGTGATGGCAATGTCCGCCTATTTGTATAGATGCATTAGCAGAAGAAGATGATGAAGATGATGATGAAGCTTCTGCAACAATATCATCTGCACAGCTTGTTAAAGTCCCGGCTCCTGTTGCCGCACCTAATGTCATCAAGCCAAGCATAAGATTTCTCATTGCTTTACTGCTGTTATATACAGGCTGTGAATTGTAATTGTTGTTTAAATTTTGTTCTTTCTTTTCTTTTTTGTGGCGTTGTGTTCTGCCTTGAAAGCTTGAAACACTTAATCCGTTAATTGCTTTTACATCCATTTTGGTTTTAACCTCCGATTTCTATACTTTTTATATTTATGTATATAAAGACAAAACATGTTTTTAGTTGCTAATGAAATCATACCAAAAACATGTTTTATTATAAATTTGTTGATATATCTGTATTTGAGTAGTTTACAAATTTTAATATTTAATTATTTGCAAGCTTTTCTCTGACAAGAGTTTCAATTGTATTTAAGATATCAGGATTTTCCGATAAAAAGTCTCTTGCTTTATCTCTGCCCTGTCCGAGTTTTTCTTCATTAAAGCTGAACCAGGAACCTGCTTTTTTTACAATATCTAAATTTACTGCAACATCCAGAATATTACCGATTTTACAGATACCTTTTCCAAATATAATATCAAATTCAGCGGTTCTAAACGGCGGTGCAACTTTATTTTTAACGACTCTGACTCTTACATGATTTCCGACATCACCGTCTTCGCCTTTAACTCCGTCAGTACGTTTAATTTCCATGCGCACAGATGCATAATATTTAAGGGCATTTCCGCCTGTTGTTGTTTCGGGGTTTCCATACATAACTCCGATTTTCATTCTGAGCTGGTTGATGAAAATAACTGTTGTATTGGTTTTGCCTATAATACCGGTCAATTTTCTTAATGCCTTGCTCATAAGTCTTGCCTGAAGACCCATTTGCTGGTCTTCCATAGAACCTTCAATTTCAGCTTTAGGGACAAGAGCTGCAACAGAGTCAACTACTACAACATCTACAGCGCCTGAGCGGACAAGTTCTTCTGTGATATCAAGAGCCTGTTCACCTGTGTCAGGCTGTGAAATAAGCAAATCATCTACCTGTACGCCTAAATTTCTTGCATACTCAGGGTCAAGTGCATGTTCTGCATCGACAAATGCTGCAATACCGCCGCGTTTTTGGCATTCTGCAACGATATGCTGTGCAAGAGTTGTTTTACCTGAGCTTTCAGGCCCGTAAATTTCAACAATACGACCGCGCGGAACTCCGCCGATACCTAGTGCGACATCAAGGGATAATGCTCCTGTAGGTATTGCATCAACATTAACGGTCGCTTTATCGCCCAGTTTCATTATTGAACCTTTGCCGAAATCTTTTTCTATTTTTTCTATTGCAAGTTTTAAGGCTTTGCTTCTTTCATCTGCCGGTGATGTTGTTTCTGTTTCTTTCTCTTTTACAGCCATA
>URXH01000087.1 GCA_900551675.1 uncultured bacterium
ATGCATATTGTCAATATAATTATAGTTTTTTGCATTAAATAGTATCATTATTGAATGGGAAATGAATACAGGCTGGAGACAGATAATTTAAAAGAACAAATTAAATACCTTGCGGCATTACAAGGTATTACAATGTCAAGGCTTAAAGACGAAGTTAATATAAAATATAACTAAACCGACAGCATCGGCAATCTTGGTAATAAGCTGCGAAACAAAACATTTCGTGTATCAGAGCTTGCGGAAATTCTGGATATTTTGAATTACGAAATTATTTTACGGAAGAAATCTTAGTTTTTATTCCGTATCTTATCATTTTATTAATCCAGTCCTGCGGAAGTTTCGAGGCAAAGTTTGCAAATAGAGCATCTAATCCGACAGTATATGAAGATTTTGGATTTTCCATACCGTCAATTTTTATTATTAAATCAGTTACTTTATGAACATTAAGTCCGTTGGTTTCATTCTTTTTTGCGTTAGCAACCAGATACTTCATTTGTTTTTCATATTCTTTGCAATTTTCAATAGATTTTTTATTAAGTTCAATTGATTTTCCCCACAGAGGAGTTGCAATGACTCCTGGTTTGACCGAGACAACTTTTATATTTGATTCAACAGAAAGAGAATTGAATAAAATATCCATAGCACGTTTAGAAGCGCAATAAGGACCTACAAATGGGAAAATGCCGAAACTTGCCATAGAACTGATATTAATAACTTTACCGTCTTTTAACAAAGGCAGAAGCCTTTGCGTAAAATCAAGATGAGAAAAAGTATTAACTTCAAACTGTTTTCTTATATCATCAATATCAAGCCTGTCCATTAGACCTGCAATAACACATCCTGCCGCGTTTATAAGAGTATCAATTTTTTCGGTTTTTGATTTTATAAAAGCTCCAGCCTGTGCTATTGTATCTTTCCTTTCCATATCAATATAGAAAGGTATTGCTCCTGTCTGCTCAAGTTCTTCAGCATATTTTTCATTTCGGTAGCCGGCAAAAACGGTATTGTCTTTGACCAAAACGTTAAGCAAAGTTTTTCCGATGCCTGACGTTGAACCTGTAATTACGTAAGTTTTTTTCATTTTTTAAACCTTTTTAATCTGACATGTAAGAGCTGAACAACGGCAGATACAATGCAAGAGCAAGTGTTAATACGATACTGCCGATTACGATAAGCATTATCGGTTCAATCATTTTTGTCATTGTATCAATAATTGTATCAAGTTTTTTATCTATGTAATTTGTCGCCTGCAAAAGCATATCGCCTAAACGTCCGGATTGTTCACCTGTAGCAATCATAAATAAAATCATTTTAGGCATAACGCGGGTTGAACGTAAAGCAACAGATAGATGCTGACCCTGCTGAACTTTCAAGGTAGCGGTTTCTACTTTAGTTTTGAGTGTGTAGTTTGTCAGCGTAACATTTGCTAGGTATAAACATTCAATAATCGGAACACCTGCATCATAGGCAACCTGCATAACCGCAACGAAGTTTGCAAAGTTTGAATACTGTATCAAATCATTGAGTAAAGGAACTTTTAATACATATTCATCGATTTTTCTTTTACTTGGCTGCCACTTCATAAGAAAAGTACAGAATCCAAAAATAGAACCTAAAATAATTGGAACAAAGAACCAGTAAGTTTTGAGGAAAATTCCTGCGCTCATTAATGTTGCAGTAATCCATGGTAATTCTTTGCCCATACCATCAAACATTTCTTTAAATACCGGAAATACAAACATCAACATAACAAGTACAATAATAACTGCCAGGACTATTACGAACATCGGGTACATAAGTGTACCTATAACTTTGCCTCTGATATTTGCTTCCTTAGTAAGAAGTTCTAATAAACGCTGTAACGTTTTTTCAAGTTCACCGGAATCTTCACCGGCTTT
The DNA here is from genome assembly GCA_900551675.1 of uncultured bacterium. Taxonomy (GTDB): domain Bacteria; phylum Cyanobacteriota; class Vampirovibrionia; order Gastranaerophilales; family Gastranaerophilaceae; genus Stercorousia. The sequence goes on from URXH01000087.1 coordinate 1,899, forward strand.
TACAAGACCTATATAAATCTGACCGAATTGATCTGGATATTTCGCAACAGTATCTGCAAATGTTGCACCTGCCATAATCTGGCGTCTTAATTCTTTCGCAACCTGTCTGACTTTTAGCTTTGCAGCATCATTTTCAATAAACATTAATGATTCGATAATTGGTATACCGGCTTCTGCAAGAATCTGCAAAGTTGATGTAAAATCTATACGATCTTGAAGCCCGAGTTTATGGACTTTCCCGCCTTTAACTTTTGCTGCTTTTCCCTCTTTATCGTCGCCTTTTGCTTTTTCTTCATAAACTTTTGTCGGAATAAAGCCAAGTTTACGGATACTTTCGCGTGCTTCGCGCAAATCGGCGGCATCAACTTTCCCTTTAACAATATCTTTATTATTTTTTAGCGCTATATAATTATATATCGTCATTTCTTCTCCTATTCGTTAACCACACCGAGCACTCTGACAAATTCATCTATTGTGGTCCAGCCTTTAAGTATATGTGATAAACAAGACTGATGAAGTGTTCTCATACCATTTTTTACTGCAGCTTCTTCAATCTGCAGGTCATGGGCGCCTTCTGCAACTAATCTTTTTATTTCTTTAGTAATACTCATTATTTCATAAACGCCGAGTCTTCCTTTGTATCCTGTAAAATCGCATTTTGAACAGCCTTTAGCTCTGTATATCGGTTTTTTCATAAAATCTTGAATTTCTTCTTCGCTTGCAATGATTTGTCTTGCTTCGTCATGAGTGGCAAAATATTCCTCTTTACAGTCATCACAGAGACGTCTTACAAGACGCTGTGCAATAACGCCTGATAAAGTTGAAGATACCAGATAATCTTTTGCGCCCATTTCAATTAAACGGGTAACAGTTGCAGCTGCTGAGTTTGTGTGGACTGTACTTAATACAAGGTGCCCTGTTAATGCGGCAGATATTGCGATTTCCAGAGTTTCATAATCACGAATTTCACCAACAAGTATAATATCAGGGTCCTGTCTTAAAATGGCACGCATACAAGCGGCGAATGTAATTCCTGCTTTAGCATTTACCTGAGACTGATTAATACCTTCCAGTTTGATTTCTATCGGGTCTTCAATAGTTGTAATATTAACGTCTTCATCATTCAAACTTTTTAAAACAGAATAAAGAGTTGTTGTTTTACCTGAACCTGTAGGGCCTGATGTAAGAATAATACCGTTTGGACAACTGACCATATTCTTGATTTTTGCAATATCTTCTTCTGTTCCGCCGATAAGTTTAATATTTTTATCTTCCGCATTTAAACTTACAGCAGGTGCAAGTACACGAATACAAACCTTTTCTTTTCCTGATACAGGAAGGGTATTGATACGGAAGTCGTAAGAACCGTTTTTATATTTGATTGAAAATGTACCGTCTTGAGGCCGTCTGTGTTCTGCAATGTTCATCCTTGAAAGAACTTTAAAACGGGCAATAACGGATGTTTCAACTTTGGGAGGAATATCAAGAACTTTTTGGAGCATACCGTCTTTTCTGTATCTGACTATATATCCTGAAAGTCTCGGTTCAATGTGAATATCTGATACATGATTGTCAATAGCGTTTGTGATAATCTGGTTAACAAACTTTGCAACAGAACCTGTTGAATCTTTAAGCTGTTTATCAACCATGTCAGAAAGTGATTCTTCAGCTTCAAATTCTTCAGCTTCGCTTTCAATTTCTTTAATAACTTTTTCAGTTTCTTTTCTTTGTTCGCTGAAAAAAGTATTCAAAGAATTTTGGAACTCATAATGAGTCATCAAAAGCTGTTTAGGGTTCTGACCTGTTAAATATATAATATCTTTTAAAATCTCAGGTTTAACAGGTGTAACAACACCGAGAATTAATGTTTTGCCATCAGAAGATATAGGTATAATTTTATTTGTTTTAATAAAATCTTCAGGCAGGATTTTTATAAATTTAGCCTGAGAAGCCAGCTGTTCCGGTGTAACAAGGTCATAGCCTGTCTGCAGGTGCAGAATTTCTTTTAACTGATCAAGCGTAATAAAACCGAGTTTAAATAGAGTTGAACCTATAGGAATTTTTTGGCGTTTGCTTTCTGCTAAAGCCTGAAGAAGCTGAACATCATTTATGTATCCCTTTTGGACAAGTAATTCTCCTAGTCTTACCTGTTTTGATGTTCCATCATCCGCACCGGTTTTTTGCATATCCTGCTTCAGACTCTCAATTAAATCATAAAGATCCTGATCAGGAACCTGAATAAATTTTACCTGCTGCGGATAAAATTCTTTCAGCTTAAGGTTTATGACCTCCTTATCCGATGATGAATTAATAACTACAAACAGAAAATTATCCTTAACACTAATTGGAACAAATTTATATTGTTCCAATAGTGCACTGTCGACTTTATTTAGTATCTGTGTATTGACACTGTTTTTTAACCTGTTTAGAAGTTCATTCATCTTAGTTATATTTTATTCTATAATGTGTCGGTATTTCCAATGGCATCTTCTGTGTCAGTAATAATTTTTGGAGTAATCATAATAACCATTTCATTTTTCTCTTTTGTAGAATTGGTTGTTCTAAAAAGTGTGCCAATAATCGGAAGATCTCCCAATACAGGGACTTTAGAAATAATTTTAAGTTCATTCTCACCAATCATACCGCCTATAACCAGTGTCTCGCCATCTTTAATTCTGACATTTTTTAAATCAAGATTTCTGTGAGACAGAAGCGTTGCAGCAACGTAGGTACCAACACTGTCAGTTGCTGTAACTTGTTCCAAAATTGTAGAATATTCAGGTTTAATATTCAGGGTAACATAACCGTCAGGACTGATAAAAGGTGTGATGGAGATTTGAATACCGGCATCGTCTGCAATATTGTAATCTCTTGTTGCAATAGTACCGCCTGTATATGCGCTCTGATCGGATTCTGTTGATTCAATATAATCCTGAGTAACATCAATTGTAGCTTCTTCACCGTTTGTTATCAATATACGCGGATTTGAAACAACACGACCTTTATTATTTGTTACAACATAATTAATTGCGTAAGAAATATTAACAGGGCCTTTAAATGGAGTAAGTGTGTTTACTAATTCTGGTTCATCACCACTGACATCCCATACTTCATATCCGCTGCCCTTAATAAATATAGGATGTAACGGGTCAGTTTGAGTTGTATCACCGTTGAATGTTGCAGAAAAAGTATTACTCAAGAATGTCCAGTTATTTTGTAATGTTTTTGAGCCTGATTCATTCAGTTCAATAACGGCAACTTCAAGATAAGCTTGAGGCTGCTTTTTATCAGTTTGAGTAATAAAATCTTTTATCATTTCGATTTGATGCTCTGAACCGCCAATGACATTTATTGTTCCTAACTGCGGATAATAAGCTACAGACAAATTCTGAAGTCCGAAAGATGCAACAGAACCACTGAGTTGTCCATCTAAAGTACAAGCAACAGTACCGCCATTTAATGTAATTCCGGAGGATCCCCCGCCGGCATCAGCAGCAGCTCCTGTTACTATGCCTGCAGCGCCGCCGGTTGCAGAACCGCCAGTTGATGCTGGTGCCGGTGCAGCAGGTGCTCCGCCACCACCGCCACCGCCTGAACCGCCGGATGCACCTGAAGATGCCGGTAAAAGCATATTGCATATCATATCTGCCATTTCGGCAGGAGTTGTGTGATTTACTTTAAATACGGTTGTTTGTGGTTTTTTATCAAATTTTTCTACAATTTTTTTTGCTATTGCAACATCGTTTTGTGTTCCAAAGACTATTAATTCGTTTGTTACAGGATTTGTTGTAACAATATCCGAGCCTGAAAGCCCGGGTTTATTCATAGAATATATATTTTTATTTAAAAAGTCTGCAAGAGCAGCAGCACTGATATATTTTACAGGTATAAGCGTCATATCCTGTTTTGCAAAATTAAAACCGCTGGCACCGGCTCCCGCAATAATAATAGTATTATCATCAACAACATAATTAAGGTTATTGATCTCCATAACCATGTCAAAAGCTTTTTCCAGAGGTACATCAACCAGATCCAGTGTAACAGTACCGGCTACTGAATTATGGAAGACAATGTTCATGCCGGCTTTATCGGCAAACATTCTTAAAACCTGTTTAACATCAGAATCTCTTAAACTTATGCTGATGGATGGATTGTTTTTAATAAAGCTTACATCCCCTTTTAATTTTAAAGAGTAATCACCCTGATTGTCTCTCAATTCAGGTTTTGTGCTGGAACCGTATTCAGTAATACCGGTATCCTGCATTGCAGAGACTGTCATAGCACTATTTGTAAGTACAAATGATGCTAACATCAGACCTGTAATAAGTTTTTTTGAAATTTTATTTTTCATATCTGCTCCTGCTTTTTGTTTAACTCGATTAATTTTTATTATTTCTGCTTCCAAACTTATTCTGCAGATTGGAAACAGTATTGTAGTTAATTCCCTCTCCGGTAAACAATTCTCCGACACTCGCTTTGTATACATTTGCTCCGTATTGAACCGTTACAGTATCTTTTCCAATCGACAATATTTTATAGCCGTTAATAATATCACCTGTTCTGACAAGATAATCAGATCCGCTTATATTAAGAATTGCAGATGGATTAAGTTTATCGAACATAATACCTGAAACTTTTGTCGTCATAACATCAGTTGCAGTTGTATCGACAACTATTGACTCTGGAGGCGGTGTCAAGAAGTTAGCATATTTAGGAGGTTTTGATTTCTGTTTTTTAAGTATTACCACTTCTCCTGCCGGAAGAAAAGGATCAGATCTGCCCATATCAGTTATAGACATGGACACCATTGACATATTTTCTCTGTCTTCTTTTTCCTGCTTACCAGGCTGTTCTTCATCTGGAGCAATAGCTCCGTTTACACCGTCATTCCCGACTTTTACAGTTTCTTTCTCCTGAGGCTGCGGGATATTTACAACAGATTCATTTGACGTTGTGTCATCTCCGCCGTTTTGAGTACATCCTGATGTATTTATCATAATAACCGCGAGAAATAAAACTATCAGACCTGCGCCGATTTTTTTATTCAAGCTCCAAAATTGGTCTTTGCTGTCTTCTTCATAAAATCTGTCAATGAAATTTTTACTCACTTGCCACCTATTTCTTATTATACACAGTTTTATTATAGTGAAATATGTTTTTTATAGTATCGATTATTCGATGTATTTAATTATAAATTAGTTCACAATAGTAATTTATTTTATTGTACCATATTTTTAAATAAGTTGCAAAAAAGTCAAATTTATTAAGATATAAAAATAAAAAAATCTTATAAAACTGTACTGTGTGATACTATAAAATATATATATTAATTTAAC
>URXH01000088.1 GCA_900551675.1 uncultured bacterium
AAAACCATGACAGAACCAAATATAATGAAAATCGAACAGTCGCGGCAGAACGTTGTATAGAGCTTTCCACGGACAAAGGTCAGCGAACTGTCAGCGAGGAAAATAAAACCGATACTGAGGAAAAGTCCAAGGAACAGGCGTCCGGTGTTATGGCTGCGGTTATGATAAAGCGCAAGGTAGCGTCCGAGCAGATAGATCATAACCATGTGGACTAATCCTTTTCCACCGTCCTGCATAATTTCAAAGAATCCGAAGGTTGGGATTACGGAGAAAAGAAGCAGTAAGACGGCGAGCAGTTTTTCAAAGTTTTCCTTTGACAGCTTTTCCGGGATCTGGTTTAAAAATGGTGTTAAAAAGCAGAGGAAAAAGTAACAGCTGATAAACCAGTAATATCTTGAAATTACCGGAATACAGGATTTGATCAGTGCTTTTATACCCAGATTTCCAACTGCGATCGTACCAAATATTGTGAAAAAGATGATCATAAGGTCGAGCCGGATCAGTTTTTTGAAGTCAAAACGGATGCCGAAATAACCGGAGAGCAGGATAAAGCAGGTAACTCCCATATTAAAGACGGAGTTAACCAGTACATGGATCTCTGTGTTAAAAAATGATACGGAAGTGTCGATTCCGCCGAAAGTGTGCATCATCAGAATTCCGAAAATGCATAATAAACGTAATAATTCAAAATTAGAAGAACGATCTTTTGACATAACAAACCTCATTTCCCGTCAGATCAGACATTTTTACTGCGTTTGATCTTTAGTTTCTGCTGCCATTTTGTATTGCCATGTTTGATGTCTGCAAGTCTTCCGCGGCATTTCAACATGTATGTTACAAACTTCGCGTGTGCAGAATAGGACTGGTTTTCATAGACACCTTCCATAAAGATTTTTGTAATGTCGACAAAGTGAAGATTTAAAAACCAGGTTTTTTCATGACCGTCGATCGTATAGCAGTAAGGTCTGCCATCTTCCCAGTGCAGATTCTTTACGCTTAAGCGTTTGATATACTCATACTGGTGTTCTAAGTAACCGGAAGATTCACCCACGGAATTATCAAATACACCGTGGTCCGCATCGTCCTTTAACAGGTTTAAATATTCCCCTTCCGGAAGGGAAGAAACCCACAGATGTAATAGTGCCATCTCGCCGACACCGCCGTACATGCCGAATTTGCGGTGGACATCCCACTTTTTCATCAGGAAATCTTTGTGATTTGCATACATATCGATGCAGAAATCCGTAAATTCGCGAAGTCCCTGTGTGGTAAAATAGGAAAATCCTGCACAGGTTTTCCATTTCAGCCCGTTTCCTTTTTCAAGCATTGCAAAATCCTGTAAAAGGGGGGTTTCAGCAGCCACTTTGCAGTGACGGAACGGCTCATATTCACTGACATTTAAGTAAAGCAGAACGTCACTGTCGATAATGACACACTCCTCAAAGGAGTTGCGCTCTAAGTATTCCAGTATCAGGAAGAAGCGCTTAAAGATGCCCTCTGCCCATGCGGTCGGATATGTGGAAAGATTCTCAAAGACAGCATGAAATTTTGTCCATTTTTCGGTAATGAAGTCATTGGCATTGTGCCAGTCGTCACACCACGCTTTGTTATATTCATCGCCTAGCAAAACAACTTTTTCATTATATTTTTTTGCCTGAGCGATACAGTATTTTAAGTATTCCTGGTTCTTCTTCCCCGCAGCCTGAGCCTTTTCTCCGGTTTCGTGATGAACCATAACAGGAATGATCTTGCTCATAATAGTTTCCCCCTTAGCTATTCTTTTTTCCAGTAGGTGCCGCCTTCCACGTCACCACTTCCTTTTGGAACTTCGCTTGCCATCGGATAATGCCAGTAATCGTTATACATGGCGACGATATCCGGTTCTTCTTCATCCCAGCGTCTTCCTTTTAAACCAAACAATATCTGCAGACAACCACCGAGATGGATAGCCTGTTTGCCCATTTTTTTGATGTGGGCGGCCAGCGGATAGCCGTAGGCACCACAGCCAAGCAGGGCGATGTCAAAGTCAATTTTTTCACATTCTCCGCACATATAGTCAAGTGCGTCAAACCATGTGGAAAAACGCGGATCTACAGCGCTGCCAGCAGTCTGTACAGCTTTTAAGGTCTTTAATTCGAACTCCGGCAGGATATCCGTGCCTGGGAAGAGTTTGTCAAAATGTTTATACTGATCCTGGATCGACTCTTCAAACGGATGAATGACAAGTACCTTTTTCCCGGCAAGTGCAGCAGACCATGGGTTTTTGCTGCGCCATGGCTCTAAAGAGATCAGCCGGCAGGTTGCGCTTAGATCGTTACAGTATCTGCGGATGTAATAATCCTCACAGGCATTCTGCCATAAACCTAAAATATCGGTCTGCCGGCAGGCGTCCTTCATGATATCGTTAAAACGTGGCAGAAGGGATGTATCATTGGGGAAAAAACCGGCGCAGGTAAAAAGCTGTTCGCAGGCTTTCTCTTTTTTGTTTTCCATATCTATAATTTTTTCTACAGTTTCATTATTCTTTTTTATTTTTACATCATATGTTTTGTTATCAATGATATATTCATCTGGCACCTCAACTTCTTGATATATATATTCCCCAGTTGGTAAAGCTTTTGTTCTAGCAACACCATTTTCATCTGTTACAATGGCATCTACAATATCATTATTTGATTTATCAATTACATTAAATTTAGCATTTGCAATTGCAACTTTACTATCTTTATCAAATTTTATAATTTTTATATTTCCATGAGATCTCTTATTTACGACTTTTACAGTAGCTTCTAAATTTTTAGCATTAATCTCAAAATCATATTCATTAGTATCTAAAACATATTCATCTGGTACATCAATTTCTTTATATTTATAATTTCCTAGTTTTAAATTATCTAAAGTTGCTGTTCCTGTAGAGTCTGTTTTTATAGTTCCAACATTCTTATTTTCACTATTTAAAATTTGGAATTTTACTCCTTCTATTGGTGAATCATTTTCATCAACCTTAATAATTTTTAATTTTCCTCTTACTTGAATATTTTTAACTTTTTTTTCAAGCATTTCATTATTTTTCTTAATTTTGAATTCATATTTTTTGTTATCTAAAACATATTCAGGTGGTACTTCTATTTCCTGATAAAAATATTCACCTGTTGGTAATGCTTTTGTTCTTGCAATACCATTTTCATCAGTAGTTATTGTATCAACAACTTTATCACTTGATTTTTCTATTATATTAAACTTTACCTTTGAAACTGGCTGTTTAGTTTCCTTATCTAGTTTTATAATCTTTAAAATTCCCTTTGCTCTTTGATTTACAATCCTAGCATTGACTTCTCTTGATTCTGAAGTTATTTCAAATTCATGTTCTTTTTCGTCTAAAACATATAAATAAGGTGTATCTATTTCTTTATATTTATACTTACCTACAGTTAAATTTTGTACTGAAGCCTTACCATTTGCATCAGTTGTAACAGTTGCAACAACCTTGTTATTTGAATCCAAAATTTGGAACTTAACTCCTTCAATTGGTTTATCGTTTTCATCTACCTTAATTATATTAATAACGCCATAGATTTTTTTATCAACCCTACTTTGCTCAACAACTTGATTTAGTGTTTCAATTTTAAAAGTATACTCTTTTGGATCTATATCATATCCTTCAGGAGCTTTTACCTCTTTATATGTATATGTACCCTTACCTAAATCAGGTGAAGATGCCTTTCCATTTTTGTCGGTAACTAATTTTGCAACTACCTTTTTATTTACATCATATATTTCAAATTCTGCTCCTTCAAGTGGTTTTTCCCCATCATCGCCTATTTTTATCAATTGTAGTTTTCCCACAATTTTTTCATTTGTTTTTGTTTCTCTTATTACACTATTTTTTTCTGTAATACTAAAGTTTTTTACCTGAGTATCCATAATATATCCATCCGGAACTGAAACTTCTTTATACGTATATGAACCTTTTTCTAATTCTGGACTTGTTGCAATACCATTCTCATTGCTTGTTATTTTAGCAACTACTTTGTTATTTGCATCATATATTTCAAATACAGCACCTGCAATTGGAGTTTTTGCAGTTTTTTCTATTTTTGTTATTTGAAGAACACCTTTTACTTTAGTATTTTTTACCTCGACCTTTGTCGTTTGATTCCTTTTCACCGTTATATTATAACTTGCTTTTTCTATAATATATCCGTCTGGAACTGAACTTTCAATTAATGTATAATTTCCAAGATCTAGTTTATTAAAATTTAAATTTCCCTTTGCATCAGTTTTACCTGTAGCTACTTGTTTTCCTTTTGAATCTAACAAACTAAATTCTGCTCCTTGAACAGGTTTTTTATCTTGATCTGATTTTACAACGGCTATATTTCCTTTACTTTCCTTCCATGATGCTGTAGCACTACCTGATACATCAACCTGTTCTGTATCTAAAAATACAAAATTTTGCCAACTTCTTTTTCCATATATTACTCCGACATATTTATTAGCTGTTCCAGTTGCAGTTAATTTTAAACTACCTGCTGGTAATGATTTATTAACCAAAACATATATTTCTTCATTTTTAGCAAATGATGATTTTTCTTTATTATTTTTATCAACAATTTTTGTTCCTGCAGGTTGTCCAGACAAAGTCACTTTAACTTTGTTTAAAGATGAATAACCCGTAACTTTTACTTTATATGGTCCAATTTTTATTTGACTATTACTATATTCATAGTTAACTTTTGAGCTTGATGAGTCAAGAGCAAAAGTTCCAGGATTATAGCTTTTACTAAGTAACTGTTTTGCAACTTTCTTTCCATTTGTAACCATTTCTGATGTGTACTGGCTATATTTTAAATTAGGTTGCAATTTATTCATATCAAAATTTAATCCTTTAGTATCTGATGTTCCATTTACAGCGCTCCATACAGCCATTTGCGTTGCAAGGTATGCTTCTTCATTATTAGGAAGTCCTAACTGTGATGCAGATTTTGCAGGATAACCATTCATAAGGACAGCAACAACTTTATTTGATTTTACGTTCCCAATATATTGAAGTCCTGTTCCATTTGGTGGATTCTTTACATCATAATCCATACAATATGCAACATGACCACCCATCCATGATATTGCATAATAACTATATGAATTATGGTTATTATCAAAAGCATATGGATGTTGTATGCCGTCTTTAAATGTATATACCAATGTTTCCCTTCCCGCTTTTAAGAAAAATGGATTTACATCTACAAGCATTATTACTGTAAGAATTGCAGTAATAATTATTTTTGCTTTAGTATTCCTTAATTTAGATAAGCCACTTCCTACCTTTTTTAATATTTTTTTCATACGTATTCCTCCAAATATATCATCTATATATTTATGTTGCAATCATTCTAGCATAAATAATTATGCTAGTCAAAACATTATGTTATCTTTTTTTGCTATTTTACTTGTTTTTGTATATAATTTTGTCGGCTATTTTCGTGTTTTATTTGAAATATTACATTTTCATTAAATCTATGACTTGTTTTTGTAAAATTTCCATACAAGTATTGATATTGCTGAGGAAATCGTTATTTTTACTTTTTTGCACAATATAAAGGCATGTAAAATTTTATAAAATACATGCCTTTATTTATTATTCTTCTATTATATAATTTTTATACTTTCCATAGTCTTTTTTATTTAAACATATCTCTATTAATGTTCCATCATTTGTGTACTGAGTAGATATAAAATCATACTTTTCCTTTAAATATGAAACAATATCACCCCTTTTAAAAGGAATTTCCATTTTACATGTTACATATTCTTTAAAAATATTATTTGAAATTACATTAATAAGCTCATTTATTCCAATATTGTTTTTTGCAGATATACATACTTTATTTCCATCAACATATGGTAATTTGCTATCATTAACCTTATCGCATTTATTAAATACATAAATTACAGGAATATTATCTGCTCCAATTTCTTTTAATGTGCTATTTGTCACTCGGATATTTTCTTCATAATCCTCGTCAGAAAAATCAACAACATGAAGTAACAAATCTGAATTTTTTACTTCATCTAATGTACTTCTAAATGCTTTTATAAGCATATGAGGAAGTTCACGTATAAATCCAACTGTATCAGATAATAAAAACTCTTTTCCATCTTTAATTTTTATTTTTCGTATACTTGTTTCAAGTGTTGCAAATAGCATATCTTCTTCGTATACTTTTTTAGATTCATCAGAAAGTGATAAATCCACAAGAGCATTTAGTAATGTAGATTTGCCAGCATTTGTATATCCAACAAGAGAAACTAAAGGAATCTGGGAGTCGCTTCTTTTTCTTCTTTGTATGTTTCTTCTTGTTTCAATTTCTGAAAGCTCTTTATTTAATTTGCTAATTCTATCTTCGATTATTCTTCTATCTAATTCAATCTGTTTTTCTCCACTACCTTTATTGCTAAATCCGCTTCCACCACCTTGTCTTTCAAGAGACAAATGAAGTCCTGAAAGTCTTGGAAGCATATATCTAAGTTTTGAAATTTCAACTTGCATTTTAGCTTCATTAGTCTTAGCTCTTAGTGCAAATATATTCAGGATTATTGATGTTCTATCTAAAATTTGAATATCTAATTTTAATTCTAAATTCTTTAGTTGAGAAGGAGAAAGCTCATTGTTAAAAACTACTAAGTCAGGATGTAATTCGTTAATTTTATCTTTTATTTCTTCCAATTTTCCACTTCCAACATAAAAAGCAGAATTAATTTCTTTTAAATTTTGCACAATGCTTCCTATTGGTAGCATTTGACATGCTTTTACAAGTTCTTCTAATTCACTCATTGATTTAAAAAAATAAAATTCATCATTTAAATTTACTCCTACAAGTAAAACTTTTTGTTTTTCTTCCATAAAAACCTCCCGAAATAAAAAAAATTGCGCAAGTCCGTTCGGACTTACGCAAAGCTGCTACACAACAGCTGTACTTTACCACACGCCGGGAAAAATTGCAAAGGGGATTTTCCACAAGT
>URXH01000089.1 GCA_900551675.1 uncultured bacterium
ATATTAATAAATAAAAAATTGACTTAAGTTTATTATTATCATAATCTAAAAATTAAGAGGAAATGGAGTGGAGATCTCCAGCTGTGCCGCAGCCGTAAAAGCCGGAACACTCGGAAAAAATTTATTTACTGCGAGCATGGTAAGTAAAATATATTTTTTTCGATTGTCCTCTTATGTGTAAAAGCTGGAGGATTTTTTAATGTCGCTCGGAGCGGTGCAAACAAACAGTTCAAGAGTCGGAACCTGTCCGCACGGACTTCCTCTTGGAGCATGCCCGATATGTAACGGTATGGGCGGAGGAGGAATGAAAAAAGCGGATTTTTCCGCCAAACCGGGTGAAATGAGCTGGAATGAATGTGCTGCTATAGGAGCTTTCCTTAAAGCACAACAGCAGGCAAAACTTCAGCGCGCACAGGATGCTCAAAATTTCGCGCTGAATGTTCAGGCTTTTCAAAATGCTTTGATGAATTCAAGCCAGAAACTCGCAAATATCGCACAATTTTTCTCAAACAACACGCCCGCTATAATTGCAAAACCGGTGAATTTTGTATTAAATACGGTTCTCGGCGGAATTTTAAGAGCAGCTGCAAATCTCCCGTCTATTGTTTCGCAGACTATTCAAAATATTCAGCACAAATTAGCCGATATATCGGATAAATTAACGGCAATGCTCGGCGAATTTAAAGCATCTGTCGAGAAAAAAATATCGGAAGCTTTCAAAGATTTTAAAAAGAAAATAAAATCTCTATTTTCGATATTCCAGCCGATGGATGCAGATAATGATGACAAACAAATTGATGAAACCAAAAAAGCTTTTGAATTAAGAACTTTTATACATGATTTATATAAAAAGCTTATGCAAGACGAAAAGGATTTAGAAGAAAATGACAATCAGCCCTCTCAGAGACAGTGAAACTTTAAGACAGCAGAAGAATTTGACAACAACGCAGAAGCGTGCAAATACGGAAACCAGAGAAGGTGTTCTGGTTAACAATTTTATAAACAATGATAATGTTAACCTTGAAGACACCTGCGATACTCTGGTTATATCAAAAAGCACCAGGATGCCGTCAAGACTCTATGAAATAAATAATCCGCCCGAAAAAAGCATTATTCCTATAAGCGCAATTGCAATAGCAGTTATGGGTACAATAGCGCTGCTTTCTGCTTTTGTGAAAAAAAATACGCGCATTAATCTTAAAATAACCGATGAAAAACGGCTTCCCGCAACCACAAGAAATGTTGCACTGAATGAAGAAACGCATCAGGCATTATACCAGATGATTCAAAGCCCTACGAGAAAGACAATTCATGCTGGGATTGGAGTGCTTACACTCAGCGCTATGGCATTTATGGGCAAAACTTTTTTTGACGGATTTAAAGATGTCTGGGTAAAAAAACGCGAAGCTGATATTCAAAAAAATATGCAGGAACAACTTATTAACATAGAAACGCAGTCTTTTGCAGGTAAAATTCAGATAACAAGAAGTATGCTTTCTGAAAAAGCTAAAGAATTTGAAAAATATCTTTCTGATGACAGAGAAAAAATTCTCCCAAATTTCGGCAAGCACCTTAATTTTACAGGTAAAAATAACGGAAATGCAGAAAAAAACAGCTTTGAGTACTTCCTTCTCGGTGCAGGCACTGTCGGGGCTATTATAGGACTGGGTTTTTTGTCGCTTAAAAACCTCAGCAAGAGCAAAAATCTGCTTGAAAATTACGTAAATAACAGAAAAAATTTGATAAAAAATCTTGTTAAAAATTCGACTGCTGAAACTAAAGAAAACGATAAAAAGCTTCTGGAAGCTTATTTTCAGTCAATTGACGCTGACGAAGATACCATAAATACATATCTAAAAAGTTTGAAATGGGATAAAACAGATATTGATGAGTTTACTCAAAGATTAATCAAAAAAGCTAAAACATCAACCACAAAGGTAAATGAAACAATAGGCGGAGACGGGACTCCGAAACCAACATTCTATTCGCATGTTGATGATTACAGGGCATTTTTCTACAACTGGCTTCTTGATACAGATAACAAACAATTCAAGCAGCTGTTTTTCGGAATTACCGGGCTTACGGCTTTAAGTTATGGCGGAAAACTTTTCGGAGATGCTATAAAAGAAGTTCAGGTAAAAAAAATGAATGCGCAGACAGAAGTAGATTTACAAAACCGCCTTGTATCAACAGAATTGAGAAACTTTAAATCAAAAAAAGAAGCCGCAATTCAGCCTCTCGTTGATGAATTCTACAAGCAGGCGCAAAACGGTAAACCTAAAGAAGAATTAAAAGTTATTGCAGATAATATATTATTTGAAATTAAAAATGGTCCGCCGTTTGTATATTCATAGAGGTGAAAATGTATAATTTAATTTCGGTACAGCCTTATAATATAAAACAATATCAGCCCTGCCTTTTGCCTGCCGGCAATAGAAATTACACAATTGTCGATCGGGACAAGGTAGACAGCTTTGTTTCGCAGAAAGAAGCTGCACTCCCGTATATTTCTGATATTCTTGTGCATTCAAACAACGAAGCACAAATTGTCGAAACACTTCATATTGTCAATGAAATGATCGATAACGGAGTAAAAGGTTTTGATAAAATGTATCCTGTATTATCACGATTTAATAATACAACATCGCCTAATATTCAAACATATTTAGCCGGTATTTATAGAAAAACTCAAGTTCCTGATGCTTTCGGACCGCTTGTAAAAATGCTTATACAAAATTCTTTACGTCCGCAAACTTCTAATTTTGATCCTAATGAAGAAATTGGAGGTGCAATCCTTTCCTACATTTCGGACCGTTTCAGAAATCAGCCGCAAAAATAACATGTTACAAAATCTTAACATAATTTGCCGCATGATTAAAGTTTTCATTCTCATGTGTCGATAACATGAATACTAGATACTAAGTAAACGAAAGGAAGATCGACAGCAATGGGAATGGCAGCATCACAAGCTAGATTTCTTGGACTGACAGCCAGAAAAACCAATGTTGAATTTGAGGGTCAGCAGATTAACCAGCAAAGAACAACATTGTCAAACCAGTCTGCTAACTACTACAACGATTTGTTGGGTATGTCAGTACCTGTTCCGCCGTCTGTCGACGATTACACAAAAACGGTGTATACTTTCGAAGACGGAGCTTTAACAAACCAGATTACAGCTATGATCGCTCAAAATGACGGAACTTATACTGTAAGCTATTTGAGACAATGGACTGATGATTTTTCTGTTGTCGGTGCGTCTACAAGTATTGTTAACAGGAATACTAATAATACGGACGATCCTGACGACGATATTTATATGGTTGGTTCTACAGTGCTGAGAACTCTGGCAGAAGATGTTGAAAAACAGTATATATTGAATGGTATAACGCTTGAAGAAGTAGGTGAAGGACAATTTACTGATGGAATGGCATATACTCAATATACTTATACTAATAATGGAGTTGTTCAGAATTATTATTTACAGGAAAATGATGATGGAACTAAAACCTGGTTTACAGATAATCCGGATCAGGATTCTGATGTAGATGTAGTCGAAGTTACAGACAAAGATGCTATCCCAAAATTTAGTTATGCAGGGAATGATGAGTATCTTTCATCTTTAACAGAAAGCCAGATTGATAATTTATTAAAAGAAGAACAAGAATACATAGAATTACTCAATCAAAAATATGGTGTTAGCGATTATCTCGTAAGATATGTTAAAAATTCTACTACGGAGGAATACGAACCATATTTCTATAAATTAACAGATTTAGAAAATGCTATTTATGATACAAACACCGGCAATTCTCAGTCTAACATCAACTGCTACACAATCGGCAGTGAAACTAAAACAGAAGAAGTTAAAGCTGCTGAAGGATGCCGGATAGAAAAAGACAGCTCAGGACGTTATATAAATATAACTATTCCGCAATATGATGATGAAGGAAATCCGATTAAAGATACAGGAGTTACTTACTCATTGACAACTTCAACAGCAACTGATCAGGATGCCTATGAAGATGCAATGAATCAGTATGAATATGAAAAATATGAGTACGATCAGGCAATTCAAGAAATTAACGCAAAAATTGAAATTGTTCAGGCTCAGGATAAAAACCTTGAATTAAGGTTAAAACAACTTGACACCGAACAGGATGCAATTTCAACCGAAATGGATGCTGTTCAAAAAGTTATTGAAAAGAACACAGAATCAACATTCAAAACATTCGGTTAGGGAGCGTAGCCGCTCCACCCACCACATTAAAGTTCAGCAAGACTTTAATAAAAAACTAAAGAAGGAGCGTAGCCGCTCCACCCGCTACATTAAAGTTTGGCAAGACTTTAATAAAAAGCAAAAAAAGGAGCGCGACCGCTCCATCCACAAAAGTACAAAAAGATTTTAATAAAAAATTTTTCCTTTCCCTTTTTCCTATTGATTTTCCAACGACAAGCACAAAGTTTGTCGTTTTTTTTTATTATATGGTTCTTTTATGTTAATATTATTTATATATGAGTTTTAGTAAAAAATATACCAAAATTCTTAATATTGTAAAAGAAGAGATTGAGCAGGTTACGGCAGGTTTAACTTCAAATATCGAAATACAGGAGCCTTTAAAATCAAGGCTTTTTGGCTTATTAAATGCCCCGTCAAAGCATATAAGACCACTTCTTTCTTTTTTATACCTTAAAGCATCAGGCTTAAAAATTGATGAAAAACAAATTTTACTCCAAACCGCAGTTGAACTTGTGCATAACGCGTCATTAATCCATGATGATGTGATTGATGAAAGTCTGGTTAGAAGAAACGTAAAAACAATTAATAAGGAATTTGATAATAAACTCGCTATAATTACAGGAGATTATCTGCTTTCTGCGGCATTAAGCAATCTTGCTAGACTCAACTCAATTCCTCTAATAGAAATGTTTTCAGATACTCTTGCCTCTATGACAAACGGAGAAATAAATCAGCAGTTGAATAAATTTAAAATTCCTATACTTCAAGATTACATTGAAAAAACAGAGCAAAAAACGGCAAAACTATTCGAAACAGCTCTTTGCGGGAGTTTATCAATTGCAAATTCATCTAAAAACGGTCGTGAATTTGCCCGAAATTTTGGCATTGCTTTTCAAATCAGAGATGACATTATTAATATCAAAACAACAAAATCAGATATAAATGAAGGGATTTATACTGCTCCTGTAATTTTTGCAGGCAGTGTAGAAAGTTGCGAAAACGGTATTGAAAAAACGCATATTTTGTTAAATAATTACATTGAAAAAGCTTTACTTGAAATAAAAACTTTAGAAGATAATAAGTATAGTAGAGCATTAAAAGAGCTTTTGGAACTTATTGCAAATGAATAAAATAAAAGAATTAATAAAAAAAATCAAAGAAAATTATCTCAAAATTAACCCTATGACCAGAGAAATTATTGAAACTGTTGTCTTTGTTGTTGTAATGGTTATAATTATCAGATTTTTCATAGGAGAAATCCGCTGGATTCCTTCCGCTTCAATGCATCCTACATTAATAGAAGGCGACAGAATTATTGTTGAAAGATTTTCCAGATTTTACAGAACCCCTGAACGCGGAGATATTATGGTATTTTACCCGCCGTTTGAAAAGTTAAGAAATACACCCTGGAAAGTATTTTCACGTCTTACAGGTTTTTTCTGCAAAGATGTTGCATATATTAAGCGTGTAATCGGAATTCCCGGAGATAAATTCGAGATAAAAACAGATAAACAGGGAAGAAGCACTGTTTATATTAACGATAAACCGCTTGATGAACCTTATATAAGAAGCGAATACTATGATAAACCCTGCACTCAGGATATGATATGCGGACCTGTAATAATTCCGGAGCATCAATATTTGATGATGGGAGATAACAGAGGCAACTCATTTGACGGCAGATGGTGGGGATTTTTGCCGGAAGACAGATTTATAGGGCGTGCAGTTATACTTTTCTGGCCTTTTAACAGAGTGAAAGTGTTTGGGAATTTGAAGTGAATAGGTGAATAAGTGAATAGTAAAATAAGTCTTTTCATAAAGTAGTTATTTTTTAAATTTTAAAAACATTGCTTTTGTAAAGAACTTATTCACGGATTCACTTATCAAATCAAACTACATCAACATATGATAATACTTCATATAATCTGCCATAATTGCAGAACTTGTAGCATTGGCAACATTAGCTTTTATAGTCTGGTCTTTATCTGTTGCGGTTGCCTCCTGAACTTTTTCTGTTTCTTTATTTTTAGGCGTGTTTTGCTGAATTTTTTCCTGCTCTTGAATCTGCTCCGCATATTGTTCCATTGTTGCTTGAATTTCCTGCATAAGAGCCTTATCGCCTGCATAGGAGCCTGTTGATTCAATACCGTTATCCTGAAACTCCTGCAAAATCTGCGCCCATTCGTTATAATTTGTAATAGATGTCCCCTGCGCCTGAGCTGCAGCCTGCGCTTTTCTTAATTCGTCTTCCGATTCTATACCGTCAACTCTTATTGCCATAGAACATCTCCTTAATATATACCTCTCTATATATATTAAGTATATTATTCCCGTAAGATTTCAGAATATAAAAAACTCGTAAAAAAAGTTAACAATTATAATTTAAAATTCAATAATTCAGATAAAGTCATATTTAAGGCCTCTGAAATCTGCAAAAGATTTGTATATCGGATATCTGTTATCCCGCGTTCAATATCGCTGATAGTTCGTATTGAAACATTAGCCATTTCTGCCAGTTTTTCCTGCGAAATATCCATTTTCATCCGCTCAAGTCTTATTTTATTACCAAGTTCAATAATATGTAATTTATAAAATTTTTGTAAACTAGATTTCATCAGGCTTATATTCTAATAAATCATTTGTAGTACAATTTAGAGCGAAACATAAATTATTCAAAGTTCTATT
>URXH01000090.1 GCA_900551675.1 uncultured bacterium
TGCAGCCTTGATAATGGCTGACGGCTGGGAAATAAGGTCTGATTACCCGTGGTAGCTTGATAATATTTTTCATGTGATATAATTTTTATGTTATGTGTAATGAATATAAAAAAGCGGTACAACTTTTAACATCGCAGGGAAAGTTTTATATTAACCTCGGGCTGGAGAGAATTTTGGCAGTATTGAATTTGCTCGGAAACCCGCAGGATAAGTTAAAATGTATTCATGTCGCCGGAACAAACGGAAAAGGATCTGTATGTGCAATTATTGATGCTATTTTATCAAAAGCAGGTATGAAAACAGGACTTTATACAAGTCCGCATATTTTTGATTATACCGAGCGAATTAAGATTAACGGCATAGATATCTCACAAAATGATTTCGCAAAATACGTTTTACAAATTTGTGATTTAGCAGATAAACATAATATTCATCTGACTGAATTTGAGATTTTGACAGCTGTTATGTTTAAATATTTTGCTGATAACAATGTGGATGTTGTTGTTTTAGAAACGGGACTTGGCGGAAGGTTTGATGCTACAAATGTCATAAAATCTAATTTATGTTCTGTTATAACGCATATTGATCTGGATCATACCGAGCGGCTCGGTAATACAAAATCAAAGATTGCATTTGAAAAGGCAGGAATTATAAAACCGGATAGTCCTGTTTTCACGTGCGAAGGATACGAAGAAATTAAAGATAAAGCTGATGAATGCAACTCGCTGTTTGTTCTTGTAACACCTTTTGAAGACACAACTAATCTTGCTTTAAAAGGTTCCTGCCAGCAGGAGAATTTGTCGCTTGCGCTTGCTGCTGTAAGGTATCTTTTCCCGCAGATTTCGGAAAACACAATTCAGCAGGCTCTAAAAGAAGTTAAGCATCCCTGCCGTTTTCAACTCTGCCGTGAAGATTTAATTATTGACGCTTCGCATAACCCTAATGGTGTTATGGCTTTGCGGGAGAGTTTGGACTTCTATTATCCCGATAAAAAGCGATGCTTTGTATTCGGATGCTTAAGAAACAAAGATTATAAAAGAATGATGCAAATTCTTTTTTCAAAGGGGGATGAAATCTGTTTTTATCACTTTAACAATAAAAATTCTTGCACTATAGAAGAACTTCAGAATACCTGTGAATACCCTTCAAAAGTATTCCAATCGCTTGAAGAACTTCCGTCAGACAGATTGAAAATAGTTTGCGGATCTTTTTACATGCTTAATGAGATTGTCCCTGAGAATCTTGTTCTTCAGCCATTTCTTCAAGCAGATTTGTAAATTGTGCAGGCTCAAAATCTGTACAAGAATTCCAGATTAATGTCGGGCGTTTGCCTTTTATTGACGGACTCGGGTAATCACTGTTGCAGAAGCCTTTCAGCATATTTGTTGAACCGTCAACGTTTGATGTGAAATACTTACAGCAGCTGCAAATTTTTAAAACAAATCCGTAATCATATAATTTTTGTCTTATTTCCTGCAGTGCATCAATCATTCTAAGATGTCTGCCAGTAACAAATTTTTTGTTCTTATACATAAATTTTATTTTGGCAAGACCTGATTCCGATATAAATTCCAATTTGCAGGGGAGCTCTCTGCCTGCATTATTCATAACAAACGCTTCAATTGCAAGTTTTTCGGTGCCTTCTGGAAGTTCTTCACGTCCTGCTATTTTGGCTCTGATAACTCTTACTGGCGGAAGATTTTTAATTATATGGCACAGCGAGTAAATCGGGTATAAGCATAAAAGCATTATTTCTTTAAATCTTAGTTTGGAATTTATTAAGCTTATTCCAAAACCTGCCACAAGTATAAGGAATGTGAAAAGAACGATTTTGAAATCAACAAAGAAATAATATCTGTAAGAATGTTTCATAACAACGGCATAAATTATCAAAATCATCCAAATATTAGGATTTAAAAGCGAGAATGTATGTTCCGCAAATATAAAATTTTTCGACCATATTTGCGTGAAGCAGTTTTTAAACAAATCAAGTCTTGCTGAAAGTCTCGGCTTTCTAAATTCATAGTTTGCTGTGTCAACGTAAGTTTGAATATTAGGGTTATATGTGCAGGGGCATTTGATTTTGGAAAGCAGCATGCTGTATTTGAGTTCTGCATTAATATCTTTAAAATCAACAGCTCCTATTTCATCAACAATATCTTTCTTTATTATAAATACGCCTGAATCAGCGCTGGACGCAAGTCCGAAAAGCGAGCGGGCTTTTCTCATAAAATTCATGTGATACTTCTGGTAGGCAGCCTTAATTTTATCAACAGGTCCGAGATTATCAGTAATAATAAGTGTTTCTCCGCTTAATGCACTGTTATTTACGAGAGCGGAATTTACTGTAGTTAAGAAATTTGCCGGAATGCTTCTGTCCGCATCTAAAAACACGTAAGAATCAATTGTCTGATCTTTTGAAAGCCTTTCAATAAGCATAGAAACAGCCTGATCTTTGCCGACTGTTCCGACACCTGTAATATTAATAAGATTTACAAACGGTTCATTTGCAAAAAGCTGTTCAGAACCGTCAGAGCAGTTATCAAGAATTACAAAGACGCGGAAATTATTTATCGGATAATCCTGCATTTTCAACTCTCTAATGAGGTTTTCAAGAGTAATTTTGTTATTTCTTGCATAAATTACAACAGCAAGATTATCTTTTTCTTCATACTGCGAATATCTTTTTTCTATTTTAAACGGTCTGTCATTAAGATTTCTGAGTGCCAGTGCCATAAAATAAAGCGAATATACTGCAACATAAATATATAAAATGTCTAAAATTAATTCCATAATAATCCTTTCACAATAATATTTTATGTAAAAGTTTATTAAAAATCCATTACATGTTAATAAATGTAATTTACTATTTGTGTTAAATATGTTACGGGAGGTTGTGCCGGTGATATGCTTATAGATATAAACGGAAAACAAGGCCCTAATGTAATTGGCAGAGATTTATTCTACACTACCTTTGATAATAACGGTTCTTTTGAAACTCTTTGTGTAAGAAGGGCTGAAGGAGAGATTGAGCAGCCTGATCTTGCAGATATTATTTGGGAACGCAATAACACCAGTGTGCAAAAATGTCAAAAAGCAAGAAAAATAGGTTAAGCCTCATGGTGTTTTAAAGAACTTTTAAATAATAACTGGGAAATGGATTATTAAAAAGATATTGCATGGATAGTAAAAAAGCTCCTTATAAGAGGAGCTTTTTATTTCTTGTCATTTCCCGAATTTATTTCATAAGTTTATACAAGTTCAACAACTTTTAATGCATTTCTTGAAGCGATTTCAACAAGGCTTTTTGCTGTTGCAATCATAGAAAGTTCAGAGTCTGCTTTGTTAATGCAGGAACCGCAGCCGATAGCTGAAGCACCTGCTGCAAATGCAAACGGAGCAGTTGTCGGGTTGATTGATGTTGCTGTCATTATCGGAAGATCAATGTTTCTTGAAAGTTCAATAGTGTTAGATAGTGTTAATTCTGCTCTTTCCATCAAACCTCTTGCGCCTTCAGAGATATGCGAAGAAGAGAAGTGTCCTTCTGTCTGAATTAAATCAATCCCCATAGTTTCCAATTTTCTTGCAAGGTTGATTTGATCTGCAATAGCAAGTTCTCCCGGAATTGTAACAGAGAAGAATGTTTTTGTATCGCCTAAAAGGTCTAAAGTTTCTTTTACTAAAGATAAAACCTGATCAGCAGTGAATGAAATTCCTTTTTTATAAAGAACATCAAAGTTGCCGAGTTCTATGGCATCAGCTCCGAGCTCAACTGCTTTTGCAAGTTCAGACGGCACAATTGAAGATACAAAAATCGGCATGTCTGTCATTTCTCTGATTTCTGAAATAATTTCAGGCTTAGCGCTGATGTCAACTGCTGAAGCGCCTGCTGTTTCAGCTGCTGTTACTACTTTTTTAATGTTTTCAATATCAAAGTTGTCGATACCTGCAATAATTTTAACAGCTCTTTTTTCCATCAAGTGTTGTTTGAATAATTCAATGCTCATAATTCTAAATCCTTTCTTATTAAAATATAATTTTTTTCTGAATTATACATTAAAATTGTAATAATTACAATAACTAACCTCAAAATTTTTATAAAGTCTGATGAATATTTTAAAAAGAGCGCAATAATTATAATGTAAGAGGAGTATTTATGCTAAAGAATTTTATTTTATATATAACTTTATTTTTTATCCCAGTCATGCCTGTTTGGGCACAGAATTATTCGCCGGATGAACTTGTTAATATAAGTGTGTATGAAAGAATTAATCCGTCTATTGTAGCAATAGAGGCAAACTTAGATGATGGATTTTCAGCCGGAACTGGATGTGTAGTGCGTTCGGATGGTGTTATCCTGACAGGATCTCATGTAGTAGAAGGTGCAAACCAGATTGATGTTACAACTTTCGATGGCAAGGTGTATAAAGCGTCAATTCTTGCAAAGATGGGCAAAAATAAAGACTTAGCTTTATTAAAAATTTCCCCGAAATCACGACTAAAAACGATTTCATTCGGAGATTCATCTGATGTTAAAGTCGGGCAAAAGGTGCTTGCTATCGGGAACCCTTTTGGCTTTGCAGGAACTTTAACATCAGGAATTGTTTCAAGAATAGATTACGCTAAAGGAAGAATTCAAACTGATGCTGCAATTAATCCGGGGTGTTCGGGAGGACCGCTTTTAAATTCTCAGGGTGAAGTTATAGGTATATCGCAGTCAATTTATAATCCGGATAACAATATTTCAAATATAGGTATAGGCTTTGCAATACCTGTTAATGATGCAAAAAAGTTTATTGAAACAGCGAATCTTGAAAATAATCTTTTACATAACAGGAAAAAATTTGCGTTTAAATAACTAAACAATTTAACAAACTTTTAACTCTGTTTTTTCTTTCATGGTATAGTAGTTTATATATAAAACTAAGGAGGAATTATGACAGAGTTTTATTTTATGGACGGACAGTATGTTGAAGCTTCAAAGGCAATGATACCGATCCGTACTCACGCTTTCCTTTACGGAACGGCTGTATTTGAAGGAATTAGAGCTTATTGGAATGAAGAAGAAAAACAGCTTTATGCATTCAGAGTTCCGGAACATTATGAAAGATTATTGAGAAGTGCAAAAATTATGTGTATGGAAAGCCCTTACACTGTTGAAGAGCACTGCGAAATTACTAAAAAATTACTTGCAAAAAATAATTATAAAGAAGATTGTTATATGCGTCCTACATTGTATAAATCTGCTCAAAAAGTCGGTCCTGGATTATATGATAACACTGATTCTTATGCTTTAATTACAAACAAAATGGGTGATTATATTGATACTTCAAAAGGATTAAGAGTCTGTGTATCAAGCTGGAGAAGAAACAGCGATAACGCAATTCCTCCAAGAGCAAAAGTTGCAGGCTCTTATGCAAACGCAGCATTGATTAAAACAGATGCTCATAATATGGGCTTTGATGATGCTGTTGTTCTTGATGAAGCAGGACAGGTTACCGAGGGTTCTGCAATGAACTTATTCCTCGTTCAAAACGGTAAACTTGTTACAACAATGAAAACAGATAATATTTTGGTTGGCGTTACAAGAAATACAATTATGGAACTTGCAAAGGATGTTCTTGGTATTGAAACAGAAGAACGTCCGATAGACAGAACAGAACTTTATATATCAGATGAAGCTTTCTATTGCGGTACAGGCGCTCAAATCAGCCCGATATCCAGCATTGACAACAGAACTTTAGGCGACGGGCATGTCGGTCCTATATCTAAAGAGCTTCAAAAATTGTACTTTGATGTTGTAAAAGGCAAAGTACCAAAATATAAAAAGTGGTGTATGCCTGTTTATTAAAAAAATATCTACCCTCGCCAATGCGGTGGGGGTAGTATTTCTTAATTATGTTATACTTTTAATCAGGGTAAGTTTTAACTGATGGAATTTTTAGGTTTGTGTGTGCAAAATTTAATAAAAAGTATAAAGTACCTTTTTCGGGTGCGTTTTACTTCTGTTCTTGCACAGGCTGCTTCTATCAGTTATGATTCGCTTCCTATTTCTTTGATAATAGCTTTTATTGCAGCTGCCGTTATTGCAATACAGGTGTCAAAGCAGTTTTTAATGAGCGGTGCTGATACATATATCGGCGGTACAATAGCTGTTGTTATGATAAGAGAGATTGCACCCGGATTTGCAGCACTTGCTATCGGAGCGCGTGCAGGAACTGCTATTTCTGCTGAAATTGCAAATATGCAGGTTACATCTCAGGTTGATGCAATGAAAACTTTAAAAGTTGATCCTGTAGGATATTATTTTACACCGCGGATTATTGCAGGCATGGTAACTGTTCCAATGGTTGTTTTGCTTGCTGAATTTGTAGGGATTGCCGGTGGTATGCTTGTTTCTCATGCTGTTATTGAATTGCACCCTGCAAGGTATATGACTTCTGCATGGCTTTGGATATCTACCAGAGATATTTATATAAGTCTTTTAAAAGGTTCAATTTTCGGCGGATTAATTGCTCTTGTTTGTGCAACACAAGGTTACAGTACAAAAGGCGGGGCAAAAGAGGTCGGGAATTCAACAACACAGGCGGCTATTTTGTCTACAGTTTATCTGCTGATTGCAGATTTCCTTGTAAATCTTATTTTTTATATAATATAATATAATGTTATCATACAACAAAGAGTTAATTAATAAGAAAGGAGTAGATTATGAAAAGATTATTTGAACACGTAGTATCGGGGGGGGGGCGCTTCTAGCTGACAGAAGGGCAGGAAGTC
>URXH01000091.1 GCA_900551675.1 uncultured bacterium
AAAGTGGCGCCTCTTTACAAGCCCGCCGAATTCGATATGATATACGGCGAGGGTATATCAAGGGAGAGCTGCATATTGGATATGGCAGTCGACCAAAAGATAATAAATAAGACCGGAGCGTGGTATTCCTACAATGATATGCGCATGGCCCAGGGTCGCGATAACGCAAGGCTGTTCCTCAAGGACAATAAGGAGCTTTGTGACGAAATAGAGGCCAGAGTGCGGGAGAAAATGATGCAGGTGCCCGCCAAAACCGAAGAGCCGGAAGAGGAAATATAATGCATTTTGAACGATATAACCGTAAATAAAAAACTTATTCTGGCAAATATTATAAGTCAGGGGCCACGCGTCCTTGACTTTTGTTTTGCCATGGGTTTATAATAAATTTTGAGATATTTGGCAACTATGTTTCAAGTAATTGAAGTATTTTACTGCTCTGTGTTAAAAGGTTTAGTCATACTGCTGTTTGTAATATTTTCAAGTATAAATTTTTTTTCAAGTATAAAATTATTAACCTTTAATATTTCTGTGGAATATGATAATTCATCGGGGTTTTGCAGATATCTCAATAAACATTTTTCGTGCAGATTCATCTGATAATCACCTTTTTATAAAATCTAATAACGGATAACTTTTTTATTATGACAACATTAAGAAAATTTAACATCAGACAGATGCATGAGATTTTCCTCGCTTGCACTTTTTTATTTCCGTAGTATCATATAATTAGTCGAAATTTTAAAACTAATCAAGTTTGGAATCTTGAGAAAAAGAAAGAGGTTAAAAATGAAAAAAGGTATTCATCCCGATTATAAGAAAACCGTTATCAAATGTGTTTGCGGTAACGAAATAGAAACCGGTTCTATCAACGATAATATTACTGTTGAAATCTGCAACCACTGCCACCCGTTCTATACAGGACAGCAGAAAATTCTTGACTCAGAAGGTCGTGTTGAAAGATTTAACAAACGTTACGGTAATAAAAAAGCTTAGTAAAAGTAATTTAATTGTTAGAAAAAATTTACATTATACCACTCTTATATATAAGAGTGGTATAATTGTTTTTAAGAGATTGGGGAGGATTTATGGAAAATAACAACAAACCTGTAGTAAACTTAATTTCAAAGCCGGAAAATATGCTAAAAACGGTTTATACTGCATGCAGAACATGCTACAGTGCTGACTATCCTATAAATATTTATAACAGTACCGATGATAAAGAAAAAATGCTCAAACTTATAGAAAGAGTAATTTCATCAGGTCATTATTCAACAATAGAACATATTCAGGTAAGCTTTGCTATTTCAAATGTGTCCCGTGCATGTACACATCAGCTTGTAAGACACAGACACATGTCTTTTTCTCAAAAATCTCAGAGATATGTAAAAGAAAAAGGGCAGTTTGATTACATAATTCCGCCGACAATTGAAAAAAATTCTGAGCTGAAAGAGAAATTTGTTGAATTTATGAATAAAATTTCGCAGCAGTATCAGGAGTTTGTGGAAGCAGGTATTCCTGCAGAAGATGCAAGATTTGTTCTGCCGAATGCTGCATCAAGTTCTCTTGTCGCAAGTTTGAATTTAAGAGAAATGATTCATCT
The DNA here is from genome assembly GCA_900551675.1 of uncultured bacterium. Lineage (GTDB taxonomy): Bacteria > Cyanobacteriota > Vampirovibrionia > Gastranaerophilales > Gastranaerophilaceae > Stercorousia. The sequence goes on from URXH01000091.1 coordinate 1,601, forward strand.
CGCAAATTTAAGATTATGTACGCGTGCGCAGTATGAAATCAGAACTATGGTTAAGATGATGTGTGATGAACTTGTTAAAGAAGAACCATGGCTAAAGCCTTATCTTGTTCCTAAGTGCGAACGGCTTGGATTTTGTGATGAGGATAAATCCTGCGGTCGTAAACCAAAGTTTGAAGAAGTTGTATCAAAAGCAGGTGTGTAAGTTTAATGGAATTTATTTTTAATCCTATTATTATATCTGTTATTTTACTTTGCATATTGTGCTTATGCAGGGTAAATGTTTTGCTCGCGTTAATTGTTTCTGCAATTGTAGCGGGAAAAGTTGCCGGAATGCATGCAGGACAGATTATGGATGTTTTTATAAACGGAATGGGACAGAACAGTGAAACTGCATTGAGTTATATTCTGCTCGGGACATTTGCCGCAGCTATGGCACATACAGGTCTTGCAGATGTACTTGCCAAAAGAATTATTTTGCTTATAAAAAATAATAAATTTATATTGTTGTTGATTTTAACGCTTCTTGCCTGCGCATCGCAGAATTTAATTCCTGTGCATATCGCCTTTATCCCCGTTATAATTCCGCCTTTAATTTCTGTAATGAATAAACTAAAACTCGACAGACGCGCTGTTGCCTGCGCTCTTGCCTTCGGGCTTGTAACTCCTTATATTGTATTTCCCGCAGGTTTCGGGTTGATTTTTCAGCGGCTTCTTGCAGATAATATGAGTATAAACGGTATGAAAGTTACTGTTACCGATGTATGGCATTCTGTGTGGATTTTGGGGCTGGGACTTTTATGCGGGCTTTTATGGGCTGTATTTATTTCTTACAGAAAACCGAGAGTATATGAAAATATAAAATTCAGGGAAGAAAGACGGCGTTCATTGCGTTTTACTGGCAGTCATTATATAACACTTCTTGCCGCAGTTGCGACTCTTGCAGTTCAATTGTGGACGAAATCGCTTCCGCTCGGTGCTTTAATCGGTTTAACCATAATTTTCGGCACACGTGCAATTGATCCTGAAAAGATGGATACTTTAATAAATGAAGGTATAGGACTTATGGGGTATGTCGCATTTGTAATGCTTGTTGCTGCAGGATTTGCAGGTGTTCTTAAATCAACGGGAAGTATTGACACTCTGGTTAACGGTCTTATACCTTTTATGATGGGCTCAAAGCTTCTTGCTTCGTTTTTAATGCTTGTAGTAGGCCTTTTTATAACTATTGGTATCGGTACTTCTTTTGGAACAATACCGATTTTAGCGGTTTTGTTTGTCCCCGTATTTATTCATCTGGGATTTAATCCTATGGAAGCAATTGCAGTATTTGCATCGGCAGCCGCACTAGGGGATGCAGGCTCTCCTGCATCAGGTACAACACTGGGGCCTACGGCAGGTTTAAATATCGATGGGCAGCATGAACATATTAAAGATACCTGTATCCCGACATTTTTGCATTACAATATACCGTTGTTTATTTTTGCACTTTTAGCGGTTTTATTATTTTAAAAAGTAATTGTTAATAGAATATAAATTTCAAAATTCTTCCGCCGAATGAATTCGGTAAATTATGAGTGTATATATTAAAATTTTCAATATCTGTACGTGCATTATCTATACTTAAATCTTTTACGGCGATTTTATTTTTCCATAGAACATATGATAATGACAGCTGATCCCGTTTCGAATAGTTTTCAATCATATTCCACCATTCATTCATTATTTTTTTTATAAAAGTTACATTGTGTTTTCTATACATTATGTTAGTTTCATTTAATCCGTAACAATTAAAACTCCTTCGCCCTCTGCTCACTTATCACGAACGCAAAAAAGCGCTCTCATCGCTGCCGAAATCTTTATTAAAAATTTATCAAAAAGTATGGTGGCCCCGGCGCGATTCGAACGCGCGATCTTCGGTTTAGGAAACCGCTGCTCTATCCTGCTGAGCTACGAAGCCTCATACTTTTTCGATTTTTATAAAAAACCGGCTGTCAACCAAATTCATTATAGCATAAAATTTGTGCTATTTGCAAAAATTTTGCTGAAACGCCGATAACTATCCAAATGCGCTATTAATCTGTACAAAAGGATAAAATACCAAGAAGTTATTTATTTTTGTGCCTGATGCGATTCGAACGCACGACCTTTTCCTTCGGAGGGAAACGCTCTATCCTGCTGAGCTACAGGCACATATAATCAGGAGTTTAATCTCCCGATAATATTATTGTAAAGTCTGTCTCTCCGCAATAGTAATTTACTGGATCATATACAAATTGCAAACCTGCAAAAGCCGGATTGTTTTTCGCAAGATGATTATAATATTCATTTGTTATTTTGGATGAATGTGCGATAAATTGTGAATGAGCTCTTGATGCCGTCCCTCTGCATTTTATTTCTATACCGGCTGTTTTGAGAGCTTCTTCTATCTGCGGAGCTTTTGAAGAATTTGAGCTTAATACACTGGCGCTTAATTGCCCCATATCTTCAACAGGTGTTTTGTCGCGGTAAATTACTCTGTTTATAACTTCCTGTGTTTTTTCAGGATCTAAAATCCAGTAGCTTATGTAGCCTTTTTTATTTGGGGCACCCGGTAGCATTGCAATTTCAATTTTATCCATATCTATATGCTTTGCAAGACCTGCATATTGAGACATTTCATAAAAAGACATATCTGTTTTCACATATTTTTTTGCAACGGAAATTATATCGGGAATTTTGGTAATTGTAGAAGGCTGTTTAAGTTTGGTTAATAAACTTCTCAAAAGCCATTGCTGTCTTTGAGTTCTGCCGATATCACCAAGTGCATCGTGTCTGAATCTTAAGTATTCTACAGCTTCCTGTCCAGTTAAGTGATGATTCCCCTTTGAAAAATTGATAAATAAATGTCCTGAGTAATCATTGTAATGCATTGGCTTTTCAATATATACATCAAGACCGTCCATAGCATCGACAATTTCTTTAACAGCGCCGTCATGAACCATAATGTATCTGTCAATATGGACTCCTAAAGTATCTTCAATTGTTTTTTTAGTCATTTCAATTCCGCCGATTGCGTGTGCAGCGTTAATTTTATTTACACCGTTATCACCTGGCAGATAAACTTTGCTGTCGCGTGGAATTGATAAAGCATTAATCGATTTAGTCCGCGGGTCAATATTAACCAGAATAATTGTATCAGTTCTTGTCCCTGTCCACAAATCGTTCGGATTGTTGCTTGCATCAACTCCCAGAAATAAAATATTCTGGCGTCTCAGCCCGAACGGAAGCGCAAAATCAGCGTGTTCTTTATTGTCATTGCTTATTGTTAATTTTTGGAACAGTTTTGTAATAACAGATTCTTTGCCAAAGTGTTTCTCTAAAAAGTTTTCATTATCAGCAAGAACAAAAATACTTAATATTACACCTATAAAAACAATAGTCATTCCGATAAGAACTTTTGCAAAAGAAGAACGTTCTTCTCTTAATTGTTTTTGATGTTTTATAAATGATTCTGATCTGCTATTTAATTCTCTTCTTCTAATTTTTTGATTGTTTGTCATATTATTTACCTTTTACATAACCTTGATTAAAAAAGATGATACCAGCGTAAAATAAATAGCCAGCCCTAATACGTCAATTGTTGTCGCAATAACGGGACCTGATGCGACTGCAGGATCTACTTTCATTGCTTTAAGAGCAAACGGTGTAAATGTACCAATTATTGTAGCCATTGTCATATTAACAGTCATAGCAAACCCGACAACAGCACCGAGTTCCTTGCTGTGCTGCCAGCCCCAGCATACAAGTGTAACAAGTACTCCGAATATTGTGCCGATGATGAGTCCTATGCTTGCCTCTCTTAATATATGGTGAATTGCGGAATTTAGAGTTACCTGTCCGGTTGAAAGACCACGTACCATAAGTGTAATGCTTTGAGTTCCGATATTCCCGCCAAGACCTGCAAGAAGCGGCATAAATATAGCTATTATCGGTAAAGCCTGCAGCGTATGATCAAAATGATGACCTACATTTACCGCAATAAATTCGCCTATTAATGTTATAAAAAGCCATGGCATTCTGGCTCTTATGGCATTTAAAATGTTTCCTGAAAGAATTTCATCTTCATCGACAAGCTCTGTAGAAATACCTGATGACTGATAAATTTCCTCTGTTGTTTCTTCTTCGAACAAATCATGTACGTCATCCCACGTAATCATACCTTTCAGTCTGTTATACAAATCTACAACAGGCAGGGCATTGTACTGGTATTTCATGAATTCATCAATAATGTAATCGCTGTAATCATCAACGTGAAGCCTTACAATATCCGAAATCATAATATCTTCAACTTTTTGATTTGTCGGAGAAGTTAAAAGTTTTCTAAGAGATACAACGCCGAGCAGATGGTTTTGTTTGTCGACAACATAGACATAATAAAGTTCCATATTGTCCTGTTCGGCTTTAATTCTTATATGATTTAAAACGTCCTGAACGCTCATATCAGAATTGACAGTTAAAACAGAAGGGTTCATAATGCCGCCTGCGGTATCTTCATTGTATGTTAAAAGTTCTCTTACTTCTTCTGAAAATTTGTGCGGAAGCTTGTCTAAATATGTTTCACTTTCATCTTCTTCCATGTCGCCTAAGACATCAGCGGCAGCATCGTGCGGTAACTGTGTTAAAATCTGTGATGCAAGATTTTCATCTATATCGCTCAGTAATTCAACCTGCATCTGCGGGGGTAAATATTCCATTAAGTCGGCAGCTTTTTCAATTTCCAGAAGTTTAAAACATTGAAGTCTTTCTTCAGGTTTCAGCGACTGGAAAATATCAGCTAAATCGGCAACGTGATAACTATTCAGCTCTTCTTTAAGCTGAATAAGTGTTTCATCGTCCATGATTTCTCTTATTCTGTCGACTATGTTTTGAACGTTCATCATATTAATATTATATTATAAACATATAATAATATTTAATCCCGTATTTGTTGTATATCTAAATTTTTAATATACATCTGCGTTAAAGGTTTATTTAAAAATCCGTAAAGATAAATTCCTGTCATCTTTAAAGATTTCCAGTCCTTGCACATAACTGTTATCGAACGTGATTTGTAATTTGTATTTATTATATCTCCGACTTTCGGATATGTGATTTTATTTTTTTGTAAGATTTT
>URXH01000092.1 GCA_900551675.1 uncultured bacterium
AAGCTAAGTCTGTTGTTTTATAAGGGTCTCCATGACAAGTAATAACTTTATCCGGTCTTGGATTAAGTCTTTTTACATAATCCATTAATTGGCGTCTGTTGGAGTGTCCACTAAATCCGTTGATAGTTTTAATTTCCATTTTAACATTGAATACTTTTGTTTTATTGTCTTCTTCAAGAGGTACTTCTTTCCATCCTTTTTGGATTCTTCTACCTAATGAACCTTCGGATTGGTATCCTACAAATATTAATGTGTTTCTGTCATCTTCACATAACCATTTGAAGTATTCAACGGAATTACCTCCAGTTAACATACCTGATGTGGATAAAATAATTGCCGGGCTGTTGCTTTCAACAATATCTTTTCTTTGGTCAAGATTTTGAACTTTGTTAAACATGTCTGAGATAAACGGATTTCTGCCCATGTGGAATATTTGATCTCTCAAGTCTTTACTTAAATATTCTGGTCTTGCAGTATGGATAGCTGTAGCTTCCCAGATCATACCGTCAATGTAAATAGGAACTTCATCAATCATTCCATGTCTCATGTATTCCTCAAGTACTACCATAAGTTCCTGCGCCCTTCCTACAGCAAATACTGGAACTAAAACTTTTCCGCCACGTTTTAAAGTTTTATAGATGGTTTTCATCATTTCTTTTTCTGCAGAGTTTCTTGAAGGCTGTATGTCTTCACGGCCACCATAGGTACTTTCCATAATTACAGTTTCAGCACGTGGGAATCTGAATGTTGCAGGTTCAAGTAATCTGCTTCTTTCATACTTGAAATCTCCAGTATAAACTAAATTGTGAGCTCCGTCACCAATATGCATATGTGAAATAGCTGAACCTAAGATGTGGCCTGCATTATGGAGTGTTAATCTAATATCTGGTGATATATCAGTTACTTCACCGTAATCTAAGGTTATTGTATGTTTAATAGCTTTTTGCACATGTTTTACATTAAATGGTAAAGGATTTCCTTCTCTGTGAGCAATATCCAAGTGATCAAGTTGTAAAAGTGTTGTCAAATCTCTTGTTGGAGTTGTACAGTAAATAGGACCTTCATATCCATAATGATAAAGGTATGGCACAAATCCACAGTGATCCAGGTGAGCGTGTGAAATAATGACTGCATCCAATTCCTCAATTGAAAATTCAGGAACATTCAAGTATGGAAATGCATTTTTGTTGTCAGATGCAGCTACATTAACACCACAATCCAACAATACTCTACTGTTTGGAGTTTGTAAAAGCATGGAAGAACGTCCGACTTCTTTAAAACCACCCATTGAGGTTACTCTGGCCCAATCATTAGGATGTTTAGTGCCCTGATGTATCTGTCTACCGAGACGCTGCAACATTTTTTTCCTGTCTTTGCTGCTGTTTTTTAGTGTAGTTCTGATTTTTCCAATAACATCAGAGCTTATTGGGGGTGTTCTCAAAATTTTAGGTGCCCATCCGGTATTTTTAACGATTGTTCTGGAGGTCACACCATATTTTCCAATAACAAGCCCTGGTTTTTTTGCAGTTATAACTACTTCGCAGGTAACTGTATCAAAGTAAATGTCTGTAATTTCTGCTCCTTCCGGAACTATTTCATGAACTTTTTTAATGGTTTCTTCAGGACCTAATAATGCACTTTTATCAGATCTGATAATGATTCTTTTTCTAAGTTCTTTAGCTAATGATCGTATAAGATCGCCGTTGTCAGTTATAATTTCTGGGTTTTTGGTGTAAAGTACCACTTCAGGACCTTCAAATTCAACTTTTGAAACCTGAGCATTTTTTGGTAACTTGTCCATTATTTCTTTTTTGATATCTTCTAAAATCTCTGAAGTCATATAATCCCTTCAAAAAAAAGTATTGTGTAAATATAGTTCATGAAAAAGCTTGTTTGCTATAATTAGTTAAAACTTCATAAACTATTCACACTATTTATATAAAAAGTAGTTAGTTATGAAAAATAGTCTTTATATTTTCGCTACAATATCATTAACCTTTTCCTTATCTAACATTTCAAAGCCGTCTTTAGTTACTTTAGCTACTAAATATCCATTTCCTGAAAATGTGTCACGTTCGCTAGCAGCTTTGATAGCTCTTACAGCTATTTCTAATCCTTCATCAGTTGTAATTTCTTCATGGTATCTGTCTTCGAGAACACCATATGCTACAATAGAACCTGATCCTGTGGATATGTATGTATCTTCAATCATACCTCCGGCAGGGTCAAGGGAGTATAGTGAAGGTTTATCTCCGTCCATTCCTCCAAGTAATGTTTGTACATACATTGGTCCGGAACGTAAAATGTTTGCTGTTACTGATGCAGCAGCTTTTACACTCATTTTGTCATTGTTTCGCTAACATTAATTATTCGCTCCATTGAAGGTCGAATTATTTTTATCTTTTATAATTAATTTAATAATGCGGCGATAGCGGAAACGAGCAATAATTGCAGGTGAAGCAAATTTCAAAGGCGTGTATTGTTTGAGCGATATAGAGATACCGAAACAAGTTCAGCATGACCAAGATATAGCGAGTTTACACGCCTTAATGCTGAACCTTGCAAATTATTAGCGAGTGAAGCGTGACGATGGTTTTGAGGCACTTTTGACATCAAAAGTGCCCCTGTCTGGAAGACCCGCCGGAGGCAAAGAAGGTAATATTAGTCTATTTTTAATTTCCGATAATATTTATTATGTAAATTAATTTATTCTGATTTTATTCAGAATTTGTTCAAACACTTCTGATTTAAGATTATTTATTGACAAAATTTCAAAACATTCATCAAGCAGCTTGTTTAAATCTTCCTTTGATTTCTCAAGTCCGTAAAGGCTTGTGTAAGTAAGTTTTCCTTCTTCTTTGTCTTTGCCGATAGTTTTTCCCATTTCTGCAAAAGTTGAAGTTTCATCTAAAATGTCATCGGCTATTTGAAATGCAACACCGAGCTTTTGCCCGAATTTGGTTATTTGTTCAAGCTGTTCATCTGTAGCATCGGCAATTATTGCCCCTGTTCGCAGTGCAAGTTTAAAAAGATCAGCTGTTTTGTGTGTATGAATATATTCCAAGATTTCAGGAAGTTGTTCATCATCAGTATCAAAAGAGCCGGCTTGAGAAAATTTTTCACTTTCTATATCAACAACCTGTCCTGCAATGACACCGTAAGCTCCTGCAGCTTGGAAATATTCTTTCATTATTTTTATTAATTTTTCAGTATCTATATTTTTAGAGTATTTTAAAATTGTTTGCGGCGCAAAAGTTAACAAGGCATCGCCTGCAAGTACAGCGTGGGCTTCTCCGAAAACCATGTGGTTTGTAAGCTGACCGCGTCTGTACATATCGTTATCCATGCAGGGAAGATCATCATGGATAAGGGTTTGAGCGTGAAGCATCTCTATTGCACATGCTGTCGGGATTGCATCTTCATAATTCCCGCCAAACATACGGCAGGCTTCAAGACACATAACGGGACGCAGGCGTTTGCCCGGTAATGTTACCGTGTATTTCATTGATTTGAAAATCTTTTGCGGGTAACATACAGGCATATATTCATCAATTTTTTTATTAACAAGTTCAATATATTCATTCATTTTCATATTCGATACCTTTATAAATGTTTTGTTTTAATGTGTTTCTAGCGCTTTGCCGTTTCTTTTCGCTGATTTTTGCGATGTGTTTGTTATGTACGAACTTCTTAGAATGTTCTTCTTTTTTACCTTCATATTTTATGCGTTCTTTGTATTCTGATGCTTCTTCAATAAATGCGAGATAGCTTTCATAGCGTGATGAATCAATTTTATCAATGTTATTTAATACATTACAGCCGTCTTCGTTTATGTGAAGACAGTCCGAGTACTTACATTCATCACTGAATCTTGCGATATCATCAAAAAGCAAATCTACATCGGCAGGCATTATAAAATCAAATTTTATGTTGCTGAATCCCGGAGTGTCAACAATTCTTGATGTATCGTTAATTTTTATAATTTCACAATGTCTTGTCGTATGTGTTCCGCGTTGAGTTTTTCCGCTGACTTCTTTTGTTCTCAAATTAAGATTAGGATTAATTGCATTTACAAGACTGGATTTACCTACACCGGAATTACCGCATAAAACGCTTGTTTTGCCTTCCAGAAGCTTCTCAAAATTTTTAATTCCTTTGTGTTCTGTAGCAGAAGTGTATACAATTTTGTATCCTAAAGATTCATAAATCTTTTTAATTTTTTCTTTAAGGTGTTTGTCCCATTTCAAATCTTCTTTATTAAAGCAAAGAACTGCCGGAATATTATAATATTTCGCAAGCGAAATATAGCGGTTTAATTGATGAAGGTCTAAATCAGGCTCTTTAAGTGCGGACACTATTATAATTTGGTCAATGTTCGCAGCAGCCGGGCGCTTGATAAAATTTTTCCGTGGAATGATTTTTGTAATTACACCATTTTCAAACTCGACAAAATCACCGGCGAAAATTTTTTCTTTCTGTTTTTTTAAAACTTCGCGAATTTTACATTCATGCGTTTTTTGTCCGTCATCAATATAGTAGAAATCGGAATGAATTTTATATATTTGTCCTTCAGCCATTGTAGAATTATTTTAGCATAAAATTTTTTCATAGTAAAAGACTCTAAGTTTACGCGGTGAATAAAACAACAGGTTAATAAGAGAATAATTCGATTTTGCATTCTCTCCTATTGGAAGAGGGTTGGGAATGAGGGCTGATTTTCACCCATCCCCCTTTACTTCCTCTATCTTGTTTACTCGTGAATAACGAGGCTGCAACTTTATGTTATCTAGCTTTTGTTACTAATTTTGCTTTATTTTGTAACAATTATTTGAAGTTTTGAATGTTTATGATATCATCAATTTAACAGATGATTATAGTATTTATGAAAAGGGGAAAAATATGATTTCAGTAAACGATTTAAAAACAGGCTTAACGCTTCAATTGGACAACGGTTTATGGTCTGTTGTTGAATTTTTACACGTAAAACCCGGCAAAGGTGCTGCGTTTGTAAGATCAAAACTTAAAAACGTTGAAACAGGTCAGGTTGTAGAAAAAACTTTCCGTGCAGGCGAAAAAGTCGCAAAAGCTATGCTTGACAGGCGCGAAATGCAATACCTGTATAAAGAAGGTAAAGAATATGTTATGATGGATAACGAAACTTATGAACAGCTTCAGTTAACCGAAGAACAAATCGGGGACGGAATCAAATATTTGAAAGAAAATATGATTGTTCAGGTATTGATGCACGATTCAAGAATTATAGGCGTTGACCTTCCTGCTCATGTAATTCTTGAAGTTACAGATACTCCTCCGTCAGAAAAAGGAAATACAGCTCAGGGCGGTACAAAACCTGCTACTCTTGAAACAGGTGCTGTTGTTAATGTTCCGTTCTTTATTTCAAACGGCGACAAAATCAGAGTCGACACAAGGACTAACGAGTATCTTGATAGAGCATAATTTAAGTAAACGGGTGAGTAAATTATAAATCAGGCATATTTTTTGTACCTTAAATTTGATAAGAACTTATTCACTTATTAACGTACTCACCTATTCACTTAATAGTTACAGAAAGGCAAAATATGAAATTTGATATAGATTATGTTGAAAAATTAGCAAAAGTTTTAGCTGACAATTCGTTAACTGAAATTTCATTAGAAGACGGAGAACAAGCTATTACATTGAGAAAAGAAGTTATGGGTGTTGCAGCAACTCCTGTTGCGGTTCCTGCAGCTCAGACGGCACCGGCTGCTCCGTCAAATCAGGCAGCTCCTGCTGAACAAAAAGAAGTTAAAAAAGGTAAACCTTTAACATCTCCTATGGTCGGGACATTCTATTCCGCCCCTTCTCCTGATGCAGAACCTTTTGTTAAAGTCGGTCAGACTGTTAAAGACGGCGATGTAGTCTGCATCGTTGAGGCTATGAAGCTTATGAATGAAATAGAAGCTGAATTTTCAGGCAAAGTTGTTGAAATTTGTGTAGAAGACGGACAGCCTGTAGAGTTTGGACAAGTTTTAATGTATATAGAATGAAGTGAGACGTGAAGAGTGAAGTGTGAAGCGAATTTCACTTTTCACTCTTCACCCTTCACCTTTTCTTCAGAAGTATGATTATTTGAGAAGGGTTTAAAATGTTTAGAAAAGTATTAATAGCAAACAGAGGCGAAATTGCTGTAAGAATTATCAGAGCATGCAGAGAGATCGGAATTCCGACAGTTGCAATTTATTCTCAGGCTGATGCAAATTCTTTGCATGTCAGATTGGCAACGGAGGCTTATTGTATAGGACCTGCTTCCAGTGCAAAAAGTTATTTAAGCATTCCTGCTATAATTTCGGCCGCGATTGTATCAGGCGCTGATGCTATTCACCCCGGTTACGGATTTATGTCTGAAAGAGCTGATTTTGCTGAAATTTGCGCAAAACACGGAATTAAATTTATAGGTCCTACTGCTGAAGCTATGAGAAAAATGGGAGATAAAGCAACTGCCCGTCAGACGATGATTGATAATAACGTTCCTGTAACACCAGGAACAGGTATTTTGAAAACGCCTGAAGAAGTTAAAGAATTTGCAAATAGAGTCGGCTGTCCGATAAAATTTTAAACAAACGCAGGCGGGGGGGGGGGAAGAAAAAAAAAACAAAAGGGGGGGAAG
>URXH01000093.1 GCA_900551675.1 uncultured bacterium
ACTTATTCACATATTCACTTATTTACTTATTCACTTCACAAAAAAGCAGCGTTTACATTGGCCGAGGTCTTAATAACATTAGGAATTATAGGCGTGGTTGCGGCAATGACTATGCCTTCTTTAATTCAAAATTACCAGAAAAAACAAACTGCAGTGAGACTGGAAAAGTTTTATTCCATAATGAGTCAGGCAGTTCTTCAATGGCAGAATGATGAAGGAATTATTACCGGTGATAGTATGTTCACTCTAGAAGATGTTAATGATCTTGAAAAATTGAAAAACTGGTTTAATAACGGCATTGGCAAATATATAAAAACAATAACCGATGAAGATGAACACGGGAAATATTATAAAGTGGCCTTTGCAGACGGAAGCGGATTTTCTGCGTATATCGGCAGGTATGGAGCTTTAGAACCTGTGGTATATTTCTTTTACTGCACAGAATATAAATACTGCAGATATGAATCCTATGACGGTAAAAGGACATTTTTGTTCACATTATATAAGGGCAAATTTATTACATCTTACCCTGCATCTGATAATTTAACAAGAGATGAATTAATTAAAAAATGTAAAGTTGGAAACGGTAAAGAAAGACGCCACGATTGTACAAGATTAATACAAATTGATGGATGGGAAATCAGCAAAGATTATCCATGGAATCAAATTTTAGCAGAAGATGAAACTGATTAGCAATTTTTTTATTCTTCATGTTTTAATATACATGTGGTTAGAATAAATTCAATTAATGGTGTAAATAATTATTCAATAAATAACAAGCCTGCATTCAAAGGCATAGAAGTTCAAACAAATCCGCAGATTGAACAATTGCCGGATATTCAGCCTGATTATGCTGTTAAAACTCCAATTTCATATATAAAAACAGGCGAAATAAATTTTCCTTATGATACGAAAGCTTACTGTTACAAACTTTCAAACGGTCAAAAAGTAATTATTGTCCCGCAGGAAGGTGAAACCGTTTTGCGCACTTACGTCAATACAGGATCAATGAATGAACCTGATAAACTTCGCGGAATCAGCCACTATATTGAACATAATTTATTTAACGGATCGCAGGGGATTGAAAACGGCGGCTTTTTTAAACAGGTTGATAAAATGGGAGCATCCACAAACGCCTCTACAGGCTTTGCGGAAACAAATTATTACATAAGCTCTAACCTTTTAAATGACAGCGATCTGGAAACAAAAATCAAACTTCACTCATCAATGCTTGAAACTCCAATTTTTGCCCTGGAAAAACTGGAAAAAGAAAAAGATATTGTAAATTCAGAAATAAATATGATAACCTCTGATCCGGAAAATCTTGCAATCAATAAGATGATAAAAAATCTTTACGGGATTAAATCAACATCTATAGACATGATAGGCGGAACAACCGATAACATTACTAACCTTACAAGAGAAGATGTTGTAAATTATTTTAATAACAATTACTATCCTGCAAATATGGTAACAGTAATTACAGGAGATGTAAAACCTGATGAGACAATGAAGCTTATCTCAAAATACTTTACATCAAAAAAACAACCGCAAACGCAAAGGCATATTGAAAAATTTAACCCTATACAAAAAACCGTAAGAGAAGATTTAATCTCTGATAAAGCCAATGCATCCACTATTGTGGTAGGTTTTAACGGACCGACATCAGATAATACAAAAGACCGAATTTATACAAAAGCTTTATTGTATCTTCTTTCAGCATCACCGACTTCGCGTATAGATAAAAAAATTAAGCCTTATAATACCGGAACACGTGCAGAAGATGAAAAAATCAGCACAAATAACAAAGACGGCCGTTTGCTGATGATTACATCAGAATGCTCTGATGAAAATTCTGAAAAAGTATTGAAAAATATCTTCAATGAAATCGGAAATATCGCAAATAACCCGCCAACTGATGATGAAATGCAGATAGTCAAAAAAAGAATGATTAACAATTTTTCACTGTTATTTGAAAATTCATTTGGCACGAATAATACAATTGGAACATCAGTATTAGAAAATAACGAAGATTATCTAAATAACTTTGAACAAATAGTAAAATCAATGACTGCAGAAGATCTTGTCAATACTGCAAAAAAATATCTTGACATAAACAAAGCCTCGGTAGCTGTAGTGCACCCGTCATCCGCTAATGCAGAAAGTATTCAGCAAAATTATAAAAAGGTATCATTTACAGGCGCTAAAAAAGAAGCAATAAATATGGCAGATGTCAAAGAATACAATATGCCTAACAACTACCGTATTGCAACGATAAATTCAAGAACAGACAATGTTAAAATAAATTTCCGCATATCAACGGATGAAACTTATAATGGCAGCCCATCAGCACGGCTTGTGCTTGATAAAATTTTCGATGAAGGTTCTATGCTGAGAAATCAGGAGGATTTTCAAACAGATTTAGCTAAAAACGGAATCTCCAGCTCAATCGGCACCGGCTACGATTCAATATCAGCAGCCGTAACATGTAACAGTGAAGATGTAATCAAAGCCTTAAAAAACTTGCAGGAAGTTGTTGAAAACCCGAGATTTACAGATTCTGAATTTGAACATGCTAAAGCTGATATTAAAGAAGCTATTCTGACATCTGATAAATCGGCATTTGATAAACTTGAAAATGAAATCTATAAAGGACTGCCGGCAGGTTATTCCAAAGAGGAGATACTTAAAGATCTCGAGACAATAAAACTTGATGATGTTAAAGCTCTTTATGATTACACTATGAAAAACGGTAAAAGCGAAATTGCAATCTCGGCGCCGTTTGACAAAAAGCCTGAATTAAATCAGCAAATCTTTAACACTGTTGCAGGCTTTAAATCAGTCCAGCCGTATAATCCGAAAGTTTTACAGGAAATTTATAAGCCGTCAGAACAAACAAAAGTTTTAACGGATACTGATTTTAAGAATCAGGCTGAAATAGTTGAAGCATACAAATTTCAGGTAAACGAAAATATTAAAGACCGTATAGCTCTTGAGCTTTTGAACACAATTTTAGGTGGCAACCCGTCTTCCAGACTGTTCAGCGACCTGAGAGAACAGCAAAAACTCGCTTATCATGTAAGCTCAAACCTTGAAACTTACAATAATATCGGACTTTTAACATTAAAAATAGGTACAACTACAGATAACAAAGAAACAGGCGAACAAAGCTTTAATAATGTTCAAAAAGCAATTACAGGCTTTAATAAACATATAGAAAAACTGAAAAAAGAAAAAGTTTCGCAAGATGAATTAAATAATGCAAAATTAAGCCTGAAAAATACTCTGCTAAATTCAAATAATACACCATTCGGGAGAACAATCAGCCTTTTGCAGGGGCTGGAATCACCTTACGGAATAACTAGAGAAAACCAGTTATACAATGAAATAGATAAGATTACGGCAGACGATATTTATAATACCGCAAACTACATTTTTTCAGGCAAACCTACTTACTCAATAGTTGCAACAGAAGACACCCTTAATGCAAATAAAGATTTTTTAGCTTCTCTGACAAAATAATGTCTAAAATTACTTTAATCTGATATCATTAGGAGATACTGCAAAAGACGTTCCTGTACCGTTATCGTCAGGGATGAATGTTACAGGCACATAAACATCTTTTCCGCATGCATTAACTGTCCAAACCTCTTCCCATGGAGAACTCGCATATCTTTGTCCATTATATATCTTGTTAAATTCCGGCATTTTTTCAAGCTTTGTATCAGTTATAGACAAATCAGAACAATTTTTTATTTTAACTGAAACAGCAGCGAATACTGACATAGTGGCATCTCTTTGCAATAACTGACTTGCAATCGAGCCTCCAGGATACCTTCGTCCATTTTCACCTGCAAAAACATTACAAGATGCTAAAAAAAGCAATGTTAAAATTAAAGATGATAAAAAATATTTTTTCATATTTACTCCTAAATTAAACTTACTGCTTGGGATCTTTGATATCATATTTTACCCCATGCCCCGTTGTAGTAAAATCTATTGGAATTACAACATCAATTCCGCAGGCATCAATAGTCCACTCTTCAGACCAAGTACCGCCAATTTCCTTACCGTTTCTGCCATATTCAATATTTGCTTTTTCTTTGGTTACTTTTGTATCGGACAACATAAATTTTTTACAGCCGCTTATCGCTCTTGCAGTTTTAGAATAAACATAACCTAAAACTACAGCCTGCATATTTTGAGGAAGCAGTGTTTTACCGGCCAACGGAAGTTCTGTTCCAAGATAAGAACGCGCAAAAACTGCAGATGATGAAACCATAAATAATGCAAATAAACATACAAAAATCTTTTTCATACAAAATCCTTTCGTAAAACTATTAATGATAATAACATATTGCACAAGAAAAGACAAGCTTAAAATAAAAAGCCTGCCTTTTCACAAGTTTGATTAACAATAGGGTTAATTATTTTCAAAAACATCTCGATATGAAGTAATCGCATAAAGAATTGCACTGATGCCGACAAGCCCGTAAACAATCCTTGACATGACAGTCATATCACCAAAAATTAAAGCTACAAGATCAATATTAAAAAATCCAACAAGCCCCCAGTTCAATGCCCCTATTAAAACCAAAATATAGCTGATAATTTTTACAACCTGCATAATTTACCTCACTTTCACAAATTATCTTCACCTGAAAGTAAAAATTATTAAATAGGTAAATACGGCAATAAAAAAAAGAGTCTGAAAAATATCAGACTCTTTTTATGACTATAATTTTCTAAAAAATTATAATTTAGAAGCAACCATCAAAGTAGTTTCAGCCAATCTTGTAGAATAACCCATTTCGTTATCATACCAAGAAATGATTTTAACCTGATTTCCGCCCATTACACGAGTTAATAAAGCGTCAACAGTTGATGATTGAGAAGTACCTACATAGTCAGAAGATACAAGCGGTTCTTCTGTGTAGCAAAGAACATGTCCGTCAGCACCGGCTTTTAATGCTGCGTTAACTTCTTCAACAGTAACGTCTTTTGAAAGTTCGAATACAACGTCTACTAAAGAAACGTCCGGAGTAGGAACTCTCATAGCAAAACCGTCTAATTTACCTTTCAATTGAGGTAATACAAGAGCAACAGCTTTTGCTGCACCAGTTTTTGTAGGAACGATGTTCAAAGCGCCTGCTCTGGCTCTTCTAGGATCTTTGTGGCCTGCATCTAAGATTCTCTGATCGCCTGTGTATGAGTGAACAGTTGTCATCAAACCTTTAACAATCCCGAATTTTTCATCAATAACTTTAGCTACAGGAGCAAGACAGTTAGTTGTGCAAGAAGCCATAGAAATTACGTTGTGTTTTGCAGGATCGTATTCTTTATCGTTTACACCTAAAACAATTGTAATATCTTCATTTGTAGCAGGAGCAGAGATAATAACTTTTTTAGCACCTGCATCAATGTGAGCATGAGCTTTAGTTGCATCTGTGAAGAAACCTGTTGATTCAACAACAACTTCAACACCTAAATCTTTCCAGGGTAATTGAGCAGGATCTTTTTCTGCAAAGAATTTAATTTTTTTACCGTTTACGATAATACCTTCATCATAAGCTTCAACTTCACCGTCAAATTTACCCATTACAGAGTCATATTTGAAAAGTCTTGCAGCATCAGCAGGTTTTAAACCCGGGTCATTGATTGCTACATAATTAATTTTGTCAAAAATACCTTCTCTGATAGCGGCTCTCAAAGTGTTACGGCCGATTCTACCAAAACCGTTAATTGCTACATTTACCATAAGTGTTTTCCTTTCTTTTGTAAAACTCTCACATGGAATTTATATCATCAACAAAAAAACTAATCAAGTAGGCAGTGTCATTTGAAATATTAAAAAAAGGTTAATTATTTTATTAAAATCACACTAGAACCTGAACGGATAATCTTTCGAAATCCGCCAGCCGTCAATCATTATTAGAGCAGCACAATAATCATTTCCATCAGAAGTTTCCGCGGCACACCCAAAAGATCCTTTAAACAAATCCTCTCTCTTTCCAGTCCATTGCCATGTATAAGGCTCAATCGGATTTTTTAAAGTAGTCAGATTGAAATCATATGAAACAGTATTAAAAACAAAATTAAATTTTTCAACCCCGCGTTTTTCACATTTTGACGCAACAGGACAAAAAACAAATTCTTTACTGTTTCTTATATCTGCCTCTGAATAAACAGGATAGAACATACTTCCATCAGGGAAATAATAATAATTTTTATTATTTTTATGTTCTGTTTTAAGAATTTTTAAATATTTTTTCAAATAATTATCTACTAACGAATTTTCTCCAGACACACCCCATTGCTTCCAATCGCCATATTCCTCGGTTGCCTGTAAAACAGCCTGATTCATAACTGTATAAAACTTTTTCAAACGTTCCACAACAACATTTTTTCTATAATTAGAAATTAATGCCGGCATAGTTAAAGCCGCAACAACCCCTATAACACCGAGAGTTATTAATACTTCTGCAAGAGTGAAGCCTTTTTTCATAAATCCTCCTTTTATAAACAATAGTTAAATAATATTATACACTTATATAATATTATTATA
>URXH01000094.1 GCA_900551675.1 uncultured bacterium
TTAATAATTTAATAATAATAATAAGCTCTTATTATTTGTAGAAAAGTGGTTAAAAGTATTATTATTATTGTATTTTAAGTTGTATAAAATTCAGTAGAAAACTCAATAATAATAATAGTATTTTTGTAGAAAACTATTATTAATAGAAAAATCTGTAGAAAACTCATGTTTTTTCTACTATTTTTTTTACTTTTTCTACTGTCTTTTTACAATTTTCTACTCTTTTTATTTCTTATGGAATAAGTTAAGTAATTTATTCCAGCTGTTTTTGAAAAAATTTCCAATTTTATTAAATTTTAATTTTTGCGGTAATTTTTTTAAATGCGGCAGCCATTTTGATTGAAATTTCCAGCCTCCGAATATTAATGCTCCTGCAGCAAGTCCGCCGAACAGCCATTTTTTCCATGCTGGTACTGAAAACTTATCATTTTTATTGCTTTTATTATATCTGAATTCATCAATTTGCGGCTGCTGAAGATTTTTTGGTTCAGGCTTTGGACCGGCAAATGGTGATGGTGTATATTCAATACTTCCTACATATCTGGGATTTTGCCCTGTTACATACGATGGTGCGTCAAAATCAAGAACACCGTTCAGAGCAAGTAAATCTAAATTATCGGACCATGCAGGGGACATAATAACCATCCTTTTTTAGACTGTAAACAGCCAATTTTCTACCTTACATGTATATAAAGATTTTTTATTAATAAAAATTGCTTTTTTAATTATTATTTGTTAAATTTTGTAATATGAAAGAGATTTTAAACGAAAATAAATACCTTCTTTTACTGTGGGTGTTTTGTATTGCGGGATTAATAATTTTTTGCGGGCATTATTCAAATATTTTGATTGACTTCGGGCGCGAGGTTTATTACCCCGAACAAATTTTAGAGGGAAAGGTTTTATACAAAGACTTGTTCAATATTTACGGCCCTCTGTCTTATCAGATTAATGCCGTATTATATAAAATATTCGGTGCAAAACTTTCAACTCTTTACGGAGCAGGGTGGGTCTGCTCAATTCTGGCAGTAAGCGGAATTTATATAATTGCTCAAAAATTTTTGAGCAAATTCTTGAGTTTTTGTATTGGATTTTTTACAATATCGGTTTGTGTTGCTACCACCTGTATTTTCAATTTTCATTTCCCGTATTCATGGGCTGTACTTTACGGGTTGATTTCATTTTTGTTTTCCCTTTATTTTCTTTTAAAAAACAATGATGATAAAAAATCTTTTAATCTATGCATGAGTTCATTATTTGCAGGTATTTGTATTGCAAACAAGTATGATTTTCTGCTTTATGTATTTGTTGTTTTGTTTTTTATATTAAAAGAGAAAAACTGGAAGGCTTTTTTATGTTTTATTTCAGTCCCGTTAGTAAGTTATGGAATACTATTTATTCAGGGAATGAGATTTTCCGATCTTATAAATACGTTGTTAATTGTTAAAACAATGGCTCAGACAAATACGTTAACGTATTTTTATCAGAATGCCGGAATATATTTTCACCAGAAAGCTATTCTCACGGATATTCTTTTGTTTTGCAAAATAGCAGTTCCTTTCGGAATTATGCTTTACGGCGCATATTTATTCGAGAGTAAGAAAGTAATATCAATAATTTTGTTTACAGCCGGTTATGTTTTTTATCTCTGGTTTTTTACAATAAATATAGGCAGTACATTAGGATTTTTACCTTTGTCTTTGTTAATTTTATTTTTAATACGTTTGAGAAAATTAAATTCGAATTTTATTGTTTTAGTAATATCAGCTCTTGTTGTCAGTGCGAAAGTTTTTTGGGTAATGCTTCTTTATTTGTACGGAAACTATTATGTTGCAATAGTTATGATTGCCGTTTTTGCTTTAGTATTTACTTTTGTACCGCGAAAACTTGAAAAAGCTGCTGGGGTTGGTTTATTAATTTCATCAGCCTGTTTTATTTTTGCAAATTTTTATATGCTGTCTATTGCTGACAATATTGTTCAAACTGATAATGGAGTTATTTTTACCGAACAGGCAATTTCAAAAAGTACAAAAGAATTAGTAAATTTTATAAATCATAAAACAAAATCTGATGACAGAATAGTTATTTTCCCTGAAGGTATGATGATTAACTTTTTAACAGACAGAAACGGCGAAGATTATTATAATTCATTAATTCCTTTGTATGTAGAAACTTTTGGAGAAGACAAAATTATAGAACATTTTAAATCTGATATGCCCGAATATATTGTATTTAATAATCAGAGTATGAGAGATTACTATTTTCAATATATTTGCAATGATTACGCACTGGATTTTTGCGGTTTTATAAATCAAAATTATACTCTTGAAAAGGTTATTGATAATGAGTTCAGGTATATGATATTTAAACGAAAATAGTCGAAAATAGTTTTTATGATAAAATTTACTTAAAAGTATAAACAAAGGAATAAGAAATGGAAAAATATTATTTAACAACAGCAATAGATTACGTAAATGGTGCCCCGCATATCGGACATGCATATGAAAAAATATTGACCGATATTATAGCCAGACATTATACTCAAAGATGTGATGATGTTTATTTTCTTACCGGAACAGATGAGCACGGTATAAAAATTCAAAAAACAGCGGCAGAAAAAGGAATTACCACGAAAGAGCTCTGCGACGAAAACGCACAAAAATTCAAAAATGCCTGGAAAGCTCTTGATATTGATTATACAAAATTTATCAGAACAACTGATGAAGATCACAAAAAAATTGTTCAGAAAATATTTGATAAATTATTGAAACAGGGTGATATCTATAAACATGCCTATGAAGGTCTATACTGTACGGGATGCGAATGCTTTTTAAATCCGAAAGATTTGACCGAAGACGGACTCTGCCCTGATCACCTCAAAAAACCTGAAGTTGTTAAAGAAGAAAATTACTTTTTCAAACTTACAAAATACAAAGATGCAATAATTAAACATATCAAAGAACATCCTGATTTTATAATTCCTGAATTCAGGGCAAATGAGGTTATAAACCAGCTTGAAGATATTCAGGATATCTCTGTATCGCGTGCCAAATCAAATGTTAAATGGGGAATTGACGTTCTTTCAGATAATGAACAGTCGATTTATGTTTGGATTGATGCTCTTTCAAACTATATTACGGCGCTTGGATACGATACGGAAAGTCCATCAGAAAATTTCAAAAAATACTGGCCGGCTGATGTTCATGTTATAGGAAAAGATATTTTGAAATTTCACAGCATATACTGGCCAGCATTTTTGCTTGCGCTTGACCTGCCGCTTCCAAAACACATTTTTGCACACGGCTGGATTACAATTGATGAGTCAAAGATGTCAAAATCACTCGGCAACGTAATTTCTCCGACAACGGTTCTTGAAAGTTTTAATCTTGAGCATCCTGACGCCTTCAGATATTATATGGCAACGTCAGCACCCTGCGGACGTGATGGAAATTATTCCGATGATGATTTTAAAGAAAAAGTTAATGCACATCTGGCAAACAGCATGGGCAACCTTTTGAACAGAACCCTTTCAATGCTTGTAAAATACTTTGACGGCGAAGTAAAAGAAGAATTTAAACTTTCAGCTCATAAAGAACTTGTTTCAGGCTCTTGCAGTCTTGCCAAAAAAGCACTGGGAACAGTTCAAATTGTTAAAAATCATTTTGATAATTTTGAAATTGCAGAGGCAGGGTTAGAGATTACATCGCTAGTTGATGCAGCAAACAAATATGTTCAGGATAATGCGCCTTGGACTCTTGCAAAAGAAGGCAAAATGACTGAATGCGGACAGGTGCTTGTTAATGTTCTTGATATAATGTGCATTATAGCATCTTTGATTTATCCATACTGTCCGAATATCGCTTCTGATATGGCAAAACAGTTATCATTTGATTTGAAAACAAAACTTGATGATTTGACTGTAGACTCTATAAAATGCGGAAAATTAATATCAAAAGAAGATATAAAGCCTGTATTTTTACGACTTGATTCCGAACTTGCCGATAAATCGGCAAAAAAACATTAATCGATAAAAATAACACAATTATTTTGTCATGCTGAATTTATTTCAGCATCTATATATTAGATCCTGAAACAAGTTCAGGATGACCGTAAAATAATTGTGTTATTTTAGATTTATTATTTTATTCATCTTCTTGAGGTTTAATCAAACTTCCGACAGCTGCATACATTGCTGCTGAAATTTCTGCAGTTGATGAAAACGGTCCGTATTTTTTTATAAAATCAGCAACGTCAAATGTGTTCAGATAATTTTGTAATGCGGCTGATGATTCGTCTGTTAAATTGGTTACAAACATAATATTTTTCAAGTAATTTGTAGCTTTTTCTTCAACATCATCTTCATCGTAATCAGTAGCGGAAAATTGCGCTACGTCTTTTTGTTCTTTTTCTCTTGCTGTTACGCCGTATTCTTTAGTTTCTTCTTCTGCTTTCTGCTGCTGTTCTTCCTGCAGTTTGTCTTCTTCTTCGACTGCAGAAGCTGCGGATGTGTAAGCTGATACTCCTGTAATTTCCATAATACCTGTCCTTTCTTAAAAAACTATACTTTTACAATACGTATATCGGAAAATTTATATAAAAACTTTAGAATTTTGTAAATTAATGTAAATCTGTTTTATGTTATGTTATAATACCCGTATGAAAAAACCGATTGTAGCAATAGTAGGACGACCGAATGTCGGCAAATCAACATTTGTAAACCGTCTTGTCGGATCCAGAAACTCTATAGTTGATGATTTGCCGGGTGTAACGCGCGACAGAATATATTTTGATGTAGAATGGCAGAATAAAATTTTTACCGTAATCGATACAGGCGGAATTGTTCCGGGTGATGAAGATGAAATTATGCTGTCGATTTTTGATCAGGCTAAAATTGCCTGTGAAGAGGCAGATAAAATAATTTTTATAGTTGACGGAAAAGAAGGTGTTAACCCTGTTGATTACGATATTGCAAATATTTTGAGACAATCAGGCAAACCTGTTTTTCTTGCAGTTAATAAATCGGATAATCCTGATTCTTTAATGATGGTTAATGATTTTTACTCGCTTGCAATAGGCGATCCTGTAGGAATTTCAGCGCTTCACGGTTCAGGCGGTGTCGGAGATTTACTTGATCTTGTAACAGAAGATTTCCCGCGTGATTTTGAAGAAAAAGATGATGAAACAATCAGAATAGCAATTGTTGGCAGACCAAATGCTGGAAAATCGTCTATTGTAAATGCTTTATTAAATGAAAACAGAGTTATTGTTTCAGATGTTTCTGGAACTACAAGAGACAGCATTGACAGTACAATAACGTATAATAACAGAGAATTTGTTATTGTTGATACGGCAGGAATAAGAAAAAAATCAAAAGTCGACTGGGGTGTGGAAAAATTTGCGGTTGATAGAGCAATACGCTCAATAAGAGACTGCGATGTCGCGTTACTTGTAATTGATGCTGTTCAGGGTATTTCTGATCAGGATAAAAAAATAGCTTCTATAATAACAGAAGCAGGAAAAGGGCTGATTATTGCAATTAACAAGTGGGATTTGATAGAAGACAAAAAATCAAATACTATAAATCAATATAATAAAAAATTGTCAAATGATATTCCATTTCTTGAATTTGCGCCGAAAATTTATATTTCTGCCGTTACAAAACAGAGACTTCACCAGATTTATACTGAAGCTGAAAAAGTTTATGCAGAATGCACAAAACGTATTTCAACCGGCTTGTTAAACAAGGTTATCAAAGAAGCGTATATGCTTAATCCTCCTGCATCTTCTAAAGGCAAAAGATTGAAGATTATGTATGTAACGCAGACAGGTATTCAGCCGCCGCATATCGTAATTTTTGCAAATAATGCGGATTTGATGAAAGATCATTACAAGCGTTATATAGAAAATAAACTGCGCGAGGCTTTTGGATTTTTCGGCACAACAATAAGGCTTTCTATAAGAGAACGCTCTGATAAAGATAAAAAATAAAAGAGGCTGTTAAGCCTCTTTTATTCTTCTAAAGTTGTGATGAAATTGATATTATCGAATATATCGATTTTACTTTCATCAATAAAAAGTTTGTATTTTTGCAGAATTTCATCATTAATATTGAAATTTTCAGCTTCCAAAATCGGCTCAATTCGGGGTTCCTGTTTAATTTTCATCTTTCATACTCCTTAATAATAAAATTGTTTAAACAATTGCTTCTGATACGTAATTTACCATTTCATCAAACATATTTTGCAGCGGCAAAGTAATATCAACCATTGTTTGACGTTGGATTTCAGCAAGTGTGTTTTCTGCAGACTTAACAGGTTTTACGGTAACTTCTTCAAATTTACCCTGTTCAAGCTGTTCAAGCAAATCTCTTGAAAAATCAGTTGTACTCCTTAATGATGATAAAATAGCGCAGTCAATTCTAAACAAATCTTCGGATGATAATTCACTGCTAAGCATTCTCTCCAGTGCGTCAATGTCATTAATATCTCTCATAATTCCATTGGCGACGGTGTTACAGTCTTGTACCATAACATTTTCAATTTTTGAATCCATTTAAA
>URXH01000095.1 GCA_900551675.1 uncultured bacterium
ATACAAGTTATATTAAAAATTATCTAAAGTGTTACCTAAAACAATTAATTTATTGAAGGCTCCGTTTGAGATGCTGAAATAAATTCAGCATGACTGATATTCCCCCGTCATCCCGAACTTGTTTCGGGTGCTATATTCTAATTCTTAAGGATTAGTTCAAGTTTGTTAGTTTTAAATATAAAAAGTCATTCTTGCGAGTGGTGAAAACTATTGAAAAAAGCGTTATTATATATATGTAAGCTTGTTATATCCAGGCACTTTTTTCGGGGTTGCGACAAGATTTTTTCTTTAAGCGGTTTGGTTGAAAATATAATAAGCTTACTTCCCAAGATTTACAGACTCTATGTTTGATATGCATAACTTGCCCGATTTTATAATCGGGCAAGTCTTTTTTATGCTATAATTTTTTCGTGAAAATAATAAGGAGTCAAAAATGTTAAGAGAAGTTCGAGCAAGCCATATTCTGGTTAAAACCGAAGAAGAAGCTAAAAATTTGTTAGATGAAATTAAAGGTGGAAAATCATTTGCCGATGCTGCAAAAGAAGTTTCACTGTGCCCCTCAGGTTATGAAGGCGGAGACTTAGGATTTTTCAAGCGCGGAGTTATGGTAAAACCGTTTGAAGATGCAGCTTTTGCATTAAAAAATATCGGTGATATTTCAGAACCTGTTCAGACACAATTTGGATGGCATTTAATTCAATTAACAGGCATGATTGATGATTAGTGCTGTTGAAAATATTCATGAATTTATGAAAGCGCAGGGTATTGAATACCTGCTAGTAAATTCTGCAAACAAATATCTGGAGGAATATACACCTTTAGACGAAAATTCAAGATATAAACTGACGTCTTTTTCAGGATCAACCGGCGATGCGCTTGTTACTCCCGAAACTATTTTTCTGTTTGTTGACGGAAGATATCATATTCAGGCAGATTTAGAGGTTAATCATGATATTATTTCAGTTGTAAAACTTCAGACAGGACAGTCTTTTTTAGAAGAACTTGTAAAAAAAGTTCCTGATGGAAAAATTCTTGGTATTTTTTCAAAGAAAAATTCTCAAAATCGGGTAGAATATTTAAAATCTAAGGGAATTGAACTTAAATATTTTGAGACAGATCTGCTTGATAAAGAGAATGTTTATGACAGCTCAAATGTTGTGAAAGTTGACGGAGTACCTGTTGAAGAGAAAATTAAAAATATAAATTATGACGGCGCGGTTTTGATTACGGATCTGGAGGAACTCTCTTATCTTTTTAATTTAAGAGATTTTTCAAAGAATTATTCAAGTAAAATTCGCGGCAAGGCTGTGATTTTAGCGGGAAGAGCACGCCTGCTTGATGATATTGATGATTTTGTCGAAAGTTATCAGGGAAATATTTTTGTTGATAAATCAACAATTAATGCTTATGATTTTGCCTTAATCGGTGATAAGGTTAAAGTTCTTGATAACAGTCCGATTAAGCTTATGAAAGCAGTGAAAACAGATCATGAAATCAACCATTACAAAGATGCATTCAGACGTACGGATTTGGCTGTAAAAGCAATAAGAGATTATATTGAAAATAACGACAATATTTCTGAATTCGATATTGCCCGGCAGCTTGAAAAGGAATTTAAACGTTTCGGTGCCAAGAGTTTAAGCTTTAAATCAATTGTCGCAAAAGATAAAAATTCAGCTCTTGCTCATTATTCAAAATGTTCAAAAGATGAAATTTTAAAAGACGGAAGTCTTGTTTTGATTGACTGCGGTGCGTATTACGAACAGGGACTTGCAACGGACATTACAAGAGTATTTGTAAAAGGTACTCCGTCTGAACTTCAAAAACGCGTTTACACAACCGTTTTAAAAATGTTTTTGAATGCATATAACTTTTGCTTCCCTTGTAAAGAAAAAGGAACAGCAAGTGTGGTGGAGGGATTTAGCATTGACGCTCTCGCACGCAAAATTTATTCGGAAAATGAAATAGACGGATTTGTATTCAATCATGGGCTCGGGCATGGTATAGGTATCAGTGTTCATGAGTATCCGCCGAATTTAAGCAAAAACGAGATGGCAAAAGTTGAAATTAAAGATAATATGTGTTTTACAATTGAGCCGGGGCTTTATAACGAAGATTATTTCGGCATAAGACTGGAAAATTCCTGCTATATGAAAGACGGGAAAATTCGTTCTTTTGTTCATATGAATTATGAAAAAAAACTTATTGATTTTTCGCTTTTGTCGGAACAGGAAAAAGAGTGGCTCAAAGAATTTGAGGTTTTATAAAATGCAGGAAATAACAAGCGTAAATAATAATCTGGTAAAAGAAACAGTAAAACTTCAACAGAAAAAATACCGAGATAAAGAAAATAAGTTTTTGCTTGAAGGTTTTAAATGTATTGAAGAAGCCTTTAATGCAGGAATCGGGATTGAATACGCATTTGTATCTGATGTGAAAAAATACGAATTTCTTGCAGATAAGGCTATTTTAACAACCGAACCTGTTTTGAAAAAAATTTCTACAACCGATACAGCACCTGATGCTGTTGCTGTTGCGTTCAAAAAGAATTATACTGTAGATAATTTATCCGGTGCAAAAAAAGTTGTTCTTCTGGAAAATGTTAAAGATATGGGAAATCTCGGCACTATTTTGAGAACTTCAACGGCATTCGGGACAGATGCGGTCGTTTTGTACGGAAAAGAATGCGCCGATTTATATAATCCCAAATGCGTGCGTTCATCGGTTGGGAATTTGTGGAAAATTCCTGTTGTGTATATTGAAAATTTTGATGAACTGCAGAAAATATTTGAAGGATTTGAACGAATTGCAACGCTTCCGCGCTCAAAAAATTATTTGAAAAGTTTTAAGGTAAATAACCCTGTTCTTGTAATGTTCGGCTCTGAAGCGGATGGACTTTCGGATGAATTGATAAATTTTGCGACAAAAGATGTAAAAATTGAAATGGCATCTTCTGTTGAGTCTTTAAATCTTTCCGTTTCCTGCGCTGTTGTTTTGTATAAATTATTTACGTAAGGGGTAAATTATGAAACAGGTTTTATTTTGTTTGCTGGTGTTTTTTTTAAGCTTATCTTCTTCATGTGCTGATGAAAATGCATTTTGGGTTTATTCAACTGCTGTTGATTTGAACAATGATGGACTTGAAACTATTGAATTAAACCGTAAACAAATATACTTTGATGTCGACAATGATGGCTTCAGGGAGTTGACTGGATGGGTGTCTGGCAAAGATGCAATACTTACAATTGATAGAAATAATAACGGTAAAATAGATAATCAATTGGAAATCTTTGGTTCTTTAACTAGCCAGGGAGATAGTGAATTAAGTCTTTTAGATTCCAATAATGACAAGGTAATAAACAGGGATGATAAAGTCTTTAGCCAAATCAGACTCTGGCGGGATGCAAATGAAAACGGGGTTACGGATAATAATGAATTAAAGTCGTTGTCTGATGTTGGTATAGTTTCAATTAATATAGGGCTGCAGCCTCTTAATATTGAAAATAATAAAAATTTTATAACGGGTAAGTCTTTTGTAATATATAAAAACGGTAAAACAAGAAATTTGTATTATGTAAAAAACAGTTACAGCATATATAATACAATTGATGCAGGTGATTATTCAATCAGTGCTAATGTAATTGATCTGCCATGGCTGCGCGGTTATGGCAGAACTTATGATTTACAGTATTCTGCAACAAGAAATGAAGATTTACGACTATTTATAAAAAAATTAGCATCCTCGGACTCTGCAAATGAAATATATAATAATTTTGACAAACTTATTTCAATGTGGATATGCGATAACAAGACCGGTGTTGACATGCAAAAACTTTGTTTAAAAAAAATTATGCGTGAAAATGCTCCTGATCTTGAACAAATTAAACCAAAAAATTTGCAAAAGGCTTATGAAATATTAAAAAATATTCTGTATGTAAATTTTATTGCCCAAACCCATTTTGGACAAAAGTTTGATATAAAATATGACTATCCGGAAGACAAAATTGTTCCAGGAGATAAAGTATATGAACGTATAATAGAAAATATGACTGTTACTGATTCTTATCTTGCCTCTTATATTATTCTTGAAAGATTGCGGCGTGATAACTCTCTGGATACAAAAAGGTTTGCTGATGCAATAAGCCAGGCTGGCTATGGTGCTCATTTGATAACATATTATAATTCAGGGGCTTCATTTAGAGATTTTAAAAATTATGTGTCTGATGGAAAAACTCCCCTTCATATTGAAGGTTTGAGAAAAAATGACCACATAAATGGTGCAAACACTCCTGATATAATATATGGCAATAATGGCAATGACCTGATTAAAGGAGGAGCCGGAGATGATTTTCTTCATGGCGGAAAAGGTGACGATAAAATATATGGTGAGGATGGCTCTGATATTCTTATCGGGGCTGAAGGTTATAATACACTTGAAGGCGGCGGTGGAAATGATATTTATATTTACAACGGTTTAGGTACGGATAAAATTTTGGATGAAAAATGGGGACAGTTAAAAGTACAGCGCTGGTGCTGGGACAGTAAAATTTCTGATTACAGATCAACCTGGGAGGATAAAGGGAAAATTTTTGTTGACGGTGGCGATGATACAGTTATTTTAGGCGGTAGACTTTCAAAAGATAAAATTGTAGCAAAAAGAAAAGGTAACAATCTTGTATTTAATGTCAAGGACAGTACAAATTCTTTGATAATTATAAACTGGTATGCATCACAAGAGCAGAGAGTTGAAAATTTTAAATTTAAAGACGGAACAACTCTTGATACAGAACTATTTTTTGAAATAGAAAAAGGAAACGATTTTATAACCTTTATTAATAAAATTGTATATAAATTTAGAGAATTTTTTGTATAAGTTAATTATGTCAGACAAATTATTTTTATAGTAAAATTAAATTATGGATGAAAAAGAGATATGGAGTAAAGCAAAAGAGGAGCTTTCCGAGACTGTTCCGACATTTAAAATGTGGATTGAGCCTCTTGAACCTGTGTCATTTGACGGGAATGTTTTAACTTTAATCACTGCTCATGCGCTGGCTCCGCAGGCAATTAAATCCCAGCATGATGCGAAAATTCTTGAAGCTTTAAAAAATGCGTCAGGGAAAAATATCAGCTATAACGTTTTGTATGATGAGGAGTTTGCTGATCGTTATCAAAAAGAAAAGAAAAAAGAGCTTCAAAAAGCAAAACGTGCTTTGTCTGAAACTGATGAAAGCAGGATTATGGATAATCTTGCACAGATGCAGTCTTCCGCAAATCTGAATTTGAAGTATAAATTTTCAAACTTTGTGGTCGGAGAAAACAGTCGTTTTGCTCACGCTGCCGCTCTTGCTGTTGCTCAGAACCCTGCTAAAAAATACAACCCCTTATTTATTTACGGCGCATCAGGACTCGGGAAAACGCACTTGATGCAGGCTATAGGGCATTACATTATTTTTAATAAACCTAAATTAAAAGTTAAATATATTAAAACAGAAGAATATGTTAATGAATTAATTAAAAATATTCAGTGCGGAGGCAACGACAGAAACGCACGTATGGATAAATTCCGGCAGAAATACAGAAATGTTGACGTGCTTTTGATTGATGATATTCAGTTTCTGGAAAGTAAAACTTATACTATGGAAGAAATTTTCCATACCTTTGACAGTCTGCATAACAAAAATAAGCAGATTGTTATAACATCGGACAGACTGCCCAAAGATATTCCGACACTTCCCGACAGATTGCGTACCCGTTTTGAAATGGGATTGATGGTTGATATTACACCTCCTGATTTTGAAACTCGTGTTGCAATTTTGAGAAATCTGGCGGAGCAGGCAAATGTTAAAGCCGATTTTGATGTCTTTGAATATATTGCCAAAAATTTTGTAAACAATGTCAGAGAGCTTGAAGGGGCTTTTAACAAAGTCAGTGCTTATGCAGATATTGAAAAAACAGAACTTACTCTTGCTTATGCAAAAAAAGTATTGAACTGTGAAGCATCAAGAGAAGAACTTACAATTGAAAAAGTCGCAAGGGCGGCAGGAGAATATTACGGTGTATCTTTGAAAGATTTTTTGAGTTCCGCAAGAAACCAGCGTATTTCATCTGCCCGTCATGTCGCGGTTTATATGGCGCGCGAGCTTACTCAAAAAAGTTTTGAAAGTATTGCAGAATTCTTTCAGAAAAAACACACAACAATGCTCTATTCTTATGAAAAAATAAGAGATGAATTAAGAACAAATAAGGAACTTGAAAATGCTGTCTATACAATAAGACGAAGTTTGGAAAAATAAGATTTAATAACAGGAATTTATTATTATGTACGATTATATAAAGGGGATTTTAACAAACAAATCAAATTCATCAAAGGGAACTTATGTAACTGTTGAAACATCGGGGATAGGTTATCTTCTTGAGGTTACGACAAGGGATTTTTCTCAAATGCCTGACGGTGATATAAAAATTTATACCGTTCTTTTGCATAGAGAAGACAAAATGAGTCTTTGCGGATTTTTGCACAAAG
>URXH01000096.1 GCA_900551675.1 uncultured bacterium
GCGGCTACGCTGCCGAAACGAACTTATTCACCTATTAACTTATTTACTTATTCACCTCGTAAACGCGCAGCGTTTACGCTGGCAGAAGTCTTGATTACTCTCGGCATCATTGGTGTTGTTGCAGCTATGACTATGCCAGCATTGATTTCAAATTACAAATATAAGGTGCTTGAAAATCAATTAAAAACGGCTTATTCAGATCTTAGTCAGGCTGCTAAAATGTTTCAGGTGCACAATGACATGTCCATGAGTGATTATGGCTCAGGAGTGTATCCTGCAAAGGCATTATCAGAATTCAAAAAAGAATTTAACGGAGTAATAAAAACTTCCAGTTTGAGATATGATTCTACAGATGAAGAAGGCAATACTATAGGTGCCTCACCTTATAAATGGGCTAATATAAATGGAAAAGGTAAATATGAATCTAATTGTAATACCGGAGGATTTTTCTGGGACAAACAGGGAAGACTGATTTCATTTGATGATGCTCCTGCATCTGGAGTAAACGGGCCTAAGGTTTGTATTGATATAAATGGAGAAAAGGCTCCTAACAGATTCGGAGTTGATTACTTTATATTTATGTTTACAACAGACGGTTATGTTATTCCCTGGGGTCAGGAACATAAGACAAATCCTGCGGCTTGTTCCGGAGGGAGCTATGATAATTGTACTATTTCGAAAGATATGTGCGAGTATTCTTCCGCTGCATACGAGCAATTTGCCTGTGCACCTTTTGCTTTGATAAATCAGCACCCGAAAAACTCAGGCAAAGACTACTGGCATGATTTTGTAAGAGGAAGATAATAATTTCACCGCATTTTACGTAAAATCAAAAATTAATTTTAATTGTCGGTATTTTTACTGTCAAAAGACGTTAGAAAAGCTACCGGAATCATCCCGACAGACGCTCCGCAAAAATATAACAAAGGGACAGAAATAATAGTCAGAAATACAGCATGAAACGAATTAAAAATATTTTTAGCCGAAATTATTGACATAGCAATTACAACGCCGTACAATATTGCCATAACAGGGCCGTATGTTAAAGCCAGCTGCATGCTTTCATCCAATGTTTCAACTTCAGGATGAAGCAGAGCTATTAAAAATCCGCATATAAGACCTGCAGACACTGCACCTAAAATCGAATAAACAAGATAAAAACCGAATATTTCTAAACCTTTACGTTTTACTGATAAATCAAATAAATTTTTAAACAATTATCAGCCTCCTATTTAATTTCCTGCAAAATATTTGTAGAATTAAACCTTTTGGAAGAATGAATATTTATATATTCTTTTAAAAGTTCAAAACAGACATTGCACACCTTCTCATTAGCCTTTTTATCATAGTCAGATTCATAATCAAAATCATATTGCAGACAGGCATTTAGGAAATTACGGAGCTTATAATGCATAATATTATGCTGATTATGTTTTTCGCTGCAAGATTTACATAAAATTCCGCCCATTTGAGAAGAAAAATACATATTTTCATCCTTAACAGATTCTCCGCATACAAGACAACAGTCTAACTCAATCCCTAGCCCCGATATCTGCATCATTTTCAACTGAAATTTAATAACCGCAATCAATATTTCAATATTATTTTCTGCATTAGAAATTTTGTCCAGAGCTTTATAAAGAAGCTGATAAACTTCTTTTGAACACGGATCATCTTCTACGCCAAAATTATTGACGACTTCCGAAATATACATGGAATAAAAAATTTTATCCATATTCTGACGCGTTTTTTGAAATGTGTTCAATGCTTCTGCCTGACAGATTCTGTCAAGATTTTTACCTTTATAAAGC
The DNA here is from genome assembly GCA_900551675.1 of uncultured bacterium. Lineage (GTDB taxonomy): Bacteria > Cyanobacteriota > Vampirovibrionia > Gastranaerophilales > Gastranaerophilaceae > Stercorousia. The sequence continues at coordinate 1,812 of URXH01000096.1, forward strand.
ATAAGTTTATTTGCGACAAGCAGATCCATTCTGGCACCGAGTTTGCTTTTCGGTTTTTTAACACCTTTGGCAACTCCCCTTATCAGCCCCTTATCTTTTGAATACATCACAATAATCTTATCTGCTTCGCTCAAATTGTAGGCTTTAAGATTTATAGCATCAGTTACAAAATTATTCATACAACTATCCTGAAAGAAGATTTACTTACGACCTATCGTTATAGCCGAAGGTTCCGTGGAATACACCTCTAAACATCTGTTGTAATTCATTTTTATTATCGGAATAAGACATTGCAATGTCTTCCGTAATCAAATCCTGCTCAAACAGCCTGTACAAAGAAGCATTCATAGTAATCATATTATTGAAAGAACCTTTTTTAACAAGTTCGTAAATATCTTCAAGCTTGTCTTTTTCGATAAAGTCCTTAACAGTCGGCGTAACGACAAGAACCTCGCATGCCGGACGTCTTCCTGATGCATTTGCGATAGGAACAAGTTTTTGCGAAACAGTACCGCGCAAAATTGATGCAAGCTGCCCACGGACAAATTCTCTATCAGAAGGTTCAAACATATTAACAATTCTATTAACAGTCTGTATAGCATCATTTGTGTGTATGGTAGCAAACACCAGATGACCTGTTTCAGCAGCTTTTAAAGCAGCCGTAACAGTTTCTTTATCTCTAATTTCGCCGATGAATATAACATCAGGATCCTGTCTCAAAGCGTATTTAATACCGTCAGGGAATGATGGTGTATCAATAAGCACCTGTCTTTGAGAGACAAGAGATCTCTTATTTGAAAATATAAATTCAACAGGATCTTCAATTGTAATAATATGTTTAGGATAATTAATATTAATATAATCAATTAAAGAAGCTATAGTCGTTGATTTACCTGAGCCCGTCGGCCCAGTAATAAGAACCAGACCGTTATTTAACGTTGCGAACTGCTCTATCGATTCAGGCAGCATCAATTCTGCGACTTTTTTAATATTATAAGGGATTGTTCTTATTACAAGTGCGCTTTTACCCAATTGTCTGCTCAAATTAACCCTGAAACGCGACACACCGTGAATTTCATAAGCGAAGTCAAGGTCAAAAACTGAATTTACCTTACCCTTAAAATGAACAGGAAGTAAAATATCATAAGCTATTGAAATATCGTCTTCCGTCAAAACAGGCATGTCTACTTTAGTAATTTTACCGTCAATTCTAATAGCCGGATGCTCGTCTACCTGTAGATGCACATCAGAAGCCCCAACAGCTACTGCTTTTTTAAGGAATGATATTATATTAAATTTAGATCCTGAATAGTTTTCTGCCATGTTAACCCTCTCTAATACAATAATTATATCATTTTTTTACATTCCTGACAATAATTCATTTTATGTAACAAAAATGTAACAAATTTATTAAAAAAGGAAATTTAGAAAGCAAAAAATACTTTATATTAATGTAAGGGAAATTTAAAATTACAATCGGGAAAAAACAATAATCGGATATTAAAAATAATCAAAATTCTTTTATGTGTAAAGAATAAAGATTAAAAGAAAGGTTTATTTTATACTCTCTCTCTTAATATCCTCGTGTTTATTTAATGTTGCCTCATTCAGGCAACTTTTTTTTAGGTAAATTATATATAGTTACAAAAATTTACATCACAGCATTTTTAGACAATTATAAACAAGCCGAATTTTTTATATAAATATGGTAGGTATTATAAATTTAACAAGAAAAGTTTTGCCGAAACTTACGGCAGATTCAAAACAAAATATTGCAAATTTCAATTCAATGCCTGAAATGATTTTAACCAAAATGGCACGAAACGGCGATAAAAGTATTCTTCATACTGACATGAACCAGTGTACGGCAGCTATTATCAAAAAGGGAGGAATTACAACAGTCTTTACAGATGCACTACATGGATGTAATTCTGTAGGGGCAGTAATTAAGCTCAAAAATGATAAAAATCTCTGCGTCTTATCTCATTATGTACCGACAAATGTTGACGGGCAGGTAGAAGCAGTAGGCAAACAGCTTAAAACTTATTCAAGATATATCAATAAGGATACAAGACCAAAACTATTTTTTAACATTAGAGGCTATGATAATAACGGAAAACTGGAAGCTGTACCAAATCCTATTGTCAGCAAAATTACAGAATTGTTTTCATCAATATTTAAAAAAGGGGCTGATTGTACAATAACCCCTTATCAAAACGGCAAACGGCCTGCATTCTTTTCTTCCGCAAATATCTTTCAATTTGATCCGGCTGATTTGAACAAATTAAAAATTACAAATGTCGGAGAGCAAGAAAAATTTATAGATCTATCCGTATAAATTATGCAGATACAGTTTCTTTGCGTGCTTCCAAATATTTAACAGCGTAAACAGCGCCAACAGCACCGTCTGCGGCGGCTGTAATAACCTGCCTTAAAGGTGTTGTTCTTACATCACCAATTGCATAAACACCTTCGGCAGATGTTGCCATTGTTTCATCGGTTACAATAAACCCTCTGGAGTCCTGTTCAAGCTGTCCAGTAAAAAACTCTACATTTGGATTCATGCCAATATATGGAAATACACCGTTAACAGCTAAGTTTGAAATTTCTTTTGTTTTAACATTTTCCAGAACCGCAGTATTTACAAGATTATCACCTTTAATCTCTTTAACTACTGAATTCCATATAAATTCAATTTTTTCATTCTTAAATGCACGTTCCTGAACTATTTTGTCAGCCCTGAGTTCATCACGTCTGTGAATTACATAAACTTTATCCGCGAATTTAGTGAGATACATTGCTTCTTCAACAGCAGCATTGCCGCCTCCCACAACAGCTGCCACTTTATTTTTATAAAAAGCGCCATCACACACCGCGCAATAACTAACTCCACGGCCTATGAATTCTTTTTCTCCGGGAACACCTAATTTCATCGGCTGTGCTCCGGTTGCGATAATAATAGTCTCTGCATTAAATTCATATTCATTTGTTACAATAGTTTTAGATTTCAAATCTACTTTTTGAATTTCCTGCATAGGAAATTTCTGAACCCCGAATTTATCTGCATGCTCTTCAAACTTTTCCATTAAATCAAATCCGCCGACTGTTTGAAATCCCGGGTAATTTTCCAATTCCAGATAATTTGAGGGCTGCCCGCCAAACATATTAATATCAATAACAGCTGTCGAAACAGCTCCGCGAGATGCATAAATTGCCGCAGATAAACCTGCCGGACCGCCGCCTAGAATAACAGTATCAAAAATTAATTTTTCCATTTTTTATCCTCATTTTCCTGTAATACTTGTTCCTGAAATCTTTTCACCTTTTAACAAATAAATTGCAGTATCTTTTTTGATTAAAGAATTGTCATATGTCGAAAAAGTTTCAAGAGTAATATAATTAACTCCGGTAAAATGCTCTCCGGTAAGTTTTAAATCAACAGTATCAGTCAGTTTTTTGTTTCCATCATAATCTCCTGTCTTTGTAAATCTGATAATATTTCCCTCAGCATAATCAAGTTTAACAGTTGCACTGGCTCCTGTAAACGGATTGTTTAAATTTATGACGTCCCCTGTGCGTGATAAGTTCCAAATATCAGCCATAACCGGCTTAAAATATACATTTCCCGACTGCTTAGAAATTTTGGCAACCACGCGCCAGTTCCCGTAAAAAGAATCAGGAACAGAACCAATCATTGAAACTCCTGCTTTCAAAGTCTCTGCTGAAACAGAAATTCCAACAATCATAATAAAAATTATTGCAAAATTTTTAAACATATTTATCATTTAATTATTTTACAACAAGAATCAATTTATATAAATTGCTTAACAAAACTAAAATTTCAAAAAATAAAAAGAGGACTAAAACAGCCCTCTTTTAGAAAACTAAATTGCTTCTTTTATTTATTACACCATACCTTCTTTAACAGCTTTTACAGCAGCCTGAACTCTGTCATTTACACACATCTTTTGAAGAATAGAGCAGACATGTGCTTTGGCGGTATGAACACTTACAATTAATTCTTTAGCGATTTCGGTATTGCTTTTACCCGATACTAAATGTTTCAAAACTTCAAATTCTCTTTCCGTCAGAGGCACACGACCTTCGTTATTTGATTTATCAGGGAGTAAACCGACATTATCGATTTTAGGCAGAGAATTTAACGTCATCTGAGCAACCATAGGATCTATCCAGCAGACACCTGTTGAAACATCCCTGACGACATCCGCAAGTTTATTAGGATCAATATCTTTAAGGCAATATGCGCTGGCACCTGAAGTTAATGCTGCTATAACTTCCTCACACCTGTCATGGGAAGTCAATGCAATAATTTTTGAATCAAAATTCATTTCTTTACATTTAACCATAGCTTCAATACCATTCATGCCCGGAAGTCCTAAATCCATTAAAATCACATCAGGCTTGTGGCGTTCAATAAGTTTTAATCCCTCAACAGCATCTTCAGCTTCTGCAACAACATTAATATCGTCATTTGCGTTCAGTGCGCATCTTAAGCCTACACGCGTCAATTTAAAATCTTCAACAATAATAACACTAATAGGTTTTGTTTGAGTTTCTGCTGTTTTTTGTGTCATGTTCATTTACCCCGCTTTCATTAGTTGTTAACACATATATATTTTTTATATATTATTATCTACAAGTTTATTAAAGGATATCTATAAGTATTAATCCATTACCCGATTGGCTAG
>URXH01000097.1 GCA_900551675.1 uncultured bacterium
AGAATAGCAGTATATAATATAGCAAAATATCCTGTTAGTATTGTAAAAGCAATACTTAAAACAATAAATATTCCATTTTTTATATTAATTATATTTTCTCTTTTATTTAATTTCTCAAAAATATTAATAAAAACATAAGTCAGCAAGACGAATGATAATTCTTGAAGCTGATAGGGCCTGATAAAAAGAGTATTTGAGATACTTCCCGTATTCAAAAAAGCAAATGCAAGCCCCGTAATTATAACATAGCTGTCAGGAAACAATCTTTGTAAAATTTTAAACATTATAAAAAATTCAAGTATAAAAAATAAGAGATTTAAACTGCATCCTTTTGCAATAAATTCATGCGGTGATAATACTCCGCCTCCGCCTTGTGTCCACAGGAGATAAATTGAATTATATAAAGTACAATGACAGGTGTCATTATTATTATTTTTACGCAGTCTTATAACATCCTGCAGTGCTTCTTTCAAATTCGTATTATTTTTGAATGTCAAATCCCGGAGTTCTCTGCCTGTATAAATTTTGTCTTTAGCAAACGGAATATCCCACTGATATCCGTTAAAATTGGATATCACATGTGTAAAACCTTCATCGATATGAATTCCGACTTTTTGTGAAATATAAAAAATTCTTATAAAAAAAGCAAACAAAAATACAATTATTGAAAAAATTATTATTAATTTTTTCTTATCAAAATTAATCTGCGAAATCATTAATATTTGTCTCCCTGACAATAAAAACTGGTCTTTGTTTAGTTTCTGTATAAATCCTTGCAATATATTCACCTATGATTCCGGTGCATAAAAGCTGAATACCGCTGCAAAAGAAAATTATACATACCAGAGATGCCCAGCCTGAAGCAGTAACTCCGAATTTAATCGTTTTATAAATAACATAAATTATTACCAATATTGAAATAACAAAAAATATCAACCCGAGCATAGATATAAAATGCAGAAAAGAAACGGAAAATGATAACATGCCGTCTAATGCAAGCGTTAATAACTTAATAAATGATTGCTTAGCGTTCCCGCTGTTTCTATTAATATATTCATATTCAAAGTATTTTGTTTTAAATCCTATCCAGTCAAAAATTCCTTTGGAAAATCTGTTTCTTTCAGACAATTGCAAAAACGCATTTGTCATTGTTCTGTTCATCAGTCTGAAATCTCTAACATTTTCTCTGATTTTGGTACTTGAAAACAGATTTAGCAATTTATAAAAAATTGATGCACAAAACGCTTTTATAACAGGCTCTCCTTTTCTGCCGGCACGTATTGCTCCGGCGGAATCGTATCCTTTTTCTGTTACAGCTTCATACATATCTTTTAAAAGATGTAAGGGATCCTGCAGGTCAACATCGGAATTAATGACATATTTTCCTTTGCTTGCTTTCATTCCTGCCGCCATAGCGGACTCTTTACCGAAATTGCGTGAAAGACTTATATATTTTATTCTTTCATCATTATCTGCAAGACTTTTAATTATTGAAAGAGTTTCATCTGTTGAGCCGTCATCAACGAATATCAATTCAAAATTTTCATCTGGACAATATTTTAAAAATTCATTATAAAAAATTTTTATATTTTCAGCTTCATTTAAAACAGGAACTATTACAGAGAAATTTATTGTATTTTTCGTACAGGACTTAGGGGTAGGGGCAATTTTATGATTTTCTGATTCCATAATAAAAACTCCTGTTTTTTGTTCATACTCTTTTGTTATAGTATATTATTTTTTTTATAAAGCGCAAATTTGTAAAAGAAACTTAAAAAATTTTTTTGTTTATCTTATTATAATCTTATAATTGATAAAAGGAGAATGAAATATGGGAAAGAATAGAATTGGTATAGATGTAGGCGGAACAAACGTTAAACTTGCTCTCGTAAATGACAAAGGAGAAATAAATTATTCAAATTCCGTTCCGACTCGTGCGGAAATGGGTTATGAATATACTGTCGAAAATATTAAACAGGCAATTTATGACCTGCTCAAAGAAACAAAACTTTCTGCAAAAGATATTGAAGGCATAGGCTTCGGCTTCCCCGGACAGGTTGATTATAAAGCGGGAATTGTAAGAAACGCACCTAATATTCCCGGATGGGTGGAAGTTCCTATCGCCAAACTTATTGAAGACGAATTCCATGTCCCGACACGTGTTGACAACGATGTAAGATGCGCAGCACTAGGTGAACTCAATTACGGTGCAGGCAGAGGATGTGAAAATCTTATTTGTATTACAGTCGGAACAGGTATCGGTTCAGGCTTGATTGTTAACGGGAAACTTGTAAGAGGAGCTTCTAACGCCGCAGGCGAAATAGGTCATATCAAACTCCAGATGAATGGCGGACCTTTATGCGGATGCGGTGATACAGGATGTTTGGAAGCTTTTGCTTCAGGTCCTTCAATAGTTGCCATGGCAAACGATTATATCAAAGGCGGCAAATCAGCTAAATTCAGAGAAATGGCAGAAGGCGGAGCAATTACACCTTACATTGTCTGTGAAGCTGCAAAAGCAGGCGACCCTGTCGCACAAAGAATTTTTACAATAATGGGTGAATATATAGGAATAGGTATGGCAAGCGTTGTAAACTTACTTAACCCTGAAAAAATTATTGTCGGAGGCGGAGTTGCAGAAGCAGGTGATTTCTTGCTTGCTCCTTTGAAAGAAACTCTTTTGAAACGTGCAATGAAAGTCGCAGGCTCTGTTGTTGAAGTAGTTCCTGCAGAACTCGGAAACACAGCAGGTGTCATTGGCGCAAGCTTATTGATTGAAAGTTAAAAATGAGGAATAATTTTTTATTTTTGTCAACAACGTCTTTCTGAATCGGTTCAGAATATATGTGAAATCCTAAAATGAATTCAGGATAACAAAAATAAAATTAAAATAGCATTTTATAAATCATACGGACAAGCTTTTCATCACTGTTAAGCTTGTCTATTATTTTGTTTTTCAAAATTTCTGTATCTTTCAGATGTTCTGTTTTTAAAATTTCATCCGGAGTAATATCGAAAACTTCAATAAGTTTGTCAAGAGTACTTACACGCGGGAATGTCTCACCGTTTTCAATTTTTATCAAATTTCTTGTATCAATTCCGATAAGTTCGGCAAGTTTCTCCTGCGTGAGCGAGCGTTCTTTTCTTAATTCCTTAATTCTTTTTCCGAATAAATTTTTTATGCTTTCCATAATAATAATTTATACAATGTATAAATATATTGTGTGATGATTTTTTATATCAGTTTATATTGACAATAGTGATATAATAATGTAAAATAATGACATGAGATATCATATTGGTAACAAAAATATGAAAAATTCTGCATTTACTCCGGCAGAAGGTGCTGCGCACGTGGATATGTCGGACAATTCTTGTCAGTTCTCAGCAAATTATTGTGAGGATTGCTCAGGAGGTCAAGCAGGCATTTTAGAATCTTTATACTTCACTCTTCACGCTTCACTAAAAAAACAAGCCGCGTTCACTCTGGCGGAAGTTTTGATAACTTTAGGAATAATCGGCGTAGTTGCTGCTTTGACAATGCCTGCTTTAATAGCTAACTATCAAAAGCAGGTAACCTTAAACGGATTAAAAAAGGCCTATTCACAACTTGCTCAAGCCGTACAGCTTTCAGAAGCAGAAAACGGAGAAATAGAATACTGGGATTTAACTTTAGGCTCTGATGTTTTTATTGAAAAATACATAGTTCCTTTTTTAAAAAATATTGGTAAAACATCAGGCAGAGAGATTAATACTCTTATTAATTATAAATATCTTAACGGGCAGACAATTACTGAATTCAGCGCAAACGGGACAGACACTTCCGTAAGAAAATTAGCAGACGGGTCAATAATATTTGTTGATTCCTGGACTCCTGATGACGGGAGTTATAGAACTATTATGGTTGATATTAATGGTTATAAAAGACCCAATGTACTCGGCAAAGATTTATTTTCATTTTGGATCAACAAGACAAACGGTTTATCTCCTTCGGGTTCTTGTACGGGTGATGAATGTCTGGAACCGGCTTTACACATGTGCAATAAAGAGGCTGACAAAAGCGGTTATGCATGTGCAAGAGTAATAATTCAAAACGGCTGGCAGATAACTGAAAATTACCCGTGGTAATTTGAATATTCAATTTGTTTTTGCTAATAATTTATTATGGCAGTATACTTTTTTTACGGTGAAGAAGATTACAATATTGAGCAGGAAATCGGGAAACTAAAAAAAGGCCTTGATAAAAATTTCCTTGAAATGTCTTTCAAAACTTATGACAACCCAAAATTCCCCGATTTAATTTCAATTCTGCGTTCACAGCCCATGATGTTCGGGAAAATGCTTATTGTAATTAACTGCCTTGATTATTTTACCAAAACTTTTGAAGATAAAGAGATTAAAGAAATAGAAAGTGCGCTGGAAGGCAATAACGAAAATCTTGACATAGTTTTTGTGGCGCAGCTTCCGAGAAATGAAGGGAAAAAACTCGACAGCCGTAAAAAATTCTTCAAACTTCTGAAAAAATATAACGCGGTGGAATGTTCTGTTATTCCGACTTATAAAACAGCAGAGCTTGAAAGCTGGATTATAAAACAGGGCAAGTCAAAGGGGATTAAACTTGACAAAAATGCACTCACTGCAATAATTTCACAAATAGGTAATAATCTTCGCCAGATAGACGGAGAACTTGATAAATTGAAGCTTTTTACATACCCGAATGATACTGTTACTGCAGATATGGTGAGGGAAATTTGTATTTCCAATGAGGATTTGTTCGCTTTTTCTGACTTTTTGATGGAAAACGAAAAAGACAGAGCGCTTCTTGAATACAGAAAACTGCTTGACACAAGATATCCGTTAGAAATTTTGTCTACTTTGCAGACGATGCTAAGACGCTGGATAATTTTAAAAGCAAAAGGAAACAGTGCAACACCTGTGGAACTTTCAAGAATGACAGGAATGCATGAGTATGTTGTCAAACTAACTTTGCAGAAACTCAAAAAAAATAACCTGAAAGATCTTGTAAAATTAAAAGAGAACCTGACTGATGCGGAATACAGAATTAAATCGGGACTTGCGCTTGATGTTGAAAAAGAGGTGGAAAATGCGTTGTTTAGATAAACAATATCCATTTTTAATGAAATATTTTGATAACGGTATAGCATCGCAAAACCGTCAAATAGCACATTGCATTCTGTTCTACGGTTCCGATATCCAATCACAGTATGAACTGGCGCTCGAAATTGCTAGAATGCTTAACTGCATGGGAGACCATACAGAAAACTGCCAGTGTCTCAATTGTAAATGGATTAGAGAAAATAATCATCCCGCCGTTTTGACTATTTCAAAAGTTGACAACAAACCATCTGACGATACTTCTAAAACCGTAATTTCAATTGATCAGGCAAGAATGATTAAAAATGATTTGCTTGTAACATCTGATTACCACAGAGTTTTGATTTTTTGCGACAGAGACAAAGAAGGAAATATTCAGGGGTTAAACCAGTTGAATTTTCAGGCAGATGCCGCTAACGCTTTATTGAAAACTTTTGAAGAACCGCCTTCCAATACAACATTTATATTTCTGACAAAAGATAAATCGGATATGATAACAACAGTTGTTTCACGCGCACAGTGTTTTTATGTTCCGTCAATGAAGGAAGAAGATAGAAACTTTTCTCTGGTGAAAGATGCAATGGACGGGTATCTGGAACTTGAACGCAATGAAGTTCTTGACTTCAATGACAAAATTCTTGATATAGCAAAAATGGTCGATCCCTTAGAAGTTTTTACACAGATGCAGAATTATATTAATGCTTTTTTAAAAACAAATCTTGATAATTTATCGCTGAAAGTGAAGCTTATTTCAGATATAAAAGCAATTGAAACCGCAAAAAAAGAATACCGCCTGAATATGAATATTCAGACGATAGTTGAAACATTGAGTTTTAAATTAATATTATAAATTAGGAATTAATAAGCTCTTCGATTTTATTTTCAACAAACAAATTATTTAATTTATTAACGTGTTCTTCCATTTTTGAGAGGCAGAAATCGACTTCTTTCAGATCATTGTTATCAGCTTTTCCATCAGTAAACTTTTGAGCAATTTCAAGTAGACTTTTAAGCTCAACAACAGCGCTTTCAATAATTCCAACTGTTTTTAATTTATCATTTTTATCCATTTCTTACCTCTGATATTAATATACATTAAATAATCTGGGGCGTATATTACCTACATGTCTAATACTCACCTCAAGGAAGTAATTTATTTACCAAATAGTTATTATAAATACCATGATAAAAAATAGATTTTCAATTATTTTAGGGATAAAAAGAATGGACAGGGGTGAAGTTGCGAAACTAACCGGAATTAACAGAAAGACTTTATATAATATTTATCATGACAAATCAAAAGGTATTGAGTTTGAAACTCTTAATAAGCTGTGTTTTGCATTAGACTGCACACCGAATGACCTGTTCAAATATGTGCCTGACGAAAATTAAAAA
>URXH01000098.1 GCA_900551675.1 uncultured bacterium
ATATGAAGTACAAAATCTTGTTGATAAATATAAATACGAAAAAGAAGAGTATCCATATACTATTTTAGATGATAATACAAAGGAGTCTATGTCAATTGATATAACAGATGATTTAAAAGATCAATTTGATAAGGAAGGTGTAAAAGAAGGCGATAAAGTCGAATTATATACTATAGATTTAAATAAAATTGGCGCTGAGAATATTACTAGAGGGATAAAAAAAGATAACAATTTAAAAGATGTATATGCCTTTTCAGAAAAAACAGGAATTGTATATTATATAAAAGGTTACAAAGTTGGAAAAAATGTATATTATACTTTAACTGATGAATTAAAAGGTCAAATTGGATATGGAAAAGATACATCAAATATATCAAATAGTAAAGTTATTTCCGAAACAGCAAGTATGGATTATGTACAAGATGGTTTAGTACTTTTGTTGGATGGAATTCATAATATAAGGGGAGGACATAGCACAAATACTAATGTATGGGAAGATTTAAGCGGAAATAATTATGATGTTACAATGAAAAACATAACAATAAATGAGAATAATATGTATTTTAGCGGAGATACATCCATAATGTATTCATCAAATAATATTGATGCAGTATCAGTAGAAATGGTATTAGAGTTAGAAGAATCACCTAGTGGTTCACAGTATATAGCTTCATTTGGCTCACTATATAAAATTTTAGCTTGGAGTCCGGATGTTAAAGGCTTTTCATTAGGACATGTAAAGAAAAGGTATTTAGTAGAAGATTTATATAAAAAAAATTCAATTTGCAATATAATAAACAATCTTTGTTAAGATATTTCAAAAAAGCACATTTAAAGGCAATCATTACTTTTGTAGTATTTAGTGTATTTTTTACTGTTAAAAATTGTAACATTATACACAAGAATTAGTTCTTAAGGATTATATTTTTTACCCGTTTGTGGTATAAATAATATATAAGTAAGAATTATAGTTATATAATAATTCGTTTAAATGAGATATGGAGGCAAAAATGTCAGTAGGACAATTCGTATTTATGTTACACAGCCACCTTCCTTATTACAGAAAAGCCGGTATGTGGCCTTTCGGGGAAGAAAACCTTTATGAATGTATGGCAGAAACATACGTTCCATTGCTGAATGCAATATCTGAGTTGTATGATGAAGGTATCAAAGCAAAACTTACGGTAGGTATTACCCCGATTCTGGCAGAACAGCTTAACGACAGATATCTGCAGGAAGGTTTTGTTAAATACCTTGATTCAAGAATTGCACAGGTATCTAAGGATTTAGAAAGATATCCTGATCCTAAAGTTGCTCATTCTCAGCACTTAAAATACCTGGCAAAATATTACTTTGACTGGTTTTCTAACATCAAAGATGCTTTCGTAAATAAATACGGAATGGACTTAATTGCCCAATTTAAAAAATACCAGGATTTAGGTTGTATTGAAATTACGACATCAGGAGCAACACACGGATTTTCACCGCTTCTTGCTACTGACAGCAACCTTAATGCTCAATTTAAAGTAGGTTCTGATACTACAAAAAGATTATTCGGGAAAAAAGCTTGCGGATGCTGGCTTCCTGAATGCGCTTACAGACAGGGATATGAATATGTCGGGAAAGACGGTAAAAAGCACTGGAGACCGGCAATTGAAGTAACATTACAAAATAACGACATTGAATACTTCTTCACTGAATCTCATGTTATAGAAGGCGGAAATTCAATAGGAAACAGACGTGTAATCGGTGTTTATGGAAATATTGAATACATCCCGCTTCCTGAACGTCCTGCAACAGGTTATGACACATATTCTGCTTACTGGTTACCGGATGCTCAGGTTGCTGTTATGGGAAGAAATGACAGAGCAGGCTATCAGGTCTGGTCAGCTGCTGATGGATATCCGGGGGATGGAGTTTACAGAGAATTCCACAAAAAAGACGACAAATCTGGTATGCATTACTGGAGAATTACTTCGCCGACTACCGATTTAGGCGATAAAATGCTTTATGACCCTGTTTTGGCGTTAAATAAAGTTAATGAAAATACAGACCACTATACAACCTTAATTTATCACATGCTCAACGATTACAAAAATGCAACAGGTAAAGAAGGTCTTGTTATGGTTTCATTCGACACAGAACTTTTCGGCCACTGGTGGTTCGAAGGTGTTGAATTTATTAAACAGGTAATTAAAAAATTCGCAACATACTTACCGGAAGTTGAAAGAATGACAGCAGGTGAATATATTCATAAATATCCGCCTAAAGAAGCTATACAAATTCCTGAAAGTTCATGGGGACAGGGCGGACACTTCTATGTATGGAATAACCATTTAACAGAATGGATGTGGCCTATAATTCATGCCTGCGAAAAACGAATTAATGCAATTGCAGACAAATATCCGGAAATTCCTCAGGATAAACTTCTGCATAGAGCATTAAATCAGATGGCAAGAGAAAATCTGTTATTGCAAAGTTCTGACTGGCCGTTTTTGATTACGACATGGCAGGCTAAAGACTATGCTACGGACAGATTTAGAGAACATGTTGACAGATTTGAAACAATCTGCGATATGATTGAAAGCGGTAATATTGATGAAGCAAAACTAAAAGAAATTGAAAGCATCGATAACTGCTTCCCTGTAATTGATTACAGAGTTTATCAATCAATAGAAGAAGGTGTAATCCCGCAGCAATCGGCTAAACTTGCACCTCTATATAACTAAAACTAAAAAACAAAAAAACAGCTTCTTATATATTTAAGAAGCTGTTTTTTATTGCATAAATTCCTTTGTTATACCGGGAAACATCAGCTTATCCTGTCTTAATGCCAGCAATAATGCTTCTTCGCCAGGTATATCCAACCTTTTTATATCTCTAAAGCTTATTTTTGAGTTATCTTTCAGATTAGAAAAGTATTGTTTACAAAGATTTTTGTATTTTAAAAACATATTAGAAGCAAAATCAGCCGTTCCAAGCCATGGATCAATAACTATAGTATTTTTTGTAACTTTACCGTCAAACATTGAACCATCACGATTAAACACACAAACTGAATGATCAATATTTAAATTATTAACATTCAGTCCTGCAGTACAGGCATTATCAACGCCGTTAAGTTTCAAAATTGCTTCTGCTAACATTGCATCTTCCCCGCAATTGCCGATTTTATTATACTTTAATTGCCCTATTAAGTTATTTACTCTTCTGGAGTCAGTTTTACAGCCGTACTGCCATTCTTTTCTAACTCTGTTTAATTTATCAATCAGACGCTTTTGCCAATCAAACATAGCAATAAGTTTTAATTCTTTAAAATTAAACGGGGCTGAAAAATGAAATGGATTTTGGTTTAAAAATTCATTATACAACTCAGGATTTTTTTGTTTAATCTTTAACATAGGCGCGTTGAATCTTGTAGTAGAAACATGCGGATATGCAGTATTTACAACATGACATACCCACTGCGCATCTTTAATCTGGGGACATCTTCCTTTAAAGGAAAAATTATTGTTTATATTATTCACACTATTCATATAAAAATAAACGTGCCTGAAAAAATAAATTGCTACTAAAAAACAATTAATTTACACTTTTTCATAAAAAAATAAATAACCTACTTGCAAAAAAAAAATCAGCATATTATAATAAAAAATGTCGACAGACACTGATAAATAAATAAGGGAGCGTAGCTCAGTTTGGTTAGAGCGCATGCCTGTCACGCATGAGGTCGCGAGTTCGAGCCTCGTCGTTCCCGAATTAAAAAGCGGTAGATTTTTGCTACCGCTTTTTAATTTTGAATGATAGGAGAGAGAACCGTTAATTGCGAGTTCGGCGGATTTGCGGACGGATGGCGTGAACGTAGTGAACAAATCCGGATAGCGAACAGATTGAGCCGGCTAAAGCCATAAGGCTTTGAGGCGAAACTCTGTGAGCGTGGAGCAAATCCAAGACGAGCCTCGTCGTTCCCGCCATTTTTAAAATTAGCACCTTCGGGTGCTTTTTTAGTGCTTGTAGTCTGCATTTGAGCTTGTTCGAGAGTCACTATTTTATTTGCTTTTTTTAATAGACTATTAAAGACCGGATACAGCTCTATATCTAGCTTTTTGTTATAATAGGTTATTTTCGATATAACTAGCTTTGTTATAAAACTTTTATCCTCAATTGAACCTTTTAAAAACATTTCGTGTGCATTTTTTGTAAAACTTAAAAGTTGCTCACAATTATTGTAAAATTGTTCATCAGCAACATCTAACATACTCAGCTGCTCCATCAACTCATTTTTCTCTTTTCTCCACTTCTTGTTTTGTATTCTCCAAAACTCTTCATCAATAACTCCCTCACATTTGTCGATATAAGACTTTTCTATGAGCTTCTGTAATCGACTAATCTTTGCATTGATAGTCTTTACACAATTGCGTTGATAACTGTTTTTCTTTTCGTGCAGCTCCATCACTTTTCTTGCAATAACATCATTTATTTTTTGAGATGGTGCAGTTGCCCATACACCATATTCCTGAATAATTTCTTTTGCAATTTCACGACCTTGAGCATTATTCCATTTGTCCATATTTTCTTCACCTTTAGATTGTCCCATGTCTTTATTCCCTTGCATTTCATGATAATCTCCAGCAAATTTTGCAATATGTTTACCTGCAAATAAAGCAAGCTGTGCCTGCATGTAAGTATGTTTAAAGGCATCTGCTTCATTATTCCAAGTAGCATGAGAGCCAGTTCCCATTTCAAAACAATATTTTTTTTGATATTTTGTAGTTGCATCAAATACATAACTGCTATATTTTTTAGCAGGATAGTTAAACGGATTTACATTATTATTTTTTTGTTTCATTATAATTCTCCTTATGTTATAAGTATTATATGCGGTTAGATAAATATATTTCGTTAAGTCTTTTTTCTTTAAACTCTTATTTCATTGTTGCAGAGATACTTTATGTATGCTTCATCTATAAGTTTATAGATCAAATTTTTCCGATTTTTTTTATTTCAACACAAACTATATGTTCAATATATTCATTTTTTATGTATTTGAACATTTTATTATTGATTCTATTTTGTATTGAAAAACAGATTCGGAAAAAATCCCCTAAATTTTTATTCAAAATAAATTTCAAAAATAAAACAATTAGAACTGCATATAGAGCATTTTTTTATTTCGGCTATTACTTTTCTATTTTGAACCTATTTATTTTTATACTATTTATATTTACTATATCGTTTTTATGGACACCTCCCTTATATTTTTAAGCACTACAAATTTGGGTTCATTAGAATCCTGATTTGTAACTATTTATCAGCATAAACAAGTGGTATCAGAACATTATACCATTCAAATCAAAGATCCGTCAACATTTAAAATTCTAAAAGCCTTTTCTACCTAAACGTTGAGTTCTTAAGTGAATTATTTCAATTAATTCTTCAGTAGTCAAATCGCATACCCTTGCCTGCTCATCAACTCTAAACGTTAAACCTTTTATAATTTGAATATATTCTTGTGGCTGCATATTTGCATACTGCTTTAGCGTTGTTGTAAGATATGCGTGACCCACATTTTGAGAAATAGCCTTTATCTCGCGACCATTTCTTGCCAATCTGAATGCTGTATCTACTCTACTGCAAGATGTCTAAACTCGTGAGCAGGTCTACTTTCAGTTAAAAACTGTAACCAATCTCTTATAATCTCTGTATAAACTTCATCAAAACGAAATAGTGTCCCAATAATATATTTGTTTCTTTTTGTATGTCCCCCCCCCTCTGTTGGATCTTGCACTAAATCCAATGTTTTAGGGTTCAACGCACCTAAATAAAAGGTAAAGTTCTTACTGCATCAACTCTACCAGCAGATAGTAACAAAAAACATAAAAGAGCCTTATCACGTCTGTCAATATCATTATTTACAGGGAAATCAATAATTTCATTAAATTCATCCAATGTAGGATATTCTCGAATTTTATGTTTTGAAAGAAGTCCTTTTTCTGCATTGGTTAACTGTAATACTTGAAGCACTTCGCTAATATCAGGTTTAGTAACTTTCTTACCAAAAATCCATCTAAAAAACTCTGCTACATGATTCATTTTTTGATGCTTTGTTTGCATCGAGCCTTGAATAGATCTACGATACAATTTTGCTTTATCAGCATTAAAATCTTTTAAATTTTCAAACCCAGTTTTTTCCCAATAATCCCAAATATCATCTTTGTACTGTTTAACAGTCTTTTCATCATAAGACATTTTTGTCCCAACGGTTAAGTAAGAACAAAATTCATTGATTAAACTCTCTCCTAAACGATTTGGCTTATTTTTCATAAGATAATATTATCATAAAATAAGCGTAGGTGAACATGATATACTAAAGCTATTTGTTTCTACCTAGACGCACAATTGCCACCATTTTAAGAGGGTTTAAGCCCTCTTTTTTAATGCAAAAATGCTTGCGGGTAATCAGCGGATAAGT
>URXH01000099.1 GCA_900551675.1 uncultured bacterium
GTCTTTCAATAATATTTGGCTGAAATCGTTAAGAAAAATTCATAAAATATTACTCACTACAGATAGTAATAATAAACTCGCTGCCTTTGCCTATCTCACTGTTTGCAATAATTTCACCTTTATGCTTCTCTATTATCTTTGAACAAATTGCTAAACCGAGACCGGTACCGATGCCTGAACTTTTTGTTGTAAAACCTGCCGTAAATATCTTACTGAGCTGATTTTGAGGAATTCCTTTGCCGGTATCTTTTATTTTTACAATGAGTTTTTTATCCTTATATTCTGTTGTAATTGTAATTGTTCCTTTACCTTCTATTGCCTGACATGCATTGATTAAAATGTTTGTAAATACCTGATTAAGCATGTTTGGAAAGCATTTCACTGCAGGGATTTCACCGTAATTTTTGATTATTTCTATTCTGTTTTTTGTTTCGTGCCTTATTAATTCCAATGTCAAATCAAGTTCTTTATTTATATCAGCTTCCTGCAGTTCTGCCTCATCAAGACGCACAAATTTTTTCAGAGATGTTACTATATTGGAAATTCGATTTACTGCTTCTTTATCTATTTCATTAATGTCTGTAAGCATCTCCTTTAATTCGGTATCTTCTATTGAATCAAGCAGCTTTGCGACTATTCCGTTGTTTGATTTTATTGAGGCAACAGGGGTATTAATTTCATGTGCCACACCTGCTACAAGCTGGCCCAGTGATGCCATTTTTTCGGAATTTATAAGCTGTATTTGAGTTTCTTTCAATTCTTTAAGGGCATTTTGCAATTCTTTTACGGTCTGAATATTTTTCTGGTAAAGCTCAGCTCTGGTGATTGCGTTTGATAATTGTGAAGAAATAGCTTCAAGAATTTCTATTTCTTCATTTAGCCCGCGTTTTTGATAGCAGAGCAAAACTATTATGCCAGTGAGGTTTTGCATCTGATGAACCGGAATAATAATTCTTAGGACAGGCTGTTTAAAAGGTTTAGCATCAGCGTATTCCATTAGTGAGTTACAGACTGAAATTTCTTTTGCTGCAATAGTTTCAGAAGTTTTTTCGTCAAAATTTATCACGTGCGGCATTTTTGATTTTTTCAAACCGTAAATTTCTTCTACGATAAATCCTTTTTTGTCAGTCTTTGCGTAATATGCTTTATAGGCTCCGAACATTATAGAAAGTTCTTTGAGAGCAGATTGAAGAATTTGTGAAATGTCTATGCTTTCTCTTATAATATTGGAAACCTTGTTTATAAGAGCAATTCGGATTGCCTGACTCTGTGCTTTTCGTTTAATTTTTTGAAGATCTTCATTTTCATCAGAGAGTAATTTTATTTCTTCTTTAAGCTTTTCATTTTCTCTGTAAATATCTGTAAGTTCATTTTGTGCGCTCACATCTGTAAAAAATAATATTGTATAATTTCCTTTTTTGACTGCCTGCAGATCGTAATACAAAATTCTGTTAAGTTCTGACTGGTATGAAATTCTTGCAAAAAAATTTTCTTTAGAAATTATTGCGTGGTAGATAGGAGAATAAATTTCAATATTTTCGGAATTCAGCGGACAGATATCAAAGCTTGAATGATGCGAAAGTTTTTTTATATTCGTAAAATCTTTAAACCACCTTTTACAAGTATGGTTTCTGTAAACGACTTCTCGTTTTATGTTCAATATGATAACAGCATCCCTGAATTGTCTGAAAATATCAAACTTTTTCATAAATATATTATATTTCAACCCGAAAAAGTGGGCAATTTTTTAAAGATGTATCAAAATGTTGTAAAAAAAGGAGAATTTATGAACGGATTTAAAAAAATCGGGGAAAAAATAAAATATTATAGAGAAAAACGCGGTTTATCACAGCAAATGCTTGCGAAGAGAACTTTTATGACGCAATCAAGACTGGAAGAAATCGAAAACGGACAGGTTATTTACCAGCTCTGGACCCTGCAAAAAATTGCAAGAGCGCTGGATATAGATCTGCCGGAACTTTTGAACTTTGAATAACAGGTTAATGTTAAAAATTCAATGCAAAATGTAACGAAATCTAAACTATTTAATCTAATTTATTAAAGTTTTTGCAGATTATTCCGTTTAAGAAAGCAAGTAAAAGGTACGCTATTTTTAAAGGAGAAAATTTTATGGGTGTAGAAAACAACGGAATATCTTTCGGCAAAAATCAAAAAATAAATTTTGAGAACTTTAACGGTATTCATAAAGATGATTTTAATAACATCAATGGCACACTGAAAGATTCATTGTTTACTAAATACGATAAAAATGATGACGGAATTCTTGATGAAGGCGAATTGTCAGCTATGCAGGGGGACATTCAGGGATATGCCAAAAATGATAAGCTGAGCAAACGCGAAACAAGAAAATTTTTCAAAAGTCTCGGGCTTGAAAATCAAAAAGATTTAAAACGCGATGATTTGTATAAATTTCTCCAAACTGTACAGCTCGACAAAGATTCAATAGCCAAAGCGTCAACAGACTCCGCTACCGGTAATACTTTTATTGAATTCAAACCCAATGAGAATAATGAAATAAAAAGAATAGTATATTCAAATGAAAAAGGGGGCGGTCATAAAACTAAAGCCGAACAGACTTTGTATGATGAAAATCATGTTTCTAGCACATTTTATAAAGAAGACGGTAAAGTTGAAAATTATGAAGTAAAAGGTAATATGCAGTTTCGCACCTTATATAATCAGGACGGAAAACCGGAACTGTATCAGGAAACTAATACTCAAACAAAAGAAAGCATAACAACAAAATATGCTCAAGACGGTAAAACTGTTGAATCAAAATATCGTACGAACGGTACGGTTACAGAATATTTAGATTCGGCAAACGGAGACCGCGTTACCTCACGCGTAACTGATAAAGGCAATAATGTAACGGAAACCATTCAATTTACCTATAATGAAGATGGGAGTGTCAGAGAGACAACACTCGGTGCAGACGGAAAACCTGTCTCATCAGTAACTAAAAAAGACGGAAAAGAACTTGCAAAATCATCTATCACCACTGCAGAGGACGGCTCAACAACTGAAATTTCTACAATCGGCGAGGGTGATAATCTTCAAAGAATAAAAATTCAGAAAGATAAAGACGGTAATGTAACAACAAGGGTTAATATTGATGAAAACGGAAACACGACAGCTTATAAACATAAAGTAAATGACGGCGAAAACTGGTACGGCATAGTTGAGGCAAAATACGGCGTATCAGGATATAAAACTGTAATGGAAATTGTTCATCAGCTTAAAAGAGATGCCGGTGTGAACAGGAATTCAAGCAAAATGCCTGATGAGATTGAACTTCCGCCGGCAATCAAATTGAAAAACGGCAAAGAGATTACTCTGAAAGATATCGATGCAAAATTTGACGAGATAAATTCTGTTGCTGCAAAAATTGATGTTTCAAATATAAAAGTTCCTGAAAATCTGCCCACAGAATATCCGAAAGATAAACTTCCGGCACAAAAAATAACTATTCCGGCATACGAAGTCAAACCGGAAAACGCAGGGGAAAAAATAACTCAACCGGATGGCAAAGTATTTGAATATAACGATAACGGCATAGTAAATTGGATTTATAACTCGGAAGCTGATTTAAAAGCTGAGAACAATGCTGTCTATATTAGTTACGATGATTCAGGTAATATATCTAAATATCAGCTGAATGACTATGACGCAAACGGAGCTTTCACTCGAGCTAAAGTGTATGACAAAGACGGCAAACTTGATTACTTTTTTGTAAATGAAGGAGCAGATCCCAAAATTTCTAATAAAAAGGAACGTCAGATACACTATAACTCTGACGGCAGTGTTCAATTGTTCTTTAATAACTATGTATACGATGAAAATGGCAGATGTGTTAGTTATGACATATTTTATCCTGATGATAAGGGAGGGTTTGAATTTACTTGGCATTATGAATGCAAATACAGCAACGACGGCAAACAGGAAAGAACAGCCTGTTATGATGCGAACGGCAGATATGATGGAGATGTCTAACCTGCCTATCCCATAGGAGGCATGGCAGGTCAAAGACAGCCCCTCTCTCTAACTCTCTCCCCAAAGGGGCGAGAGAATAAAAAGAAAATTCTCTCTCCATTAAGGAGCAAAAAATTAAAGCCTTCCCTGTTTAGGGAAGGTTTGGATGGGTATTTACAAAATTGTCGTTTGATTGTTACCCACCCCTGCCCCCTCCCTGATTAGGGATGGAGAAGGTGCTGTTTCACTAATTCATAATGGTAAATTTAGATGCTGAAATAAATTCAGCATGACAATTCCGTCATCCCGAACTTGTTTCGGGATCTTATTCAGATACTGATATGGGCTTCAAAATAACCAACACCATCTCTTAATCCCTTATTAATCAGACAGAAAGAATAAAAAAAGCAGCCTCGAAAGACTGCTTTTTTCATACCCCACCTTTATTCATCTCAAAGGAGGGGACATAGTTTTAAGCTTACACGCTCGCTAGTTCTTTTGACCTTTCCAATTGAAGCGTGCAGGTTGTAATATCGCATACACAAGACGGACCGAAATACTGAACAGCACCGGGGAATAAATATCTGTCATTCATTGCCCAGTCTTCTCTGTTTTCTTCAAGTTGTTTGAAAACAGGTCCGTCTAATTTTACAAGTGCTTTTTGAATTACAGGTTTCATTTCTCCGTGGCGTTTTTCCATATTCATCATCATAGTAAGAGGAACACCGCCTGCTATCCATTGATCAGCAGGTGCTGTCAGATTTCTTACCGATGACAAATAACCTGTCAAACCGAAATTGATTAATGCAAATGCGTTAAAGCCAAGAGAATAGCAGTAATCAGCATCAAAGTTTGACGGGAATGCACATCTGCCTTCATATCCGAAGAAATGAGACTGCGGATTGAATTTGCCGATATAGTCTCCCTGAGACTTTAATTCATCAAGTCTTGTTGAAATCATTTCGATTAACAATTTTTCTGTTTCAATTTTTGATACCTGAACGTTTCCGTGCGGATCGCGGTCTGCTAATAACTGACCTTTGATAAGTGCAGGAAGTGAATTGTAAACTTTAGCATTTGCAGGGTCAAGTCTGTTTTCAACTATATCGAATTTATCACGGATTGTTGTAGCATTCACAAAATCAGGATCGTTTTCCAGAGATGCCATAATATCATTAAGGTTTGAAATCATAGATTTCATCTCGGGAATAAATTCGATTAAGCCTTCAGGAACAATTGCAATACCGAAATTTTTACCCATATCTGCACGTTTAACAATAATATCGCACATATAATTAATAATGCTTTCTAAAGACATTTTCTTTTCTTCAACTTCTTCAGAAATTAAAGTTATGTTCGGCTGAGTCTGCAAAGCAGCTTCCAGAGCGACGTGAGAAGCACTTCTGCCCATAATTTTTATAAAGTGCCAGTATTTTTTAGCGGAATTTGCATCTCTTTGAATATTTCCGATAAGTTCTGCATAAGTTTTTGTTGCAGTATCAAATCCGAAAGAAATTTCAATCTGCTCGTTTTTCAAGTCGCCGTCAATTGTTTTCGGGCAACCGATAACCTGAATGCCTGCGTTATTTTTAACAAACCATTCTGCTAAAAGTGCAGCGTTAGTGTTTGAATCATCTCCGCCGATGATAACAACAGCAGAAATATTAAGTTTTTTGCAGACTTCCCATGATTTCTGGAACTGTTCTTCAGTTTCAAGTTTTGTTCTGCCTGAGCCGATAATATCAAATCCGCCGGTATTTCTGTAAGCGTCAATAAATTTGTCGTCAAATTCAACGTATTTGCCGTCAATAATACCGGAAGGACCGCCTAAAAAACCGTAAAGCTTGTTTGAAGAATTTGCCTGTTTCAAAGCATCATACAAACCAGCAATTACGTTGTGGCCTCCGGGAGCTTGTCCGCCTGAAAGGATTACACCGACATTTCTTACTTCAGATGATTTTGAAGAAGAAGATGTTTTAAAAGTTACAACGGGTTTACCGTATGTATTTTTGAATAAATTTTGAATTTGTTCCTGATCTCTGACTGATTGAGTTGCGGAACCTTCAGCCATTTCCAGATTGTTAATACCGTCTGCAAGGCTTGACGGAAGTTTCGGCTGATACTTTAATCTTTCGATTTGTAACGGTGAAAGTTTTTCCATATTTCTCTTCCTTTTCTTGAGTAATACTATTTTACACTGACATGTTAACACAAAAAAAATGAGAAATTTAATTATTTTCTTACTAATTCATAGCCTTCAAATCTTGCCGGATTAAATCTGTCTACAACTTCATAATTTTTTGGGAGATTAATATTTTCTATTTTGGAATTTGAATATTTTCTTTCAAACAGCAAAAAATAATGATTATAATTTTGAGGTATTTTATTTATCGAGTCTAAAAATTCATATTTTTGATTATCAGGCATATTAAATATCAAATTCAAATAACAAGAATATGT
>URXH01000100.1 GCA_900551675.1 uncultured bacterium
TATTTACTTATTCTCTTATTCACTTTTCAAAAAATGCGCGTTTACGCTGGCTGAAGTTTTGATAACATTAGGAATTATAGGCGTGGTTGCGGCAATGACTATACCAACATTAACCACGAATTACAGACATAAAGCTCTGGAAGCACAGTTTAAAAAAAATTACTCTATTTTAAGTCAGATATCAGGTATTATTAAATATGAATATAATGAGTGTAATGTTGAACAAACAGAAGAAATAAAAAAGACTATTTTTGAAAAACTTAATGCATCCGGAAAAATAAAATATGAGGGGGGGGAATTCCAATAACACAATTCCACCGAAAAACTATAAACAATATACATTTACAGGTGTAGAAGCCAATGATAACTTACACATGAACTGTCTTATAGGAAATAAAAACTATGTAGGACACTGGGGGGCTGATTATCTGGCAATTCTTAATGATGGAAGTTTTATAGGCATTTGCTCTCACCCGTCTTCTGCTGCAGGAACACTTATAACAATAGATGTAAACGGGAATAAAGGCCCGAATAAATTTGGACATGATATATGGGGATTTCACCTTAACAAAGATACATGCGCCGTAGAAGCGACTTTCACTTACAGAAACTATAAAGAAGATGAACCTGGATACGGCTCAAACAGAGATAATGTATCAACAGAAAAAAAATGTTCTTTAACGGATACCAGTGATTCCAATGGATTTTACTGCGCTTATTACGCAATTATGAATAAATGTCCTGATAATTCCGGAAAATCATACTGGGACTGTCTTCCTTAATAGACAATAATCTAAAAACAAAAGAACCGCCTTAAAAAGCGGTTCTTTTGTTTTTACTTTTAAGCATATACTTACTTAGTTTCGTAGTAATCTCTTACAACACCTTCGTAAGCGTCTTTATAGATTGCCTTGATATCTTCCATCAACGGATATGCAGGGTTTGCACCCGTGCACTGGTCGTCAAATGCAAGTTCTACCATTTCATCTAACTTAGCGTTGAAGTCGGCTTCAGATACGCCGAAATCTTTGATAGAATTTGGCAGGTTGACTGCTTTCATAAGTTTGTCAATTGCTTCAATCAACAATTCAACTTTTTCATCGTCATTCTTTCCGCCTAAGCCTAATTCGTCTGCAATCTGAGCGTATTTAGCTTTTGCATTCGGGAATTTATACTGCGGGAAGATACATTGTTTTTTCGGACAGTCAACTGCGTTGTATTTGATTACCTGTCTGATTAACAGTGCGTTTGCAACACCGTGAGGTACATTAAACATAGCACCGAGTTTGTGAGCCATTGAATGGCACAAACCTAAGAATGCGTTTGCAAATGCCATACCTGCAATTGTTGCTGCATAGTGCATTTTTTCTCTAGCAATCGGATCGTTTGCACCTTCAGACCAGGATCTTTCAAGATATCTGAAGACTAATTTTGCAGCTTCCAGAGCATTTGAATTTGTGAAATTTGTAGCCATAGAAGATACATAAGCTTCAATTGAGTGAACAAGTGCATCGATACCAGATGCAGCTGTCAAGCCTTTCGGCATACCGTCAACAAAGTTCGGGTCAATGATTGCCATGTTAGGAGTCAATGCATAATCAGCGATTGCATATTTTACGTGAGTTTTGTCATCTGTAATAATTGCAAACGGTGTAACCTCAGAACCTGTACCTGAAGTTGTCGGAATAGCAACCATAGTAGCTTTTTTACCGAGTTCAGGGATACGGCATATTCTCTTTCTGATATCCATAAATCTCATTGAAATATCTTCAAATACCGTATCAGGCTGTTCATACATCAACCACATAATCTTAGCAGCATCCATAGGAGAACCGCCGCCGAGTGATATAATCACATCAGGCTCATAAGGTTTCATAATTTCCATTGCCTGATTAATAGTTGATAATGTCGGATCAGGTTTTACATCAAAGAATATCTGGTGATCAATACCTACTTCATCCAAAACATTAACAATATGATCTACTGCACCTGAGTTGAATAAGAATCTGTCAGTTACAATAAAGGCGCGTTTTTTGCCTTGAAGTTCACGAAGAGCTAAATCAACTGCCCCTCTTTTGAAGTAAACTTTTGGCGGAACTTTGAACCAGAGCATGTTTTCTCTCCTTTCTGCAACTGTTTTGTAGTTCAATAAGTTTTCAACACCGATGTTACCTGAAACGGCGTTTTTACCCCATGAACCGCAGCCAAGTGAAAGAGACGGTTCAAGTTTAAAGTTATACAAATCACCGATACCGCCCTGTGCAGAAGGTGAGTTAATTAAAACTCTGCAAGCTGGCATTTTTTCAGAAAATTTATCAATCCTTTCCTGATGACGAGTATCTGTATAAAGGTCTGCTGAGTGGCCTGCACCGCCTTTTGAAACAAGTTCGTAAGCCATTTCTGTTGCTTCTTCAAAGTCTTTTGCTCTATACATAGTTAAAATCGGTGATAATTTTTCTCTTGAGAACGGATCTTCCCAATCAACAGAAGGTCTTTCCGCAAGAAGTAATTTAGCAGTTGAAGGAACTTTAAATCCTGCAAGTTCTGCAATTCTGTGTGCACTCTGACCTACGATGTCAGGATGAGCTGTTCCGCGTTTCGGGTCAATGAACGGAAGATCGATTAATTTCTTTTCATCTGAAGGAGTCAAAAGATGAGCACCTCTGTAGATGAATTCTTTTTTAACTTCTTCATAAATTTCATCAACAACGATTACAGATTGTTCAGAAGCACAAATCATACCGTTGTCAAAAGTTTTTGACATAATAATTGAAGAAACAGCCATTTTAATATCAGCAGTTTCATCAATAACTGCAGATGCGTTGCCGGGGCCTACACCCAAAGCAGGGTTGCCTGAAGAATATGCAGCTTTAACCATTCCAGGACCGCCTGTTGCAAGAATACAAGAAATTGATTCGTGTTTCATCAACTGATTAGACAGTTCAATAGACGGAACATCAATCCAGCCGATAATATCTTCCGGAGCGCCGGCTTTAACTGCTGCTTCCAGAACTAATTTAGCGGCAGCAATAGTGCAGGCTTTTGCTCTCGGGTGCGGAGAAAAGATTATTCCGTTTCTTGTTTTCAAAGCAATTAATGATTTAAAAATTGCGGTAGAAGTCGGGTTTGTAGTAGGAACAATACCTGCAATAACTCCAAGAGGTTCTGCAACAATTTTAATTCCGTTAGTTTTGTCTTCTTTAATAATTCCGCAGGTCTTAGCATTTTTATGTTTGTTATAAATGTATTCTGATGCAAAGTGGTTTTTAATAATTTTGTCTTCCAAAACACCCATACCAGTTTCTTCAACAGCCATTCTTGCAAGAGGAATACGTGCTTTGTCGGCAGCAGTTGCAGCTGCTTTAAAGATTGCGTCAACCTGTTCTTGAGAATAATTTGAATAAATCTTTTGAGCTTTCTTAACTCTTTCGATTAACAATTCCAATTGTTCAGCGGTTTCAACTTTGCTTGAATCGCTTTGTAAAGCTTTTTCAAGGTTTTCAACCGTTTTTTTGTTTTTTGTTGTCATAAATGTATATCTCCTTTGTTAATTGTGATTTATTTCACAATTACATTATAAAATAAAGTAGTTTTAAAAGCAAGTGTATTTTTTACAATCTTTATACAAACTTAATATTTGAATAAAGAATGTTATCGGAAGTAAAGCAATCTACTAAAGATACCTTGTTGTTACTTTCCTGTACCGACAAGAAAGTAACGCAAAGAAGCTCCCCGGCTTTCGCTCCGTTCTTCCCTAATCAATTGTAATTGCTCAACTCAAACCGGCTAAACTCACTCTTATGTCATTCTGAACTTGTTTCAGAATCTTATTATTTTATGTTCAAACAATAGCCGGTCTGTTGTTGTTTCGCAAACATTGATTGGGCCTTCGCTAACAGTCAAATTATTTATTAAATTATTTAACCCTCCCTGATTAGGGAGGGAAACTGTTTTTCGTGCGCTTTTGCGCTCCGCAAAAACTTATTCTCTTATTCACCTATTTACTTATTCACTTCAAATAACATTTTTATGTAAAGATTATTTACAACAGCACGATAATATAATATATTAATATTATGAACTTCTTTCAAAAAATCGTTTATTTCTTTTTAGAGCAACAGGAAAAGGCGCTCAGTAAAAAGCTTCGCAGACATTTAAAGGTCTCAAGCACCAATTCGACTTCTAAAACAGTGCTTTCAAAAGGCGTAACCATGACCCTGTCTGCTGAAACCGAGAAAAAGAAAGAACTTGTCAAACAAAATGTTTCGGATATTGTTAACGGGTGTAATAATGATCCTGCAAAACTTTTAGCATATATAGAAACAAAAGGAACTAAAGTAATAAAATTAGACAATGCTGACAAAGTATTGTCTGTCATTAACGAAGAAGAAGGACTTATAACCGCTCTTGAAGGTATTGAAGCCTTTTACATTAATATAGTAACTGAAACAGGATTTTCTTTTAAATCTAAGCCGATGTTTATTATGAGAAACGGAGAAATAGATCCTTATTATATGATACACCAGTTTTATAAATGGTATTCGTTATATATGGGGCTTCCCGGGTTTGATTTTATGTCGCAAAAACTGTTTAAAATTGCCTTAAACTCCGATCCTTCAATGCTTTCTAATCTTAATCTCGATGAAATGACAGGATTGAAAGAAGCTATTGCCAGAGACAGCGAAGCGACAAGCTTTGCACTGGAACTTGCGAAATCAAAAGACGGCGCAAGAAATGTTCTTGAAAAAATCAAAAATGACGGCGGAGCAAATATTTAAGTCATCTTAGACGTAGTGCTTACAAATAAAATTTTTCTACAAACAACAAAGAGATCGCGGAATAAATCCGCGATGATATAAAGCTCTTTAATTGCACTCCTGCTTAATCTACCGCCGCTCAATCGTCTTTCAAAAGAAAGAAAAAACTTAACCCGACATGCGGATAATAAAGATGCGTGGGAAGACTATTATTTACTCTGTTGCAAAGCGGAAGTCCTCTGTCCAGGTCTTAAAACCGCCTTCTAAAAGCATTACAGGATAACCGTATTCCGCAAGGATTAAACATGCCCCTGCCCCGAGATGACACTGCTCGTTGTAACAATAAACAACAGTTATTTCATCTTTTGAAAGTTTTTCGGTGTTATCCTCAAGTTCATCTTTTGGAATAGAAATAGCAGAAGGGATATGTGCTATTTCATAATCCGATGCAAGTCTTACATCAACAAGTTTTACCAGATTTTGCTCCATTAAATCTTTTAATTCAACGGGTCCTAAAGTAAAAGCCAGTATTTTTGAGAAAAAACAGCGGGCTTTTTCAGCGTCAAACCTTATTTCTCTAATTTTTTCGTTCATAAATGAATATCCTTTCTGTTTTTTACACAGAAAGGATAAATCAAACTGAAAAATAAATACTTAACTACATGGTTATAATCTATGAAGTAAGTTTTTATTGTGCGGGGTAAATATGACAAAAGCAATCCCGCCTGAAAACTATCCTAAGAAAGAGATATGTTTCGGGCTTTTGCTTGCTCTGTCATAGTCAGGTGAAAATAGTATATTATAAGTCTTGCGAAGCTTAGCGCCTAAAGCGTTAAGCATATTCGGGTTTTGAACCATATCAGCTCTTTGAGAGCGGTTAAGGTCATTTTCGAAATTAATTTTCGCATTCGGATTTTGTAACGATAAAATCGCTACACTCGGGGTTATATTATTAAGATTTCCTTCACCGAAAGAAATCGGTTTTACGGTATTAAATTTTACAGGATTTATAGTTATCATTTTAGTCCTCCTCTCTTGAGGTTTGTTATTAAGTGTTTAATTAACACTTCATCTAACACTTTTAATATAAACTATAAAAATTAATTTGTCAACCCCTGGTATGAACTTTTATTAAGTAAGCCTCAAAATATTGATATAATAGGTTTCTTTAATAAAGTGCAAAATATACACTTATTCATTTAGATTAATTTTTTGCTTTTTTAAATTCATACAAAAAAGCATGCTTTTTCTATTATTTTTTATTAATCTATACAAAATTATCATATCAGCCAAACGGGTAATTGTAAAAATAACACTTATTATATTAAATATAATTAAATCTTTTTCATACTTCC
>URXH01000101.1 GCA_900551675.1 uncultured bacterium
ATGATTTTCTATATATTGTCCTATCGCCCCTTTGGGGAGAGAGTTAGAGAGAGGGCTGATATTCTAATCAAAAAAAAAACATCCGCCTTCTATTCTGTCTTCCAAAATATTTACAAAACTGATTTTATAGCTTCAATCATACCTGTTTCATCGGCAATGTTTCTTCCTGCGATATCAAATGCTGTTCCATGCCCGGGCGAAGTTCTTATAATATCAAGTCCTATTGTCATATTAACGGTCTTATCACCTGCAATGGTCTTTATAGGTATTAATCCTTGATCATGATAATTTGCGATACAACAGTCATAATCCAATGCCTTTATAAACAATGTATCAGCAGGAAGCGGATTTGTAATATTAACACCTCTTGATCGCAGTTCTTCAACAGCAGGAATTAAAATATCTATTTCCTCCCGTCCAAGAATTCCATTCTCGCCCGCATGAGGATTAAACCCGCATAGTGCAAATTTTGGATCTGTAATTTTTAAATGTTTTACAAAAAATTCTTTTAAATTAAGAATTTTTTCAACAACCATGTCTTTTGTCAAGATAATATCTTTTAATGCTACATGGCGTGTCAAAAGAAGAACTCTAAAATTTCCTGCAACAAAAAGCATTTCTGCCAGTTGACTGTCATGAGCAAGATATTTTTGCAAAATTTCTGTCTGGCCGTTGAATTTATGGCCTGCAAGATATAAAGCATTTTTGGCAACAGGAGCAGTAACTAATGCTTTTGCATTTATTTCACAAGCTTTTTTAACGGATTGAAAAGAAAATTCTCCGGCTTCTTTTGTAACTTTCCCTGGTTCAATATCCGCATCATACGGAATTTCGATGATCTGATATTTATTAGTAATTAAAGGATTAGATTCTGAAACAAGTTCAGAATGACTTCTCTTACCGTAAAAATCTAAAATCCTTTTGTTAGAAATTAAAACAATACTTGCAGGCGGTAAGTCAAGCTTCTTTAGCGCTTTAATCGTAATTTCGGCTCCTATACCGTTTGGATCTCCTGTTGTTATAGCAATTTTATTCATTTTGCAAACCGCCGTGAGTTTCAAAATACTTTAAAATATCAATCAAAGTATTGGCGTTGCCAAGATTTCCCGATTTTGTAACAATCCACTGTGCATTATGATCAAGTGTCAGAGCAATAGCAGGAGCAACTTCATCAATAAGCTGAAGCTGATAAGCACCTATTGCACTACAGCATTTATAAGATGTTTCACCGCCCAGAGTTATTAAAATAGCTTCTTTGCGGGCTAACACACGTCTTGTTAATTCTGCGAGAAAATCTGTTATAACGCAGGCAAGATTAGCTTTAGTTAATTCAGCATTCAATGAATCTTCAGAGAATCCGTCAAATTCTTTTATCAGCTTAGAAGTATGAACAACAACAGTATTTTCAAATCTAAGATTTGACACAATGCGTTCAACAAGTTCATCTTTTACACCATCAAGAACTGTCTTCAAATCGAGGTTTATTGTCAAAACATCATCAAATTCATCGCTGTTTTCAAGTTTTTCTATCTGATTGGCAGTAATTTGTGTTGCACTTCCCGACACAATAAGTTTCGGAAGGCGGGGGAATGTCTTAATTATATGTTCTGCATCCAGATCCGCAAACCAGTATTCACCCAGAGCCTGTGCGAAAGCAGCAGTTCCTGCAGGCAAAATTTTATTTTCAGATTTTTTTATTGCTAATGCAATTTGTTCAATATCAACTGTAGATACAGCATCCGCAACAATAAGTTTTTTCCCATCTCTTACAAGTTCATTAATTTTTTGCAGAATAGGACCTGCACCCTTCATGATTGTCTTAAGCTCCAGACTGCCTATAAGGTCTTGATACTGCGGAAGAACCTGAGATTTTAATAATGTTGGAATATGAGATTCAAAAATAGGAGAATACGGATCTCTTGCCATTTCGGTTCTTTCTATGGGCACCCCTTTTAAAAGATGATAACCGCCTACTGTTGTTCTTATCTCCGCAGGAAATGCAGGAACAACAATTGCGGCATCATATTCCAAAACAGATAAAATACCCAAAACTTCTACAGCAATATTGCCTCTCAGCGTTGAATCGATTTTTTTGTAAAAATAATCGGGATTAAGTTTATCAACAAACATTTTCGCTGATTTCAGAACTTTTTCATAAGCAATTTCAGGCTCAACATTTCTTGATTCTGTTGAAATCGCCCAGGTCTGGGTATTTTTGATATTTAAAGGCTCTATTTCATCAGACAGCAAAATCTGAGTATTAGCACCCTTCAAATGAAACTGTAATGCCGTATCATTTGCCCCCGTCAAATCATCGGCAATTATTCCGACAATATTAGAATTAATTATCATAATTCCTGCTCAACATCCCTTTTTGAACCTAATAATCTTATACTGTTTGCGATAATAAGAAAATTTTCTCTTTCATTGCCCGTAGCTTTATCAGTCCATTTATTCTGCCCGATTCTGCCGTCAACTACAACCTGAATACCTTTTTTTACATATTCTCCGGCAAATTCGGCAAGTTTATCCCAAACATCTATATTAAACCAATCAGCAACTTCTGATTTTGTTTTAGGATCCCAACGGTTTACTGCAATAGAAAAATTTGCCTTAACCTTACCGGATTCAAAATATCTTATTTCGGCATCGCGTCCTACTCTGCCTACTAAAACTGCCGTATTCATATCTATACCTCTTTCTTTATAATAATAGATATTTTACAACAAAAAACCTCATCTCTGCAAAATATACGTAACTTTTTGTAACATTAAACTAATTCTAAATTAGTCAATACGCAATTAACACTAAATCTGCTGTCGGAATTGCGAATTCACTTCTCCTTATCATAAACTTATACTCCGGATTCAATTTCGAAATTTTATCTTTCATTTCAAAAAAATCTTCAGGAGTGTGATAAATTGCAATAACGAGAACAGGTTTATATTGTCTGATAAGCTCTGAGGCACCGGCAACAATCTGACTTTCAAATCCTTCCGTATCCATTTTTATCAATCCTAAATTATTACCTTTATAATCGGCATCAATAGTTGTTATTTCACAATTTTCAACAGCGCAATTAAATGAAATGTCAATTCGTTCCTGCCTTGCTCCCAAACCTTTATGAATCGGGGAAATAGCTCCTCCTTCACCGTAAGAATTTATTTTATCTGCAACTTTTTTAACAATATCGCAATATACAGATAATGGTTCGTATACATATATCGCAGAATCCGGAAACAAATCTTTAAATATCAAAGCAGTATCACCATTACACCCGCCAGCATCAATTATATCTTTTCCGTTAACAGTATCTAAAACGGCCTGAGGTAAATCAAATAAACCATACTTATTGAGAAAAGTAAACTTGTTAAAAGCAGCAATTTCCGGTACAGGCTGCTTAAACGCCATTGTTTCATATTTCTTTAACAAATTTGTATCATAATCAGACCAATAATTCCTGGAGGTATAATTACCCCAAATTTTTGACAATCTCATAAAATCATCTATATAATCGCAAGAAATTTTATCAAGATTTTGTTTTAAATTCCTTATTTTTAACTCTATATTATTAGATTTAAAATATTGTTCAAAAGCTTCTGCAAAAAAGCTCTGAACTTTATATCCCTTAAAAATATATAAACAGTTTTTCCCAAAAATTCTGACTATATTAAACTTTACATTTCCTTGATCATAATACCTTGATATAACTGAAAGTATTCTATCCATAAACATAATAAAATTTACCAATTTTTGTTATTATGCTAAAAAATATAAATAATGTCAAATTCACTTTAAATCAAAGATATTGTAATTAAATTATATCGGTGTTAGTATTTGATTGTAGCAGTTAGGGGGATCCGCCCCAAAAATTTCTCAGCCTCCCTTGTAAAGGGAGGGGGACCGCAAAAGCGGTGGAGAAATTTTATTAAGAAAGGATAAAAAATGGAAAAAAACAATGAAACTTTAAGTGTTTTAAGACACTCAACATCACACGTTATGGCACAAGCCGTTCAAAAGCTGTTTCCGTCAGCAAAGTTGGCTATCGGACCTGCGATTGAAAACGGTTTTTATTATGACTTTGATTTAACAGACGGTCATGCTTTCACACAGGAAGACCTTATAAAAATCGAAGAAGAAATGAAAAATATTGTTAAACAAAATCTTTCATTTGAAAAATACGTAATCCCAGATGTTGAAAAACAAATTGCTGAATTTAAGGCTGAAGGCGAGATTTACAAAGCAGAATTATTGGAAGAACACAAAAATGACAATCCGACTTTATACCTGACAAAAGATAAAGACGGAAATGTTTTATTCAACGATCTTTGTGCTGGACCTCACCTTCCGAATACTTCATATATTAAAGCAAATGCATTCAAACTCTTAAAAGTTGCAGGCGCATACTGGAGAGGTAATGCTAAAAATAAAATGCTCCAGAGAATTTATGCAACTGCATTCTGGACAAAAGAAGATTTAGCAGATTACCTTCACTTCTTAGAAGAAGCTGAAAAACGCGACCACAGGAAGATCGGTGCAAAACTTGATTTGTTCTCTACAAGGGATGAATTAGGCGGAGGACTTGTACTCTGGCATCCGAATCTGGCAATTGTCAGAGAAGAAATTGAAAATTACTGGAGAACCGAACACAGAAAACGCGGTTATGTAATTGTAAACACCCCTCACATAGCAAAATCAAAACTCTGGGAAATTTCGGGACACGCAGATCACTACCGTGAAAATATGTTCTTTATCCAAAAAGATGAAGATTCTGACGAACAATTTATCTTGAAACCTATGAATTGTCCTTTCCATATTTTAATTTATCAGGCAAACAGATATTCATACCGTTCATTACCATTAAGAATGGCTGAACTCGGAACCGTTTACAGAAAAGAAAAATCTGGTGCACTGTCGGGATTAACTCGAGTACAGGGCTTCACACAGGACGATGCTCACATTTTCTGTACACCAGAACAGCTTGTTGACGAAATCAATGAAATTATTGACTTTGTAGCTGATACAATGGACATTTTTAATATGAAATTTGAAGTTGAATTATCAACTCGCCCTGAAAGTTATGTAGGGGAAATAGAAAACTGGAACAGAGCTGAAGCAGGCTTGAAAGAAGCTATGGACAGGCGCGGAATGAAATATGATATTAATGAGGGTGATGGAGCATTCTACGGCCCTAAAATTGACTTTAAAGTCAAAGATGCTATAGGAAGAACATGGCAGTGCGCGACAATTCAGCTCGATTTTAACCTTCCTGAAAGATTTGATATCAAATATCAGGATAAAGACGGCTCGATGAAAACTCCTGTTATGCTTCACCGTGTAATTTTCGGTTCAATGGAACGCTTCCACGGAATTTTAATTGAGCACTATGCAGGCGCCTTCCCGACCTGGCTTGCTCCTACACAGGTTGCAATCGTTCCGATTTCGAACGAAAAACACATAGATTTTGCAGAAAAAATCTACAGAAAAATGCGTGATGCAGGAATCAGAGTAAATCTTGATGACCGCTCCGAAAGTATGAATTACAAAATCAGAGAAAGTCTGCAGGATAAGAAAATTCCTTACGTTTGCGTAGTAGGCGACAAAGAAATTGAAGCAGATGCGGTTGCTGTTCGCGCACGCGGTATCGGACAGGTCGGAACAATAGGAGTCGATGAATTTATCAAAAAAATTCAGGATGAAATACATTCCAGAAGCTCCGAATCTTTTGCGAAATCACTTGTTAAAGCATAATTTTAATACATTAAACACTATAAAAAGCGGAATCTCCTTACAGGAGATTCCGCTTTTTCATATTGACAAATAAAGAAAAATCGGAAATAATAAAAATATAGTTTTAATTTTTAGGAGGCAAAAGTTATG
>URXH01000102.1 GCA_900551675.1 uncultured bacterium
GGAGAGGGATTAAGGAAGAGGGGTTGTTTTGGAAGTCCGGAAGTCAAGATGTCAAGCTGTTATTAGTATCCTGCTATTTTAAATACAAGCATGACATCTGTACTTCCGATCTCTTAATATACCAGATCATTAAGTGTTACATCTAATGCATCAGCAATTTTCAGCAGCAATTCAATACTTGGATTTACCTGTTCATTTTCTATGTTTGAAATATGTTGTTGGCTGATACCTGTTAGTTCAGAGAGTTTTTCTTGTGAAATTTTCTTTTTAGCTCTGTACTGTCTTATATTAGATGCAATATTTTGTTTTATTTGTTTATCATTCATAAAAATATAATAGCAGACTTGCATAATTTGTTTATCATGTATACTTTATAATATATCAAGTATTATTGATAAATTAGAAAGGATTGGCTATGGATGAAAATTTTAATTACAAATATTCAAGAATGAAAGTCATGGATTTTACAGCGTCTGTTCAACGTCTGGCAAATATTATTGATATTTTAAGGGTTTACCATGAATATTGTTCCGCAGAGTATGCGGATATCTGGCGTTTTGATGAATTGGTAAATACACTTATGAAAGAAGCCGGTGCGGTTATGGATGATACTGAGGAAATAAGAAAGCTTTTTAGTTAGTGTATAATATTCTTATGAATACGGGATTTGACAGAAAAGAGCTTGTAAAATATTTTAAATCGCTTGGATTAACCGTTCACACAACAACTAAGGCGCGCGGGCATCAGGGATTTTTTCTTAAAAACAGAATTGATATTTCAAGAAATACTCCTGAGGATAGAGTTGTTCCGACTCTTTTGCATGAATTTGCACATTATATCCACTCAAAAATAGAACCTGAAATGAATAAAACAGGCGGAACTTTGAGCATGCTTTTTAAATCTGACAATCATATTTTTCTGGAAGAATTGATAAAAGTTACAAATTTTGTTGACCCGAATTCTTTGTGTATCCGCCTTTATGAACATAAAGACAGAGTTAAAACGAAAATAAAAGAGTACGAAGATATTATAAAAATTTATTATCCGAAATTTCAGCGTTCGAAAAAATTCAGAGAATTTGATAAATATATAAAAAAATCCGATGCGCGTTATCTTTTAAAATATGACAGGGTTAAGCTGATTAAAGGCGGATTTTTCAAGAAAGATGTAAAATTATATACTATTGATAATATTGAGAATGATTTTTCGGACATGCCTCAGGCTTTTAGCGCATATATAAGGCTAAAATCATATCAGAAAAAGCAGTCAAGGATTTCTTCAAGAATTAACCGTTACAAAAAATATTATGAAAAGCCTGCAGAACTTTTTGCAAGACTGGTTGAGGGGCTTTATATTGATTGTGAATGGGTTGAGGCAATTGCCCCGAATGTTACGCAAAGATTTTATGAATTGCTTAATTCAGGTTATTATATGGAGCTTTCAACAATTATATCTTCTTGTAAACATTTTTAAAAACATATTGAAATCCGTTTTGTTTTAAATATTTTTCAATATTGCTGTTATTACTATCAAATGAACCTATTACAAATAAGCTGTTGGATTTAAGTTTTTGCGACAATAAAGTTATAAATTTATATATTTCATTATTTGAAAAGTAGCCTAAAATATTCCTGCACATAAGGATTGTATTTGAATTATCTTTAAGGTTTTTAAGAATTTTAAACATGTCGTTTTGATGAAATTTAACTCTTTTAGTCAGATCTTCTGAAACAGAATAAACTCTTGGCACTGACTCTAAAAGTTCGGGATAACTCATATAAGCGCACATACTTTCTAATGTTTCCATTGTTCTGTACTGCGGTGCCGGAATTTTAAAGTATTTTTTATAGTCAATGGAATGTCCACGCATTCTACTAATATCTTGAAGTGTAATATTTAAGAACCCGCTTTTTGAGCTTTTTACCATTTCTTTATCTATATCGTATGCATGTATTGGAAAAAATTTTTCGGCTTTTGTTTTATCTCTTTTGAGAATTGCCATTACCTGCGTGTACGCTTCCGAGCCGTCAGACGATGCAAATTGGATTATATTTACTTTATTTTTATCTTTAAAGTGTTCAGTTTCATATTTAGAAAATTGTTTCCAGTCAATATCATCACGGAATAAATAAGTATCGTTGCCTATTTCTTTTCCGTTTTTTGTCCTGAATGTTCTCATAGTAGAACTAAACGCGGGATTATAATTTTTTTGATACAAGATTTGCATATTTTTGGTAAAACATGTAAATCTTATTTATTGCGTTTATTGTTAAGTTTTTTATACACGTCCGTACATATCTTCGTAACGAATAATATCTTCTTCAATCAGCGGGTCGCCTTTTTGTACTTCAATAATTTCAAGCCCTTCGTCAAAAGGATTTTGCAGAGAGTGTATTGCTTTAACCGGAATATCAACGCTGTGCCCCGGAGAAAGAATAAGTTCTTTTCCTTCAAGAACAACTTTTGCTTTTCCTGTAAGTACAACCCAGTGCTCGCTTCTGAAATTATGTGATTGTACGGATAACTTTTGTCCTGTATTAACATGTATTATTTTTGTCAAAAATCCCTGTCCTTGAGCAATTACTGTATAAAATCCCCACGGACGGTAGACAGTCTTGTGTATCAGGTGTGTGTTATCATTCTGTTTTTTCAAAGTTTCATATATATGTTTAACGTTTTGCGTGCGGTCTTTTTTGCAGGCAAGAATTGCATCTTCTGTTTCAACGATTACGGTGTCTTCAAGTCCGATTGTTGCGACAAGTTTTGATGATGCGTAAACAAAAGAATTTTTAGAATCTTTATCCAGCACATGACCTATAAAAACATTTCCGTTTAAATCTTTCTGGCTGACATCATAAATAGACTGCCAGGAACCGAGATCATTCCAATCGCTTTCAAGTTTTACAAGGGCTATTTTATCTGATTTTTCCATAACCGCATAATCGATTGAAATATTCGGCATTTTGTCAAAGGTAATGAAAGGAATTTCATCTGATTTTGAAAAATCAAATTCTTCTGCGATTTTGGCTATATCAAGTGCATGCTTTTCAGTTTCTTTTAAAAGAGTAGATGCTTTGAACATAAAAATTCCGCTGTTCCAGAAATATGTTCCTTCTTTAAGATATTTTTCTGCGGTTTCAAGATCAGGTTTTTCAACAAATTCTTTTACTTTATAGCCGTCGTTAATTTGTTCTGCAGTATTAATATATCCGTAACCAGTTTCAGGATAATGCGGTTTGATGCCGAAAGTTACTATATATCCTTGTTGTGCGAGTTTTTCTCCTTTTTTAACAGTAGATAAAAATTTTTCGTTATCTTTGATTAAGTGATCAGACGGTACAACTAATATAACAGGATCAGTGTTTGATTTCTGAATTATATACTTTACAGCTAAAACTATTGCCGGAGCGGTATTTTTCGCAGTTGGTTCTGATAATATGACCGGATTTTCAGACATATCTGACAATTGCATGCGGACATTTGATGCATGCTTTGTATTTGTAATGCTTATAATATTGTTTCCAGGCATGCAGTTTTTAAGTCTTTCGAAAGTTGATTGCAAAAGACTCTTATCCGAGTTCAAATTTAACAATTGTTTTGGATACAGCTCTCTAGATAAAGGCCATAATCTGCTTCCTGAACCGCCTGCTAATATAATTCCGTACATTTTACCCTCCTCATATTGATTTTATTATACTACAAAATTTTTTTTTATCCGATTTGTAAAGCGCAGTATTGTTTCTTGAATAATAAATAATTTTTTGTTAAAGTGTTATCAGATGATTATTTGGGAAATGAAAAAGAGAGTAATAGCAATCTTTGCGGTTCTTGTTTTATCTGTAGGCGGGGCTGTTGTTGTTTTGTACCAGCCGTCTGAAAAAACTGATGAAATTTATTCTTCTGCTCTGGAAGATTTTTCTAAGGGGAACTATCAGAATGCTTATTATCTTTTTTCAAAAGTCTCACTATTTTCAAATTTGAAGCCTGCCGCGATTTATCACAGGGCGGAATGTGCCAGAATGCTTGAGGATGACAAGTCTGAGCTTAAGCAATATCAATTCCTTTTTAATAATTATCCGAACCATAAATTAAGTACGCGTTCCCGTTATCTTGCAGGGCAAAAGCTTGTTGAGTCAAGACCTCTGCTTGCTAAAAAGTATTTTGAAAACATAATTCACAATTCTCCTGATACCGATTATGCAATAGCTTCAGAATATTATCTTGGTTTAATTTTGAAAAATAAATACAAAGATGACAGAATTATTCCGCAGTCTGTTAAAGATGATATTCAAAATCATTTCAGACATTATCTGGAAAAGTCTCCGTCAGGCAAACTCGCGATGAATGCAGTGAACAACTGGCTTGAAATTTCAGGTGAAATTTCAAAAGATGATTATTTGCTCATGGCAAAGACCTGCTATCTTTTCGCGGAATATGAAAAAGCACGCGAAATTTTGCAGAAAACTGATACTGCAGAGAACTGGGCTCTGGATGTAAAAATTTCCTATGCTATGAATAATTTTGCAAGAGCAAAATTTTTGACTGAAAACGGGCTTCAAAAACGTTCTCAATATGTTTCAGAAGACAGTATAATTGATGCTGTAGATATTTATTTAAAATTATCAGATTCAAATTCGAAAGCTGTTGAAAGGCTTCTTGCTCTTTCGCAAGGCAAAGGCAGAGATTACCTTATGAGTTTGAAGTGCGGTAACGTTCAGCAAAAAGACAAGCTGGCATGCTACAGTAATTTATACTTAAAATATCCGGATGGAAAATTTTCCGCAGATGCCCTTGCTAATATATTTTTTGCAAAGATAAAATCAGGAGATTATGAAAATGCAAAAAAGATTGGCATGGATCATCTAAGAAAATTCCCTGATGCAAATTCTGCCCCTATGGTTATGTTCTGGCTTGGTAAGCTGGCTGAAAAAACGAATAATTACGCAGAATACACAAGTTTTTATGAAAATGTCATTAACAAATTCCCTGATTCATACTATGCATATCGTGCTTATTTGAAACTGACACGTATGAGAGGACCTTTAATTACAGATTTTATAGACCCAAAACCTGTTGTTTATCCTTACAAATATAAGCGTAATAATATTATAGTAAAGCTTGTTGACTTAAAAGATTATGATATAGTTAATGAAATAGGCGGAGACGATGAATTTATAAAAAGCTGGGTGTTGTTTAAAAAAGGAGATTATTCAAATTCCATGCTTACTGCGCGTAAAGCTATGGAGAAGCTTAAAGATAAGCCTGATAAATATGATTTACGCTGGCGTCTTGTTTACCCTGTAATTTTTTATGATGATATTAAGAATTTTGCGGAAGAAGCAGGTAACAATCCGCCTTTAATGCTTGCATTGACCCGTGAGGAAAGTTATTTTGACCCTCTTGCTCAAAGTATTGCAGGTGCAAGCGGGCTTATGCAGCTGATGCCTTCTACAGCAAATGAAATTAACCGTAAATTTAACTTAGGCATGCTTATTCCTTCATCATTGTTTAATCCATATCAGAATATAAAAATCGGCAATTATTACTATGAATTTTTAAGAAATAACCTTGAAGGGCATGATATATCTTCGGTTGCGGCGTATAACGGAGGGATAGGTTCATTGCAGAGATGGAAAACATCTTTAACCTACAATGACACTGACGAATTTGTAGAACAAATCCCGTATCCGGAAACAAAGAATTATGTAAAAAAGGTTTTTGCAAGCTACTGGAATTATATAAGAATATATAACGGGAATAATTAACTGTCATTTCGTTATCTCCCTTTTTTGTAAAAGGGAGCGCTAAAGGGTGAGAATTTATTTAGATGGCTGTGAAGCTCGAAGGAAGTCAG
>URXH01000103.1 GCA_900551675.1 uncultured bacterium
ACCCTGTCTACAAACGATTCCTGTCGGGGGGGGGGCAATTCAAAGCTTCTCTATTCAACATATTTCATTCTCCTTTTTATTTATTATATATTATTTATACAAAATTTTCAACCCTGTACTACTTGAAAGTTTTTTGTTTTTTATGTAAAATATATATATTATTAGAGAGAGATAGGAGTAATTAATGTTCGAACGTTTTACGGAAAAAGCTATAAAAGTTATAATGCTGGCTCAGGAAGAAGCTCGCAGACTCGGTCATAATTTTGTCGGAACCGAGCAGGTTCTTCTAGGGCTTATAGGCGAAGGTACTGGTGTTGCCGCCAAAACTTTGAAATCTATGGGGGTTACCCTGAAAGATGCAAGAGCAGAAGTTGAAAAAATTATAGGAAGAGGATCAGGTTTTGTTGCCGTTGAAATCCCTTTTACCCCGAGAGCAAAACGTGTTCTTGAACTGTCATGGGATGAAGCCAGACAGCTGGGACATAATTATATAGGTACAGAACATCTTTTATTAGGTTTAATAAGAGAGGGAGAAGGCGTTGCTGCCCGTGTTTTGGAAAATCTTGGTGTTGATTTAAACAAAGTCAGAAGCAATGTCGTAAAAATGCTGGGAGAATCAAAACCCCAGACTGTATCTTCAGGAAGTTCAAGTTCTTCTTCTTCGGGAGGAAAAACAAAAACTCCGAGTCTTGATGAATTTGGCAGAGATTTGACTCTTGCTGCTCAGGAACTACGATTAGACCCTGTTGTCGGCAGAGAAAAAGAAATTGAACGCGTTATTCAAATTCTTGCAAGAAGAACAAAAAATAATCCTGTTCTTATCGGTGAACCGG
This sequence comes from uncultured bacterium, assembly GCA_900551675.1. Lineage (GTDB taxonomy): Bacteria > Cyanobacteriota > Vampirovibrionia > Gastranaerophilales > Gastranaerophilaceae > Stercorousia. Next base: position 834 of record URXH01000103.1, read on the forward strand.
GTGTTGGTAAAACTGCTGTAGCAGAAGGGCTTGCAACAAGAATTGTAAATGCTGAAGTACCTGATATTTTAGACGGAAAGAAGGTTATTCAGCTTGATATGGGGCTTCTTGTCGCCGGAACAAAATATCGCGGGGAATTTGAAGAGCGTTTGAAAAAAATCATGGACGAAATTCGTCAGGCAGGAAATATTATTCTTGTTATTGATGAAATGCATACACTTATAGGTGCGGGTGCCGCAGAAGGCGCTATTGATGCCGCAAATATATTAAAACCTGCTTTATCAAGAGGTGAAATTCAGGTAATCGGCGCTACAACACTTGATGAATATAGAAAATACGTCGAAAAAGATTCTGCTCTCGAACGCCGTTTCCAGCCTGTAATCATTGATGAGCCGACAGAAGAAGAATCTATTGAAATTATTAAAGGTTTGAAGCCTAAATACGAAGAGCATCATAAATTAATAATTTCTGATGAAGCAATAGTTGCTTCTGTAAAATTGTCTAATAAATATATTACGGACAGATTTCTGCCTGATAAAGCAATTGACGTAATTGATGAAGCTTCTTCAAAAGTCCGCTTAAAGGTATCAAATCTTTCTCCTGAAGGCAAAGAACTTGAAAAAGAATTGCGCGGATTGATTAAGGAAAAAGAAGAAGCAATCAGAAATCAGGAATTTGAAAAAGCTTCCCAGTTAAGAGATGATGAAGCTGATTTAAAAGAAAAAATACGCGAAATGGCACAGAAATATAAAGAAGAGCATGAAGCTAACAAGCCGACTGTTACAGCAGAAAATGTCGCAGAAGTTATTTCAACAATGACAGGGGTTCCTGTTACCAAGCTGACAGAGGGCGAAAGTGAAAGACTTCTTAAACTTGAAGATACTCTTCATGAAAGAGTTATCGGTCAGCATGACGCTGTCGTTGCAATTTCTAAGGCAATAAGACGTGCCCGTGTAGGATTGAAAAGTCCGAACAGACCTATCGGAAGCTTTATTTTCTGCGGCCCTACCGGTGTTGGTAAAACTGAACTTGCAAAGGCCCTTGCAGAAGCCGTATTTGGGTCGGAAGATAATATGATAAGAGTTGATATGTCAGAATTTATGGAAAAACATTCAACCGCAAAACTTATCGGTTCTCCTCCGGGATATGTTGGTTATGATGACGGAGGTCATTTAACTGAACTTGTTCGTAAAAAACCTTACAGTGTAATTCTTTTTGATGAAATTGAAAAGGCACACCCCGATGTATTTAATATCATGCTTCAAATACTTGATGACGGACGTTTAACAGACGCTAAAGGTCGTCATGTAAACTTTAAAAATACAATTATTATAATGACATCAAACGTTGGTGCAAGCATGATTACAACAACATCAAAATTAGGTTTCTCTACAAGTGATGATGAATCAAAAGATAAATATGAAAAGCTGAAAGAAACAGTTACAGAAGAAATGAAAAAAGCTTTCAGACCAGAATTCTTAAATCGTATTGATGAGACTATTGTATTCTCTCACCTGTCTCAGGAAGAAATCAGACAGATTGTCGATTTGATGCTGAAAGATTTGTTCAAACGTCTTGCAGAGCGTGAACTTTCTGTAGAGGTAACGGATGAGGTAAAAGATCATCTTGCTAAAAACGGTTATTCGGAGGCTTACGGTGCCCGTCCATTGAGACGATTAATCCAGCGTAAAATTGAAGATATGCTGGCAGAAGAAATTCTCTCGGGCAAATATGCTCCCGGTGATACAATTGTTATAAAGCTTGTTGATGACAAAATAGCTTTTGAAAAAAAAGTAAAGCGGGCTAAAAAAGAGCAAGCCGAAATATCTGAAGCTGTTCAATAAATATCAAAAATCCCGTCTTTATCAGAGACGGGATTTTGTTTATTAAGTTAACGTAACAAGAATTAATATCGCCATGCTGAACTTGTTTCAGCTTCTAATTTTTCACGGGATTAAACTCTAAAGCATTTCATGTGAGACATTTAAGAGTGGCTTAGTATAAATCTGTATGTAAATTCCAGATTTTTGCTTGCTATTTTTATAAAAATAGTATAAATTATTATTAGAATTTGGTTATGGCTAAGTATTTATATAACGCGTTAAAAGATAATAAGCAGATAGTAAAAGGCGAGATTGAAGCTTCAGATTTGCGTGAGGCAAGAGATAAAATCCGCCGGCTTGGTTTTATTCCGACAAAAATTTATACAGAATATTCAGACGAGCTTCAGGCAGAAACTTTCCAATCCAAAATTGCAGTTTCCGGCAATAAACCTAAAGTAACATTTTTAAGTCTTGATGAAAAATTTTTTTTTACATCAGAACTTGAGGTTTTGCTTTCATCAGGCATTCCTATTATAGAAGCTTTACAGACAATAGAGGTAAACTCTCCAAAAGAAAATTTACGAGCTGTCTGTGTTGATTTAAAAAATGCCATAATGTCAGGGTTAACTTTTGCTCAGAGTTTGCAATCTTTGTACGGGGATGTTTTTGGCTCTGTTTATACAGCACTGGTCAAGACAGGAGAAGAGTCAGGCGAGCTTGAAGAAACATTGCGCAGAATGCTTATTTTGCTTGATAAACAGAGAAAAATAAAGGATAAAATTATTAGTGCCTCAATATATCCTGCTATTTTGATAATTATGATGCTCGGGCTTTTAATTCTTTTTTCGACATATGTTTTCCCGAGATTTATGGCTGTTTTCACTTTCAACGGCGCCCAGCTGCCGTTTTTAGCAGATATGCTTGTCGGAATTTGTTCGTTTATTATGAATTACTGGTGGTTTGTTATTCTCGGATTTGGTGCTTTTTGCGGGGGCTGTGTTGCTTTATTTAAAAATCAACAGTTTAAAAGAAAATGGGATAATTTTATACTGAAAGTGCCTGCAATATCTGATTTTATAGAGTATATAAATCTTTCAAATTTTATGACAGTTCTGCATATTTCTTACGATGCGGGATTACCGATAATGTCAGGACTTGAACTTTCAAGCAAAACTGTCGGAAATTATACTATAAAACAGAGGATTTCAAGTGCTCTGGCTCATGTAAAATCAGGAAAACCTCTTACGGAGTCATTCAAGCTTTCAGGTGCAATTCCAGGTGCTCTTATGACTATGGTTGCAACAGGCGAAAAATCTGGAACGCTCGGAAAAATGCTTCATGATGCCGCAGAAGTGCTGGATAAAAAAGTCGATATGGCTCTCGAAGCTCTGACTAAATTGTTTGAACCAGCCGTAATTATTATAATGGGCGGGATTGTATTGTTTATTGCCGTTGCATTCTACCAGATGTATGCAGGAATGCTCGGATCATTGCTTTAATTTGACAAAAATTATTCAAAACAACACTGTTTGTATGTTAATCTTTATTAAACCATTTCATAATTTTGTCCAGAAAGCCTTCTTCTTCCTGCATTTCTGTGTTATTCAGCTTTTCCAGCCTATGCTGGATTTTTGAGTAATCAGGATTTCCTTTGCCGATTTCAAGATATTTTTCGTAGCATTCAACAGCGGCCGGTTTATTTCTCAATTTTTCATAAGCTTCGCCGAGCTTTCTTACAGTCGTGGCGTTTCTTTTATCGAGGTGATAAAGTTTCAAAAGATAATCAGCCTGAGCTTTGTAATCTCCGATACTTTCTCTGAATTCAGCAAGTTTTTGCAATGATTTTTTGTCGTTTTCATCAAGTTTTGAAATCCTTTCATAAAATTCCATTGCGTGGTTTTTATCGCCTGATTCTTCCAGAAGCATTGCAAGAGTATTCAAAAGATCTAAATCATCATTTTTAATCTGATATGCGTTTAAATATTCATTTATCGCAATATCTTTATTCCCGCGTACAAGATTATATCTGCCCCAGTTGAGATGAGCGTTGTAATCATCGTTTTTATCTTCATAAATAAGTGCTCTCATCTGGTAAGTCAGCGGTGAATTTTTTTCTAAATTGTCAAATTCATTGACACATTCAAGCGCTTTGTCAAATTCTTTATTCATATAATAATATTGCGCTTTTAGCGAATGAAACTGCGGAATATGGTTATATTGACCTTCCATTTTTGTCAATTTTTCGTATGCTTCATCTTTTTTATCCATATCCAGCAGGCATTTTACTTTTGTTAATTCATCAGAACTTACATCTAAAGCTTTTTCCGGATTTCCGTTTTTTAAATATAAGTCTGCAAGCTGTTCTTTAACCTCTGTTGTGTCAAAGCCTGATTTTCTCGCCCGTTCGAGAACTTCAACAGCGCTCGGAGTTGCATCTTCTTTAACATAAAGATTCGCAAGTCTTTTGTAAACTTCTTCATGCGTGTCTTCATGGTCTATAACTTTTAAATATTCATCGATTGCTTTTAAGTTATTGCCTTCCTGTTCATAAAGAGTTCCGAGTACAAATCTGGCAGATAGCATATCTTTGTCTTCCTGTGCGCAATTTACTGCTTTTTTGTAGTCATTTATGGCATGTTCAAGTTTGTGTTCAACTGTGTGCAAGTTGCCTCTGTAAACATAATATTTATATTTGTCAGTTGTTACGTAAATATCCATGAGCTGTTCGTAAGCCAGAACATTTGTAGCATCAAATTCAAGAATTTTAGAATAATATTCAGCAGCTTCTTCTTTGTTATCAAGTACCATCGAAAGATGCCCCAGACGTTCGAGAAGACTTAAATCTTTAGGGTTTCTGTTATAAAGTTTTTTATATTCCTCATAAGCTTGTGAATATTGTTCGTTTTCTTCATATTGTTCTGCTGTCTGTAAACTCATTTCCGACTCCTTAAAATTTTTGTAATTTTAATTTAATTATATATGAAACATAACTATTATGATAATCATAAAGGTAAAATTCAGTATTATATTGCAAAAAGTATAAAGATTTGTTATAATTAGATATGTAATTTATAAAAGAGGAGCAGAAGAATGAAAGATTTGTATCTAAAGAATGAGCGTGTCGGGGGGGGGGCACTCGCCGGCTATATTTGGGAACTAAGG
>URXH01000104.1 GCA_900551675.1 uncultured bacterium
ACCCCGTAAACACTGTGCGTTTACGTTAGCAGAAGTTTTAATAACTCTCGGCATCATTGGTGTTGTCGCTGCTATGATCATGCCGTCTTTGATTCAGAATTACAAATATATGGTACTTGAAAATCAATTAAAAGCTGCTTATTCAGATTTAAATCAGGCTGCTAAATTGTTCCAAACACATAATGACATGTCTGTCAGTGAATATGCTTCTACTACATCAGCAGCAAACGCATTAAACGAATATTCAAAAGAATTTAACGGGGTTATAAAAAAATCAAATCTTGTCTGGGACTCTACAGATGAAGACGGCAATAATATAGGAGCTATGCCGTATGAATTACACACTGTTAATGGCTCTCGCACAGTTACAAATTGTGATGTCAGTGGTTTTATATGGGATACACAAGGTAGAGTAATATCTTTTGATGATATACCATCATATGGTCAAAACGGACCAAAAATTTGTATTGATATAAACGGAGTAAAACCACCAAATAGACAAGGTATTGATTATTTTGTTTTTATGTTTACAACAGACGGCTACGTAATTCCCCTGGGGCAGGAGCATAAAAATAATCCTGAGTGTACAAATGTTGATAATAATTGTACTATCCCAAAAACAGAGTGTAAATATAATTCATCTGCCTATGGCCAGATGGCTTGCGCAAACTATGCACTAATAAATCAGCACCCAACAGAGACAGGAAAAGACTACTGGCACGATTTTGTAAGAGGGAGATAAAAGTTGTATTTATTTCACGGCCGCATCTATCAAACCTTTAAAGAGTGGATGCGGTTTTTCAGGACGCGACTTAAATTCCGGATGAAACTGGCAGGCTACAAACCAGTCAAGTTTAGGAAGCTCCACAACTTCTGCAAGCATTCCGTCAGGAGACATGCCTGAAAATACAAGCCCTGCATCTTCAATTTGTTTTAAGTATTCGTTATTAACTTCGTATCTGTGCCTGTGGCGTTCGGAAATTTTTTCTTTACCGTAAGCTTTATATGCCTTTGAACCTTTTTTCAATACGCAGTCATAAGCCCCCAGTCTCATCGTTCCGCCGTATCCGTGAACATTTTTCTGTTCAAGCATCAAATCTATTACGGGGTTTTGTGCGTTTTCATCAAATTCTTTTGAATTAGCATCTTTAATCCCTACGACATTTCGTGCATATTCAATAACAGCACACTGCATACCCAGACAAAGGCCTAAAAACGGAACATTATGTTCTCTTGCATAGCGTATTACATTAAGTTTGCCTTCAATACCTCTTACGCCGAATCCTCCGGGAACAACAACAGCCTGCACATCTTTCATAAGTTCTTTGCATGAGGCGTAGTCAAGACAGTCTTCAGAATTTATCCATTTTACTTCAACTTTTACATCATCGGCATAGCCTGCATGTTTCAATGATTCTACGACCGAAATATAAGCATCTGAAAGTTTTGTATATTTCCCTGCAATTGCGACTCTTACCGTTCCTTTCGGATTTTTAATTCTTTCAACAAGCGTTTCCCAGCCTTTTAAATCAGCTTTTCTGTTTTCAACTCTTAGCATATCAAGAATTACACCTGCCATATTCTGTTGTTCAAGCGCAAGCGGAACTTCATAAATACTTTTCATATCGCGGCATTCAATAACAGCTTCTTTCGGTACGGAACAAAAAAGAGCCAGTTTTTCTTTTTCTGTTTTCGGAATAGGTTTTGTTGTACGGCATACTAGAATTTCGGGCTGAATACCGTAACTTCTTAAGACATGTACACTATGCTGAGACGGTTTTGTCTTTAATTCCCCCGAAGTCGGAAGATACGGAAGCAGCGTTGTATGAACAGAAATCGCATTTCCTATACCTGCTTCAGTCTTAAACTGTCTTATAGCTTCAATAAACGGTAAACTCTCAATATCACCTATTGTACCGCCAATCTCTATTAATTGAAAATCAGGATTAAACTGTTTTGTAGCCCCCATAATTCTCGATTTAATCTCATTTGTAATATGCGGAATAACCTGAACGGTTGCGCCAAGATAATCCCCGCGTCTTTCTTTTTCAATAACTGTTTGATAAACACTGCCGGATGTTACGTTGTTATATTTTCCGAGAGAAGTGTCAGTAAATCTTTCGTAATGACCTAAATCTAAATCAGTTTCAGCACCGTCATCAGTTACAAACACCTCTCCATGCTGAAAGGGGCTCATTGTTCCCGGATCAACATTTATATAAGGGTCAAATTTCTGGTTTATAACAGAAAAACCTCTTGCTCGCAATAACCTTCCTAAAGACGCCGCGATAATCCCCTTCCCGAGAGAACTCACTACACCACCTGTTATAAAAATATATTTAGTCATTTTACCACCTCAACACAACATTCAAAAAACTTGATATGATTATACAATCAGAGGGAAAATTCGTTTTGTTTCTCTAAACCTGATTAACTTTACCTCCCTCTGTTTTGCTTTATATGCTTTTATTTAATTAATTTTCGGAACTTTAAAGAAACCGTTTTCAACATCCGGTGCATTAGCCATTAATTCTTCTTTGCTGATCTCCTGAACAACTTTATCTTCTCTCATGACGTTGCAGAAATCAATAACCTGACACATCGGTTTAACATTAGATGTATCAACCTCATTCATTTGATCAACATATTTTAATACATCACCTAACTGTTTTGTATAAAGTTCTTTTTCTTCTTCTGTTAATTCCAGTCTTGCAAGTTTTGCAACATGTTCTACATCTTTAATCGTAATCATTTCTCTACTCCGTTATTTTATCATAGTAGCACAAAAAATTTGCATGCTTCAAAATTATTACATAAATTTAATGATTTCTAAAATAAAAAAGTTATGATATAATACTAATGATATTGGAGATTAATTTGTTGGAGAGTAAAGAAAAAAACAGTATTGAAGATCTTGATAAACAAATTCTCGCTTATAAAGACTGCAAAGACGAGAAGAAAAAAAGAATGCTTCATATCAATATTGTAGAAAACGGAATGCTTCTGGTAAAAAGAATTGCCGGAAATATCTCTGCACAGTCAGGTATTTCTAATGAAGATCTTATTCAGGTAGGCTCAATAGGGCTTATCAAAGCTATTGAATTTTTTAAACCCGACAAAAATACAAGATTTAAAACTTATGCATCATATTTTATAAGAGGAGAAATTAAACATTACCTGAGAGATAAAGCTTCGATGATTAAAGCCCCGAGAGAACTGCAGGAACTTGTTTTTAAAATCAGCTCTGCTGTAAAAAATCTTAAAGAAAAAGGGATTGAAGAACCTGCAGAAGAACAGATTGCTGAAATAGTCGGCATTCCTGTAAACAAAATCCATGAGGTTATGGAAATCGAACTTTGCAAAAGCACTCTTTCTCTTGATCAGGCAATATCTTCCGTTGATGATGATGATTTAACGCTTATTGACAAAATTCCGGCCGGTGATTATCAGGAATTTATGAATTCCTACGAAAATAAACTTATGCTGGCAGAAGCAATAAAAAAACTGCCTCATGATTTGCAGCAGATTATTGAAATGAGCTATTATCAGGACTTGAACCAGCGTGAAATCTCTGAAAGAATTCATATTTCACAGATGCAGGTTTCAAGAAGATTGAAAAAAGCTCTAAGCAAAATGTATGAAATAATTACTTCAAAAGACGAAAAATAAAAGGAGACATAAAAAAATGGGAGCATTGATTGCGATTTTAACATTTGTTTTTATTATAGGCTTATGCATAGGCAGTTTCTTAAATGTTGTAATTTTAAGAACATTGAGCGAAGAATCTATTGTTTTTCCGGCATCAAAATGCCCGAAATGCCAGCATCCTCTCAAATGGTGGCATAATATTCCTGTTTTTTCGTATATTTTTCTAAAAGGAAAATGCGCATTTTGTAAGGAAAAAATAAGCATTCAATATCCGATTGTGGAACTTTTAACAGGTATTATATTCACTCTGCTTTTCATGAAATTTGGAGTCAGTGTAGATACACTGTTTGCGTGGGTAATTTCGTCATTGCTTATTGTAATAGCAGGAACAGATATTAAAGAAAAAGTTGTCTATGATGTTCACACATATACTTTAATAGCAGTAGGCTTATTATATGCAATAATTGTAACTGCAGTATCGCTTTTCCAAATGCACTTTGCTGGAAATCCGATGGAATTCACAAAATATTTCGTATTAAATAATCCTATATTCATATCACTTATGGGAATGCTTTTAGGAGCAGCAATTCTTGAAATTTGCGCAAGAGCCGGCTACCTTTTTGTCGGAACAAGAGCATTCGGTGAAGGCGATACATTTATCGCAGCAGGACTCGGGGCGCTTTTTGGCTGGAAATCTCTGCTTGTGGTGCTTGCAATGTCCGTGTTGATTCAAGTAGTTTTATTCCTCCCTATTTTTATAAAAGGACTTGTAAAAAATAAAGATTGGAAAACTTTAATAACATTCACTGTTTTTGTACTGTTTGCAATTGCTTTTTACACATTACAGCACTTTAGAATAATAACGGTTGAAGATATTATAATATATTCTATCTTTGCAATTGTACTTGCAATTCTTGGAATTACAGCATGTATATTTATATTCAAGGGGCTCAGAGAACACCCCGAAAACAGGACATATATGCCGTTTGGGCCTGCAATGGTTGCTGCAGCATTTATTGCTCTACTATTTTAAAATTGTCATGCAGAACTTGTTTCAGCATCTAAAAAAAACATTTTCGATATATTTCAGCTTCGAGCTCACTGTAATCACCGGTGAGCTTTTCTAATCTTGAGCAAGCAATATTTGCGATAGGCAGCAGATGAGAATAATCATCATGAGTATTAACATAGCACTGAAGTGTATCTCTAATGCACTTATTAATGGATGAAATTTCGTAAATAGCCATACTAAGATCGTCAATCATTTCTTCGAGTTCTTTCATACATTCTCCTTAATATTTATAAAAAATATTTTAACAATTTTAAAATTCTTGTTCAATATAGCACACTTAATAAAATTTTAGGTGTACTTAATAAATTATCTGCACTTAATGAAATAGTAACAAAGCGAGCATTGTTTGACCGCAGGGAGTTTGCGAGCACAAGATTGAATTTAGTGCAGATAAACGGTCAGCGTGTTTTTCTTTCTTTGGTTACGTTTCTTTCTTTTTGCATCGCAACAAAAAGAAAGAAATGAACAAATTATAACGATAGTATCTTTAACGCCTCTTTTAAAATCTCCTCTGCTGATGCCTTTTCCTTCAACAAAGCTACAGCCTTTGAAATTGCATCCTGTATTTCTTTACGCTCGTAGCCGAGTGATACCAGAACCATTTGAGCATCTTCAACCGACCTGTCATCAATTTTTGCAGGAGTAATTGATGTTATTTTTATAGGTTCTTTGGTTTGATAATTCATTAATTTGTCTTTTAATTCAAGAATCAGTCTCTGGGCTGTCTTTGCACCTACTCCCGGTGCCTTAGCGATTGCTTTCGCATCATCACCGAGAACTGCAAACCTGAGATCATCCGTCGTCATCACGGATAAGATCGCAAGTGCTCCTTTCGGTCCGATTCCACTGACACCTAAAAGCAGCTTGTAGATTTTCAATTCATCTTTGGTCAGAAATCCAAAAAGCAGCATGGCATCTTCCCTGACATGCAGATAAGTATATACTTTTACCTCTTCCCCGACAGAAGG
>URXH01000105.1 GCA_900551675.1 uncultured bacterium
CATAACTTTTGCCTCCTAAAAAATTAAAAAAATCTATATATTCATTATTTCCGATTTATCTATATTTGTCAATATGATAGTTCTAATTTTTATATTTCTAAATTTCATGCGTTTAAAGGATAAAATCTAAAGAAATATAGTTTATTCTAATAATGTACATCAAGGGCATGCCAAAAAGTATAAAAGGCATGGCGTAAAAGAGACAATATTACAAAATATTAACCAAACTTGAAGAAATGTTAAAATCGCTCAAACCATGATGTCATCATGGTTTTCAGGGTAAAAATATCAGCGTGGAGAGGTTAGAAATAAAAAAGTTGTCCACACATGATGTATAGAGTACAATTAATACTATATTCAACTTCTTGTAGAGGTAGGATGATTATTTATGCAGGATACAGTTAAAAGCAATCTTTTACAGATACAGGAAGACATTGCACCTTATAAACCGAATATTATCGCAGTTACCAAGTATTTTGATGAAAGCGCCATAATCGATGCATATAATGCCGGGTTGCGGGATTTCGCAGAATCAAGGGTAATTGAGGCTGTCGCAAAGATTAATAATCTTCCGGAAGAAATCAAAAATAATTCAAGATTTCATTTTATCGGTCATCTTCAAACCAACAAGGTTAAAAAGGTTATCGGAATCTTTGATTATATTCATTCCGTTGATTCATACAAGCTTGCGAAAGTTATATCTGACGAAGCTCAAAATGCAGGGAAAATTCAGAATGTTCTGCTTGAAATAAATATTGCCAGAGAAGAACAAAAATACGGTTTTTTTGAAAATGAAATTTTTGAAGTATTCTCTTTTCTAAAAGAGCTTTCAGGAATTAATATCGCAGGTTTGATGTGTATGACTCCTCTCGGGGCATCAGAAAAAACTCAGGATGAAGTTTTTTCTGAAATCGTAAAATTGAAAAAAGATCTTGAAAACAGATTTGAATATCCGTTAAAAGAACTTTCAATGGGCATGAGCCAGGATTATAAAGAGGCAGCTAAATACGGTGCAACAATGTTAAGAATTGGTAGAAAATTATTTATAAAGTAAGATAAACGGAGGAAAAACGGTGGCAGTAGTAACAGACAAAATTAAATCAGTAGTAGATTTTTTAGTAAAAGGTTTTGAACCTAGAGAAACAATATTTGATGAAATGGCTCAGGAAGTTGAAGATGACTATCCTGTTCAGGATAATTTAGCAATTGATCCGGCTTATACTTATCAGCCGGCACAGGACAAGCCAAGCGAATTGAAAGTTGTAAATCATCCAAATTTTAAAGGTTATGAAGTAAAAGTAATGGAACCGCGTTCTTTTGAAGATGCTGCCACTATTGTTCAACATCTTAGAAACAGAAAAACAATCGTTTTGAACCTTCATCTTTTAGATAAAGAACAATCACAAAGAACAATTGACTTTGTCTGCGGAGCAGCTCATGCTCTTGACGGCAAACCTCAAAAAGTCGGAGATCTTGTATTCGTGTTCACTCCGAGCAATGTTACTTTGTCTGTTGACGTAAACGCCAACCAGAATAAATTTAATGACTCGCTGTGGAGAGCTCCTTTACAGTAATACTGTACTCTGCAGTGATGTCTGTTATATTATGAGAAAGAGAGAGATAGTTGAATAGGAGGCATTTATTGCCTCTTTTTTTTATTTGCTTAAATCTTAAAATCGTGGTATATTTTCTACATTATGGAAATGAAGAGCATTGCAATCTGTTATAATCAAGAAATTTTGCATTCTGTTGAAGTTAAGGATAGACTTGCAGATATACTGCTGCGTAAAGGATTTAAGCCTGAGATTTTAAATATTGACAGTTTAAGGGATGGTTTCGATTTTGTGTTTGTAATCGGAGGGGACGGAACAATATTGAAAACTGCAAGGTTTTATGCAAAACATAAAACGCCTATTTTTGGAATAAATCTGGGCAGACTTGGCTTTCTTTCACAGTCTTCAAGAGAAGATATTGAGAAATCCGTCAATGAAATTTTAAACGGCAGATTTGTTGTTGAAGACAGAATTATGCTTCAGAGCGGAAGTTATTCCGCTTTAAATGACTTTGTAATAAAATGCTGTGATACTGGCAGGACATCAAGATTTTCATTGAAAATTAACAATAAATATGTTTGCGATTATCTTGCTGATGGTATTATAATCTCTACTCCTACTGGCTCTACAGCTTACGGACTATCAGCCGGCGGTCCTGTTTTAGCCCCGTCTTTAAAAGCTTTTGTTATAGTACCTATCTGCCCGCATACTCTTACTGCAAGACCTCTTGTAGTGCCCGATTGCGAGAAAATTACGGTATGCACAGATGCCAAATCAAAGTATGTTCTTTCAATTGATGGACAGGAACTGTACGAGTTTAATTCAGAACTGGAAATCGTAAAATCAGCTTATACCGCTAAATTGGCGTTGTTAAATAATTCTGAATTTTATTCAATTTTGAGAAATAAACTTCACTGGGCGATGCCTCCTGCCTATATAAATTAACGGGCATGCCATTTTTGTAGATATACTTGGATTACGCCGATTTATATTAAAATTTGTTCATAATTTCTGGGAAATTATTGTACTTTTTTTCTATTTAAAATAGTATGTTATTATATTATTGCAGATGAATAATTATATAATTACATAAAAGAGGTAAAAAAGTGGAAAATTTCGTATCAGATATCTTTGCTAAGAAAGATGAAACAACAAGCAATGATCAAACTCAAAGGTCTCCAATAAATCCTACTAATATTAAAGTTATCGGTGTCGGCGGCGGCGGCGGTAATGCTGTTAATAGAATGATTAAAGCAGGACTTTCAGGTGTTGAGTTCTGGTTAATGAATACAGATTTACAAGTTTTGGAATACGGCCAGACTAAAAACAGAATTCAGTTAGGTGCAAAATCAACTAACGGTCTTGGCGCCGGCGGTGATCCTTCAGTTGGTGAAAAAGCTGCTGAAGAAGTTCAACAGGAAATAACAGAAGCTTTAGACGGCGCAGATATGGTATTCATCACTGCAGGTATGGGCGGTGGAACAGGAACAGGTGCAGCGCCGGTTGTTGCAAAAATAGCTAAAGAATTAGGTATTTTGACAATTGCAGTTGTTACAAAACCGTTTACTTGGGAAGGCCGTAAAAGATTAAATCAGGCAAATCAAGGTTTGGAAAAACTTAGAGAGGCTGTTGATGCAGTTATTGTAGTGCCTAATGATAAATTGCTTCAGGTTGTAGACAGACAGGTTTCTTTGACAGAAGCATTTATTATTGTTGATGAAGTTCTTTTAAGAGGTGTTCAGGGTATTTCTGATATTATTACTGTACCCGGACTTATTAACGTTGACTTTGCTGATGTTAAATGTGTTATGCAGGCATCAGGCTCTGCTCTTATGGGTATCGGCCGCGGTCAGGGCGAAGGAAGAGCTGTCAAAGCTGCTGAAATTGCTATTAATTCTCAGCTGCTTGAATCTTCAATCAATGGTGCAACCGGTGTTATCGTTAATATCACAGGCGGTCCTGATATGACGCTTCATGAAATATCTGATGCAGCTAATATTATTCATGATGCTGTTAATGATGATGCAACTGTTATCATAGGTACAGCAGTTAATGAAAATATTCAGGGTGAAGTTCAAATTACAGTTATTGCAACAGGTTTTGAATTGAAAAATCAGCAGCCTGAACCTAAAACTGATGTAAAACAGTTGAGTGCTTCTGATTTCTTTGCAGGAACATTTAATTCAACTTCTAAAGCTCCTGCACAGCCTCAGCAAACAGTCAGAAGGACTTCAATGCCGGATGTATCACCAAGTTTTACAAACATTGAAATTCCGGACTTTTTGAAAAAGTAAATCACACTAACTCAGATGGAAGATGAAAAAGATATAAAGAGAACTGATTGTATCGGTTCTCTTTTTTTAGAAGATATTTTATTAATGTAACGAAATGTAAATCGGATTTTAAGATGCCTGAAACTCTTGCTATAAGCCTCATGGAATAGGATAGAATATGATGTAGATGGGGAACCAAATAGCAATTATTTGTGCCGAAATTTGTTAATAAATACATAGGGGATATTTGAATTAGAAAAACAAAATGGTCTCTAAAACAAAGCCATTAGGTGTTTGTTTAAAATTAATACGAGGAAAAAAGAAAGGGGAAATCAAGATTATGTCGAGATGGCAAATTCAAGGAACAGGGGATTATTACGCAAGATATAGTGCGTATGAAAAGTATTTAAGAGCAAATGCAAAAGATTTAGGTTTATCAGAAGCTCAGGTAAATGAACAATTAGGGCGTTATGCATATGGTTTACAACAAAAATCGCAGTATGAACCTGAAGATAGAATTAAAGGTAAAAATAAGGCAAAATCTATCGGAGAAACTCAGGTTAAAGGCAACCCAAATAATGTTACACAAGAATTAGAAAAAACTACAAAACAATTAGAAGTTTTAAAACAAGATTTAGGAAAAGGTGCAACATCAACGACCTATTTTGGTACTCCGGAACAGTTAAGAAATGCAGCGCCTTTAGGTAATATTGCTCCAGAAATTCCTGTAAAATCGGAATTTCAAAAAGCTTTGGAAAAATCACAGCTTTATAAGACAACAAGTGCAAATTCTGTTGACAAATTAGGTAAAAGAAAACAAAAACAAATTTTAGAAGAAATTGAGAAATTGGGAAAACTCGCCAAAACTGATGAAGAAATAAATCAGCTAAAACAACTCACCGAAAAATTTAGAGGCGGAAATGATCAAAAAGCCTTTAGTGAAGCTGTTCAAACGCAGGCCGCAAATTTGGATAAACAGAAGGCTGTAGAAAATAAACCGTCAGAACCAAAAACATGGCAAAAATATGCAGAAGCACATGGTACACAGTATAAAGCACCTGAAAAATTTGGTGGTATTGAAGCAGACAAAAAAGCACAGGAAATAATTGATGCAAATAAAAATAAAGGTGCGCGTACGACTATATTAGGTTCTCCTGAAGAGTATTGGAGAAATTATGAACAGAATAAACCTCGCACAGCAGTAATTAATGATTTTCTGGATGATGCAGAAAGAATAAATCCGCAAGCCGAAACAGTTGATGATATACTTGACGATGCTGCTAAATTGAAAACTGAAGCAGAGGCTGCATCCAAAGAATCAAAGGGATTTATGAACTCTGTTAAAAATGCAATGAAAGGTAAAAAAGGCAAAGTTGCATTAGCTGCAGGCGCATTAGCTGCAATTGGACTTGGAGCATACGCTTTATTCGGTGGCAAAGATGATGATAAAGTTGATGAAACTGAACAAAAGATGGATTTACCAAAATCTGATAATGTAAATCCTGAAAAAGATCAGTCTGAACCAGTAGAAGAAACTCCGAGCGAAACACAAGATTCTATTCCTGTAAAAACTGAGCAGGTTCCTCCGGTAGTAACAGTTCCTGTAGATCAAGCTCCTGTTGAAGAAGCAGAGAATAATGAACCGGAAGAAACAGAAAAAGTGGAAGAACAAGAAGCTGAAAAACCTGTAACTTCTGCAGAAGATACTGAAGAAGGAAAACAAGCAACTGAACCACAAGAACAAGAAGAAACTGCAGAAAATCAGATTAAAGAAGAATATATTGTTCGAAAAGGC
>URXH01000106.1 GCA_900551675.1 uncultured bacterium
TTCTCGCAGTCAGTCCCAAAAACCGAGCCTGCGAAGCAGCCATACCCATGACTATCTTCCTTTCGCTTTTGTTTCCTTAGTATTAATGACGGCAATATTAAAAAAAAACTTTAATAAAATGGGAAATAATGTAAAGAAATTGTAACATGAATAAAAACAGACACCTTATAAAAGGTGTCTGTTTTAGTTATATTGATTGGATTTTGTCTATTTATATAATTCTGTGAGGTTTTGTCAGCAGATGTGCATCTACACGTTCTTTTATTGCACCCTGCGGTTCATAATACGGTGATACTGTCATTATTTTAGCCGCTATATCGGGATAATAGTATATAAATCTTAATTCGCTTGATGTAAGCGGTTTTTGAGTATGAACGTTTGCATAACGGACAAGTTCAAGGATATTACGTGCTTCATGTTCATCTTTAAATTCAAGTTCAAGATTATCGTATACATTTCTGAAACCTTTAATTCCTCCGTACTCACCTGTTGTAATCATTCTGCCTGTTTCAATAATTTCAGGTTCGCCTCTGCCCAGTTCTTCAAAGTCATATAGTTCATAATTCCTTCTGTCTTTTAAGGCTCCGTCAGCGTGTATGCCTGATTCATGTGCAAAAGCGTTATCACCTACCGCAGGCTGGTTCATTGGAATAGGAACCCCGAAGGCGTATGATGTGTACTTCGCAAGTTTCCATGATTTACTCAAATCAATGTTAGGGTCTATATGGTATCTCTGTTTAAACCCTGCTGATTTTAAAATAGCAAGCAGGCAGGAGACAAGATCCGCGTTTCCTGCGCGTTCGCCCATTCCGTTAATCGCGGTATTAATATAAGCATCAACTCCTGCATCAATTGCAGCACGTGCGCCCATAACGGAACAGGCAACTGCCATACCAAGGTCATTATGGAAATGAAGTTCTATTGGCATTTGAGTTTCTTTTGCAATTTGATAAATTCTTTCATAAGTTGTTTGCGGATCTTCATACCCGAGAGTATCGCAATATCTAAATCTTCTTGCACCGCATTTTTTTGCCTCATTTGCGTATTTTATAAGAAATTCAATATTGCTTCTTGATGCGTCTTCTGCGTTAACTCCTACATCTTCTGCACCGTGAGAAATTGCGCATTCTACGGCTTCGCAGGTCATATTTATAATATCTTGAGGAGTCTTTTTACCCAGATATTTCCCGTTAATCATTTGTTCTGATGTTGATTGTGAAAGGTTTAAATTTTTTAGTTTAGGAACATTTTTAAATGAAAGTTCGACATCTGACGCTATTCCTCTCATCCAGCCGGAAAGTTTTGTTCTTGAAATAACTCCTCTTTCAACAAGTTCAAGGTTTCCGTTGAGATAATTTATCTCGTGTGTGGTTGCGGGAAATCCGAACTCTGACTGGGTAATTCCCATATCGTCCAGCATGAGGTTGATAATTGTTTTTTGCAATTTAGCAAGACCGAGTCTTGAAGTTTGAACACCGTCTCTGTTTGTAACATCTACAAAATAAATTTTGTTTTCTTTCATTTTTTCCCCTTAAAAAATTTGATACACTTTATAAATAACTTGCATTTTTCAGGCATATTATTTACAATGTATATAGTATGGAACTATTTATCGGTTCTGTCAAGAATCTTTATACAATATTAATATTATGGCTGATACAAAACAATTAGAAAAGAAAATAAATAAGGAATATAAAACAGGAAATGTGAAAAATGCTATAGAGCTTTGTCAGATTGGCCTTCAGGACGATCCGACAAATGCTGATTTACATGTAAGGCTTGGTGATTTATATCTTGCATGGCATCTGGATATTTATAATTCATGCCAGTATATTGATGAAGCTATTACAGAGTACCAGAGAGCTTTGGAAACTTATATTGATTCAGCTGAGATCTATTTTAAAATAGGTCAGGCGCATTACTTTAAGGGTGATTTGGATAAGGCGGTAAACTATTTTGATATGGCTGTGTCAAAAAATCCGAAATTAGGCAAAGCTTATTACCTTTTAGCAGAAACATATACTAAAAAAGCGAGATTTCTTGATGCATCAATTAATGCTAAAAAAGCTGTGAAAGTTATGCCTTTTGCAAATTCGTGCGCTCATTTTCTTTTATCAAATCTTTATAATGTTTCTTCTGCAAGAAGTTTTAAAAATTTTATTCTTTCGAAATATGAATTTATTTTATCAGTTTTAACTCTTCCGTTTGATAGAATTGCTCTTGGAAATGTAAAAAAGATGCTTTCTTATGCAAAGTTTTTCCCAATTTTATTAAAAGGAACTTATCTTGTTCAGATAAATCGGTTAAGTGAGGCAATAGAAATCTATAGTGAAGCTGTTGAAAAGGCGCCTGGCTTTGTTCCGCTTTATTGTATGCTTGGAGATATTTACAGATCTCTCGGTCAGTTTGATGATGCAATAACTGAATATAAAATGGCAATATGGCTTGACAGTTTGAATATCCCTGCTTACAGACATCTGTGTCAGGCTTATGAAGAACAGGGAGATTATGACAGTGCTGTTGAAATTTATGAAAAGTTAATTCAGATTATGCCTAATATGCCTGATGTGCATTCAAATCTTGCGAATATTTTGTATGTAAAAGGCGACATTGACGGAGCAATTTCTCATTTTCAAACAGCTGTTACTTTAAATCCCAAAAAGCAATGGACCAGTGTTATCAATCAAACTTTAGGTTTTGTTTATCAGGAATCAAAGCAGGATCTTGATGCGGCTATTAGTTCTTATCAAAGCGCATATCTGCTTACTCCTAAAGATATTGATATTTATGTTAATCTCGGAAGTGCTTTTTATGATAAAGAAGATATAGAAAATGCCCTGCAGGTATACAGAAACGCTCTTGACTTAGATCCTGAAAATGCAAAAATTCATTGTAATCTCGGTTTTTTATACTGGGGTAAAGGTGATATTGATGAAGCTTTGAAAGAATACGGACTGGCAATAAAATATGACCCAAATTATGATATTGCGTACAACAATTTAGGTGTAATTTATCTTGACGATTTAGGCAGAGTAAAGCAGGCAATAGATTTATTTAAAAAATCTGTTGAGTGTAATCCGAATTACGCACTCGCGCATTTTAACCTAGCCCGTGCTATTGCAATTACCGGAGACAAAATTGAGGCTGCAAAACTTTATCAGGTTGCGCAGGATATAAATAAGATTACAAACGAAATAGATCCGCAGGATATTCTTGATAAGATTAACGGGCTGTTTGAGTAATTTTTAAATTATGATTATTTGTATATTTTATTCCCAATCTGCACCTGTTTGACGTACATATCTTCGCAGGCGCCTGAGCCTCTGCTTGTCGGATCGGTATCGGTTCTTGACATACTGGTTCTGGCAACAAGTTCGCTTTTGTCCGTATAGATATCTACCAGATAACCGTCAAGTTTTACTATATCATTTTTTTTAATCTTTAAAAGTCCTCCCATAACATTTGCATTAGCAGGAATTAGATGTGTATGCGATAGATGATAACTTACATAACCTAAAGACCAGGGTATATTATGAGGCGGTCTTGTCCTCCACTCAAGTCTTCTTGACTGACCTAGTGTCTTAAGTGATTTGAATTTCAGATGTTTGTAAAGCCTTTTTCTGTCATTTGCAAGATCACCCCAAACTATTCCCAGATCCATAAGGCATATATCGTCAAATTTGTTGCGCATTATATCCCTGAACCAGAAATTAGTATTTTTGGTTACGACCATTCCGGAGATAGAATATTGCGCCTGCGGCTGCAAAGCATAAATGTCTTTTTCGCCGTATGCCTTTATGTATTTTGCTTTTGTAAGATTTATCTGTATAGGGTCATTTACTGTTATAATTTGTCCGCCTTCAGTTGATGAAACTTTTGGAAATGCATATTTTACACGAAATAAAACATCTCCGAGAACTGAATTAAAAAGTATTAACAAAAATAATATTAAACACCCTTTGCAAAAATAGTCAAAAATTTTACCAAAATCCATTAAATTCCTCTATACCAAATTTTCGCTGTTTTCGCCGACTTTTAATATAGGAAGAGAAATACCGAAAGTTGCCCCTTTACCAATTTCTGATTCAACAAAAACTTTTCCGTTATGGTATTTTTCAATAGTTTGTTTTACAAGATGAAGTCCGAGACCTGTTCCTTTTATTGTATGAATATTATTTTCTACTCTGTAAAATCTGTCAAAAATATATGGCATATCTCTCTGGTTGATTCCTCGTCCATTGTCCTCGATTTCAACCTGTATGAAGTCACCAACATCATTTATCCTGATATCTATATAGCTTTGTGTCTTGTTCATATACTTCACCGAATTTATAGCATTTGATACCAGATTGGTTAAAGCTCTTTCTATGCCGTCATAGTTGAATAAAAATTCTGGAATATTTTCTTCTTTTTCAACACAAATTGCAAGATTGTGTTCTTTGGTCAAAGCCTGCATCTGGCTTACACAATTATCGACAACTTCATAGATGCTGTTCAGTGATTTTTCCATTTCTGCATTTGCTTCCATTCTTGAAAAATCAAGTATGTCATTTACCATTCTGTTAAGCCTTATAATTTCCTGATTAATTGTGCCTATAAATTCTTTTTGAGTTTCATAGTCAAATTCATTGCCGTAATTGTAAAGTGTATCAATATAGCTTCTTAATACCGTAACAGGCGTTCTGAGTTCATGTGAAACATTTGAAATAAAGGTAGAGCGCATTGCGTCCATCTCAGCTTCTTTGGTCATATCAATAAGAACAATAATATAGCCCACATAATCTTTATTCCGTGTAAACATGGGTGAAATAATTGATTTTATAACGCGTTTGTCAACCTGAATATTAAATTCAAGCGGTTTGTTTTCCATTACTTCAATAGGAGTGTCTTTAAATTCCTCAATTTTATCTTTAAAGCAGTAATTGCCTTCGGTATCAATGTAATCCTGAATTTTGATATTCATCATCTGATTTTCGTCAAGCTCGAGAAGCTTGTGGGCATGATTATTTATTAAAACAACATTATCGTTGTTATCACATACTACAACTCCGTTTGCAATACTCATTAGCACTGCTTCAAGTTTGTTTCTTTCAAGCGTAAGCTGTTCAATATTCTGTTCTTCATATAGATGCAGCCTGTTAGACATATTATTGAACGCATTGAAGAGTTCTTTAACTTCCGAACTTACATCTTTATCCTGAATTGTATAGCCGAATTCACCTGTGGATATTTTTTGAACACCTTTATGCAAGATTCTTAATTCTCTAGTAATCAGATAGGTATTAATTAGAATAACAAATGCAAACACTACCCATGCGACAGTAAATACAAATAATAAAGATGCTCTTGTTGTTGATGAAATTTGATTTATTATGTTTCCTGACAAACCGACAGTAACAGATCCCGTGTTTGTTCCGCTTTCAGCTATCATAGGCGAACTTACAATTATATTGGGGCTTGTCGGCTTAAAAGCTCCTGTGCCCTTTGTTTTATATAAAAGTTTGCCATCAGAATCTCTAAATTCTATAAATATA
>URXH01000107.1 GCA_900551675.1 uncultured bacterium
AGGCTGCTGCTGCGGCTATGCCGACGGATTTTCTTCTAAGCTTTATAGGCTGGGGTTTTGTTTCTGTGTGTGCGCTGTCGGCTGAGTTGGTGATAAAGGCTTTATTGTCTATTTTTTGCAGGATAGCGTCAAGATTTTCAGACTTGCTTTCGCTGTGGGACTTTTTCATTATATCTGTCATTTTCATTGCTTTGTTCCTCCTTTTCACAGTATGTTTTTTTCAGCTTGTCAAGGGTGCGGTATAGTCTTGATTTTACGGTGGACTGGGACAAGCCCAGGTATGATGCGGTTTTCTTGATAGTATAGCCGTACTGATAATGCAGGACGAAAATGCGGTAGGTGGTATCGTCGGAGCTTTTGAGATAGCTCATCACCTGCTCATAGTCGAAAAAGTCGGCGCTTTCAAGGTCGGCAAGGGCTTTTTCGTCGGGGATATTCAGGTCGGTGATATCCTCAAATGTGGCTTTGGGCTGTTGTCTGTAATGGTCTGCAACATAATGCTTGGCTATACGCAGGACGTAATGTCTGACGTTTTTTATTTTCCCCTCAGTGGTGATAAGGGAGCGGTAAAAATCAAGATACACGCTTTGGAGTGCGTCCTCTATAAGCTCTCTGGTGGGAAGCTTTGAGGTGAGATAGCGATTTATATAATCGTATGTATCATTATAAACCTTTACGAATGTATCTTTTAGTTCTGTTCCCATGGTTTTTCCTCCTTTCTTTTTTTGCTCTGTGAGCTTTCACCCTAATAGTCGGGGATTTTGCTGAAAAAGTTTCAGCTTTGTGAAAAGTTTTTTGTAAAGAAAAAGGACGGCAGAAGCCGTCCTTTTACTGTCGAAGAAGTGGCCAAACGCCACTTCTTCGAGTTTTTTCGGGTTTTGCCTCTCGCACACGCTCCCGGGCGGCAAAACCCGAAAAGTACGAAAACCGTCGGTTTTCATCCGTTTTGACGCACATGTCGTCAAAGCCGGAATTAACTTTAAGGGGCTGCGGCCCCTTAACAACCCCAAGGGGTTTCTCTGTTGCCGAAGAAGCGGCTTGGCGCCGCTTCTTCTTTTCTTATCAGGTTTTATTTATTCGGTAGGAAACGTTATACCAGGTATAAGTGGGTCCTTTTTATTAATCTTAATTGGAATGTATGAATTTGTACTATCTATAATGGCAAATCCTATTAGCGCTGTAGTTACATCCTTTGGTAAAATCCTTCCATTTATATTAGGATTAATATTTGGCGTTATAGTTCTTCTTAAACTTATGAAATATTTGCTTGATAAAAAATTTGGTTTAACTTATAGTATAATAATTGGTTTTGTAATAGGTTCTATTCCAGCACTAATTCCTAAGTTTAGTTTTAATTTAGATTTTATAACAGGGATCACAGTAATGATAGTAAGCTTTGTATTATCATATAAATTAACAAAATAATCATAAATTTTAAAAAAATTAATAATGGTACTTGACAATAACGTATGATTTTTAGTATACTTAAAGAGCTTTAGGAAAAAAGCTTATGTGGTTCCGTGGTGTAGGGGTTAACACGTCTGCCTGTCACGCAGAAGATCGCGGGTTCAAATCTCGTCGGAACCGCCATTTTTTTTATAAAAAATGAAAAAATAATATTGAAGTTGGCTCTGTAGCTCAGTCGGTAGAGCACAGGACTGAAAATCCTGGTGTCGGCAGTTCGATCCTGCCCGGAGCCACCATTTAAAAACAACAACCAATTGGTTGTTCTTTTTTTTGGCTTCCGTTGCAGGATCTAATAATGTATCATCCTAAATAATAGGTTATAATATAATAATTGTTAATATTAAATGAAATAAGGATTTTAAGTCCTGTCTCACTAAAAAAAGACTTTTCTATTAAGCCTTTTTTTAATTATTTTTTATTTATCTTTTTGTTAGTTACTCTATTATCTTTTTTTAGTTCTTTTAATATATCTTTTAAAACACTTAATTCAGATTCTTCTGTTTTATCCTCCTTAATTTCTTCTTTTTTTTCTAATTTGTTAGTAACATCCGATAATTTATTTACTATCTTAACAAAGATAAATACACAAAAAGCAATTATAATAAAATCAATAACATTTTGAATAAACAATCCATACGCAATTTTAGCATCACCAATTTTTAAAACCAAGCCACTAAAATTAACGCCTCCGATAATCACTCCTATGATAGGCATTAAAATATCATTAACAAGAGATGATACGATTTTACCAAAAGCACCTCCAATAATAACACCAACTGCTAAATCAACAACGTTACCTTTTGAAATAAACTTTTTAAACTCTTTAAACATTTTATAACTCCTTTCGAATAAATTATAACATGATTATTTAGTATGTGATATAATAAAAGAAGAATACGAATAAAGTGGGGTGCATGATATGAAAAAGCAAATAATTATTTTAAATGGTACTGGTGGAAGCGGCAAAGATACATTTATTAATTTGTGTTCAAAATATGCATCTTGCATGAGTATATCATCTGTTGATAAGGTGTATGAGGTTGCCTCTTTATTGGGATGGACCGGAACAAAAACTGATAAAGATAGAAAATTTTTAGCAGATTTAAAAGATTTGTCCACCGCTTATAACGATATGCCTTTTGAGGAAATAAAAAAGAAAATAGAAAGTTTTGAAAAAAGCGATTATGATGTTTTATTTGTAAAATTAAGAGAACCAGAAGAAATTAAAAGACTTGCTCTTTTATATGATGTAAAAACTGTTTTGATAAAGAGAAAAGACCATAAAATAATAACATCAAACAGAGCAGATGCTAAGGTTGAAAATTATAATTATGATTATGTTATAGAAAATAATTCACTAAGTAAATTAGATTGTATTGCTAAAAAATTAATTGATGAAGTTCTAAAATAGCGACATATAATTCACGTATAATTAGCAAATTCATAAAATACTATTGAAAAAATTAAAGATAAGTGTTATAATTAGTGGCGTCGCAAGGGAAATTCGAACCTTCTTCCTTGCAAATGAAGTATAGTTGCGCTCGTAGCTCAGCTGGATAGAGCACTTGGCTACGAACCAAGGGGTCAGGGGTTCGAATCCCTTCGAGCGCGCCACTTATTATTTATATAGTAATACTTGCATATTAACACGCGTGCAGTATTGACAATTTTAATTTTAGTATGATATAATCATCTTGCAATTCGGAAAGTAGCACAATTTGGTAGTGCACGCGGTTTGGGACCGTGAGGTTGCAGGTTCAAATCCTGTCTTTCCGACCATTAGAAAGTAACTACTCATATAGAGTAGTTTTTTTGTTGCAAAATAATCTGCAACCTCACATTCCCAAAGTAAAAAGAAATCATTCTAAGACTTCTTCATATAACTTGCATAGATCAGATTCCTTTATTCCAAAAGTAACCCCATGATCATGTTCCAATCCTTTTTTGAAACCGCTTTTATAAACTCCTAAACAAAAATATATGCGTATATCCCCATTTTCCAAAGCCTCAAAAAACTTATCAATCCCTTTAAGCTTATAAAACTTAATCTCATTATAATGAAAATGTTTTTCTCCCTTAATTAATTTGCTATTATATTTAACAAACGATAAATAGCTAAGCTTTCTGTTTAATGTATCATTGATATCTATAAAATCCCAAAAAACACTTTTGTCGACCAGAATATTATGTTTATTATAAACATATAGATAAATCCTTTTTTCACTATATCTTACATTTATTTTAAAAGAATAACCAGATTCTACCTTTACTTTCATATTGGTATAAAAAGATTTCATAAGTATTTTGACATCCGGAAAATCTTTATCGGGCGTTCCATAACTATCTCTTATCCTTTTTAATTCAAACCCGAAACAATTACTTGGAACAAGACTGAAAAGCGAAATATACTTATATTTATTTTTAAAACTAAAATTATTTTTAACTTTTATTTCAATGCCTTTATAATCTGCTATTTGAAAATTATCATTATACTTTCCGATTAGTTTTTCAAACGTAAGACCAGCATTCCCTTTATTATTTTGACTTATTCCTTTAACATAGCCCATTTTTTTAATTTCATTAAATTTGTTTTGTAATTCTTCTATAGAATCTTTAATATTAAAATTATCCATAATAAAATTTCTTCCTTTCTTTTTTGCCTGCTATAATACACAAAACATCTGTCGATAAAACTCGTATTTTGAAATAATGAATAAAAAATGTTATTTTTTCGTGATATAATCATAATGAAAGGAAAATAATTATGAAACTAGTATCTTGGAATGTTGCAGGTTTTAGAGCTTGCTTAAAAAAAGGATTTGAAGACTTTTTCTACACATGTGATGCTGACGTGTATTGTCTTCAAGAGGTTAAAGCAGAAAAAGACCAAATAGATTTTGAACCAAAAGATTTTTACTGTTACATAAATCCGGCAGATAAAAAAGGATATTCTGGCACTCTTATATACACGATAAACGAACCCATTTGCGTAACTTATGGAATAGGGGTAGATAAGCACGACCACGAAGGAAGGGTAATTACCTTGGAATTTGAAGATTATTATTTAGTTAATCAATACGTTCCAAACGTAAAAAGAGATTTATCAAGATTAGATTATCGTATGAAATGGGAAGAAGACCTTTTGGTTTATTTAAAAAAATTAGAAGAAAAAAAGCCTGTTGTTATATGTGGAGATTTTAATGTTGCACATACCGAAAAAGATATAAAAAATGCGAAATCTAACATAGGAAATGCTGGGTTTACTTATGAAGAAAGAGATAAATTTACAAAGTTATTAGATAGTGGTTTTATTGATACATATAGATATTTCAATCCAGATAAATGCGATGCTTTTTCTTGGTGGAGTTACATGAGAAGAGCAAGAGAAAACAACGTTGGATGGAGAATAGATTACTTTTTAGTGTCAAAAAGTATTATTGATAAAGTGTCAAATCCAGTTATATATAGTTACGTTATGGGAAGTGACCACTGTCCAATAGGAATTGATATAAAGCTTAAATAAAAGCTTTTTTGCTCACGTAGCTCAGGCTGGATAGAGCGTCACCCTCCGAAGGTGAAGGTCAAAAGTTCAAATCTTTTCGTGAGCGCCATTTACCGGAAAGTAGCTTAATTTGGTAGAGCGCTACGTTCGGGACGTAGAGACTGCAGGTTCAAATCCTGTCTTTCCGACCATATTAAAAATTGACATTTACTTAAATCGTGATACAATACCAACTATTAAAAGGTGATTTCATGTACAAAAAAATAGAGTTATTTGTAGGAGGCTCCACTAATCAAAATATAACTGAAAAGTATAAGGAAGCCGCTGTTTTATTAGGAAAAAAGGCAAATGATAGGGGATATAGAATAATTTTTGATGGTTGTAAAGGACTTCCATCATTGGTGTATGATCAGTTAGAGTATCTTAATTATGGGACTATTGTTTATGATTGCTATCATAGCCTGGCCAAAGAGTATAATAACTGTCTTTATGGACCTAATATTATTTCTTTGAATAAGCAATCTGATGT
>URXH01000108.1 GCA_900551675.1 uncultured bacterium
TTATATTAAAACCTTTTGCGGTTTGTGTACAAAGGCTTTCAAGCATAACTCGCAAATATTCAGCACGATTATAAGTTAAAACAAATACATCTAAATTTTTATACTCCACAATACACCGCCTTATTTTCTTCATATAATTTTTTCATACCTTCCTGGTACGAAGTAAATTTAAAATCTTTTATAATACTTAATAATTTTGTATTATCACCTGTATACTCCCTGTTTAAACCCGGTTCTTTAATTATTATTTCAGACTTATAGCCGGAAAAATTATTTACAATATCAGCTAAATCTACAATTTCGATACTATCAGAAGGAGTAACATTTAAAAACTTTTCATTAGTCTTATTTTCAATAAAATATTTGACAATTTTACAAAAATCCTCAACCCATATAAAATGAAATCTCACATTTTGATTTAATCTTATCGGCTTTTGATTAAGATTATCATTTACAATGCACGATGTAACACGGGATTTATCTTCACCGAAGCCATAAATTCCAAACAAACGAAGATTTAAAATATTGTCTGTTTCTTCAATCATTTTAGAAATAAGATATTTTGAATACCCGTAAGGATCTTTAGGAATAGATTTCCCGAACTCGCTTTCCTTTATTTCACAAAGCGGACGGCTCTTATCATATTCTGCTCCTGATCCTATTGTAATCATCGGACGATCTTTTGAGGTTAAACCAGCAAGATTTGTAAACATTTCAATATTAGGTTTTGCAACATCATCAACAGTTGCATCAGGAGTAATTCTGACACCGCATGAAGCCGAATGAATGATATATTCTATACTATTATCTTCTACATACTTTTTTACAGCCTCTTTATCAAGTAAATTTAACTGAAAACTTCTCGGTGCAAAAAGATTAAATTTTTCCGATAGAACTGTTTTAATATGTGAGCCGATAAATCCGCCCGATCCTGTTAATAATATATTCTTCACTTCTGCATTTACCCCTCTTCTCCAAAATATAATCCAAATTGTTTTTTAATAAATTTCTGGCTGCCTATATAATGCGAGAAAGTATCGGGAATACCTATTCTTTTGAATTTAATTCCCTTTCCGCTTTCTGCAATGACTTCGGCGACAGCACTGCCGAGTCCTCCGATTATACTGTGTTCTTCAAGAGTATGAATTTCAACGTCGTCATTTACTAATTTTACAATTATATCTTTATCAATCGGTTTAACAGTATGCATACTTATAAAATAAGGATTACGCCCTTCCGCCTCAAGCTTCCTGCAATAATCAGAAGCATCCGGAAGCATATTGCTTGTGGAAATCACTGCAATATCTTTCCCATCTTTTATCACAGAAGCTTTCCCGATTTCAATTTTATTATTATCAAAAATACCCCTGTTATGACGCCCGATTCTTATGTACATAGGTTTATTGCTGTTAACTGATTGACGCACAATTTGTTCAGCCTCATTGTTATCTCCCGGACAGCATACAGTCATATTAGGAAGACTGCGCATTAAAGAAATATCTTCTATAGCATGATGGGTAGCCCCTGCAGTACCGTAAGTAAAACCGGCGCCTATACCTATTAATTTTACATTAGTATTCATATATGCAACTTCTAATCTTACCTGTTCGTATGCTCTGCCTGTTAAAAAAGGTATTATTGTGTATACATAAGGCTTTTTACCCATTAATGCCAATCCGCAGGCAATTGACACCGCGTTTTGTTCTGCAATACCGCAATTTATAGAGCGTTCAGGAAACTCTTCAAAAAACGGTTCTAATACAGAAAACCCCATATCAGGAGTAATTAGAACAATGTCTTTATCTTTTCTTGCTAAATCAATTAAGGTATTTATAAAAACTCTTCTCATCAATATTTCTCCTCGATTTCGGCTAAAGCAAGTGCCAACTGCTCATTATTTGGAGATTTATAATGCCATTCAAGCCTATTCTCCATAAATGATACACCTTTACCCTTTATTGTATGCGCAACTATAGCCACAGGTTTATCACTTCTATATCTCAATGCTTTTTCTATCTGGTCAAAATTATGACCGTCAATATCCATTGAATCGAAACCGAATATTTTAAAACGTTCGGCAAGATTAGATTGATTTATCACTGAATTTGTAGCTCCAAAAGCTTGAAAACCGTTAAAATCTATAATAATAGTTAAATTATTCATGTTATGAGAAGCTGCAAACATAACTGCCTCCCATAATGAACCTTCGTTACATTCTCCATCACCACAGACTACATATACATGCCCTGATAATTTATCCATTTTTTTAGCCAGCGCCATACCAACAGCAATAGACGCTCCATGCCCTAGTGAACCTGTTGAAACTTCAAAATAAGGAGATTTTTCTTTATCAATATGACACGGCAGACTACCGTCATCTAATGAGTAATTATCTATCATAGATTTTTCAAGCAATCCCCTGTGATACAAAACAGAATACAGTGCAGCACTTGAATGTCCCTTTGATAAAACTACTATATCTCTGTCATTATTAGTAATATTTTTATCAGAAATATCAGCGACATTAAAATACAAACTATAAAGAATATCGACAACGCTTAATGCCGCACCTATATGCGATACATTTGCGTTATGCACCATTTTTAACATTGTCTGCTTTATTTCTTTTAATTTAGGACGTAATTCCTGTTCCATTTTATACTCTCCTCATATTCTTTTATCTGGTTTAATGTAAATTCATACATATCTTTATCTTTTGTATAAAAATGTTTATACCATTCAACAGTTGCAGCAATCGCGGTATCCGCAGTATAAGCCGGCGTCCAGCCTAAAACCTTTTCGGCTTTTTCGATATTAAGCATAAGAAGATTAGCTTCATGAAGATTATCTTTTTTATGAACAACAACCTCGCCTCTGCCATAATTTTTTACAACTTTTTGAGCGACTTCTGCAACCCGCAAAACACTTTCCTCATTAGGTCCAAAATTAAACCCTTCGGCATATTTTTTACCATCCTCAAAAAGTTTTTGTCCCAAAAGTAAATAACCTGATAAAGGTTCCAGAACATGCTGCCACGGTCTTACTGCAGCAGGGTTTCTTATTTCAATCTTCTGACCTGAATTTATGTATTTGATACAATCAGGAATCAATCTGTCTAAAGCCCAATCACCGCCGCCGATTACATTCCCGGCTCTGGCAGTAGCCATCGCATAACCGTTTTCCCCTTGAAGGAAAGAACGTCTGAAAGAGGATGACATAATTTCTACACACCCTTTTGAGGACGAATACATATCATATCCGCCCATAGGTTCATCTTCTCGGTATCCTCTGCTTATTTCCTTATTTTCATAACATTTATCAGTAGTTACATTAACAAATACTTTTACTGACTTACACTTTTGAGCAGCCAGCAAAACATTTAAAGTTCCGATAACATTTGTTTGATAAGTTAATAAAGGTTCCGAATAAGATAACCTTACCAGAGGCTGAGCTGCTAAATGAAAAATTATATCCGGTTTGAAATCGAGTATAGTTTTTTCAAGTTTGCCACTATCCAAAATATTACCTATAACAGATTTCGATATTCTGCTTTGAATATTTAATTCTTTAAACATTGACGGATTGGTATTAGGTTCTAAGGAATATCCGCACACATCTGCACCCAATGATGCCAGCCATAATGCCAACCAGCTGCCCTTAAAACCAGTATGACCTGTCAAAAATACTTTTTTACCTTGATAAATATTATTAAACATTTAAAACCTCTTTGCTATTTAGCCATTTTGCCCATGGCGCATTACCGTTTTCCCACATTTCAGTCAAATCTATTTTATCTTTAAGTGTATCCATCGGCTTCCAGAAACCGCTGTGCTTATATGCGCACAATTGTCCGTCCTGAGCGAGATGTTCAAGAGGCTCACGTTCGAAAATGACTTGATTATGAGAACCGTCTATATAATCAAAAATTTCCGGTTCGCAGACAAAGAACCCGCCGTTTACCCAGGCTCCGTCGCCTTTTGGTTTTTCTTTAAAAGATAAAACATCACTAGATGAAGAAAGATTTAATGCTCCAAATTTACCGGAAGGTTGTACTGCTGTCATAGTTAAATATTTACCTTTTGATTCATGATACTTAATCAGCTCATTTATATTTACATCGGAAACGCCATCGCCGTATGTAAGCATAAAACGTTCATTACATATATATTTCTGAGCTTTTTTTATACGGCTGCCTGTCATTGTATCAGCACCTGTGTAAAGCATTGTAACTTTCCAAGGCTCCGTTTCAATCCTGTGAATATCAACTGTATTATTTAACATATCAACTGTTATATCCGAATACTGTTGATAATAATGAACAAAATAATCTTTTATAATATGAGATTTATACCCTGTTAATATAATAAATTCATTAAATCCGTAATATGAATAGGATTTCATAATATGCCATAATATTGGTTTTCCGCCGATTGCAACCATTGGTTTGGGAATTAATTTAGTTTCCTCTGATAAACGGGTGCCAAGACCGCCTGCGAGTATCACAACCTTCATTAACATACTCCTTCTATATTTTTATTTATTCTATATAATTTTGTTTTGATATAGTAAAAAAGCCTGAGATTATACTGTATAACGAGTAATCCTCTTTTAAGGTCAAAAGCTTCTCTTTTACTTATAAAAATAATTCTGTAAAGCGAATAATAAAGAATCACATTTAAAATAAATATAATTTTGTCCCATAATGAAAGGACAGCAAAAATGCATAAATAATTATATACATTTCTTTCAGAATCTTTCGGATTCCAGAAAAATAATTTTGGGGAATTTAACTCCGAACAAAAACGATTATGAGAAATAATATAATTTCTAATTTTTTCGTCCTGTATTAACCATAATGAATTTGCATAACCGCACAGCCAGTTCATTCCTTTCTGCAATGGATGGACATATGAAGAATCATAACCTCTGGTATAAATATAATCCCCGTTTTCATCGCGATTATCACCTGCCAAAACAATTGCTTTATCAACTATAGATATTTTTTTATTTTCGTTTATAAGCTTTGATGCAAGTGCAAGATGCGGAAACAAGTTCGCAATATTAAACTCCATATTCCCTATTACTGTATCGTCAATATTTGAGGTCTTATAAATTACGCCAGGCAAAAATGTCATCTGATTGTACAATTGTGCAATATCATATTTGGGACATTCATAAGTAGCAACGACCACTGCATCTGATTTATCATTAATATATTGTTCAACTTCATTCCAATTATCCCAGCAATAATCATCATTATCCGCTAAAATCCATACATACTCGCGTTCAGCTTTATAAAAAGCGCTTACAATATTTGCATTTCCACCTATATTATATTTATTTTTTTCATAATATAAATTATTATGCA
>URXH01000109.1 GCA_900551675.1 uncultured bacterium
ACAAGTAGAAGAAAGAGTAAAAGAATTTGAACAGGAAATAGCACAAAAACGGCAAGAAATCGTTACATATACACAAAGAATACAAAAGGCTGTACAGCTTGATGCAAAATTTTCAAAATTCGCCTCAGACCCAGAAAAAGCAAAATTATTAGATAAAATAGATATGAATAAGATTACAAGTAAATTATAAGAACCGGCAAGTAAAAATAATGCTGGCACAGAGGATATTGGCGAAATCAATAGAGGGAGCACAGAAGAAGAAAATACAGGCAATGATGATATCTCAAATATTATAACAGGCATTATAAAATATATTGAAACAGGCGAAAAGGACAAGCAAATTGACGGTTACATAAAGGGAAGCACCAACAACAAACAGGAGGAGGACATAAGTAACAACACTTACCCTTTTAAAAATAACAGATTATTCTCATTAAATAATAAAGATGAAAATAAAAATCCTTTCTTACCTGACATTAAGGAATTTATGAACCTGCGGGATTAATCTGGCATTTTCATATTTTTGAATGAATTTATCAAGAATTTGTGAAGCAAATTGAGAAGTTACAGACATTTTGTCTCCATTCATTTCAGGCTGCAAAATTAATTCAATATTATATTTTTTGCCCAGTTCACAACAGCTTTTTATCTCATCCACTGTGATTTTTGAATTAAAAACAATTTTAGCAAATGTTTCAACACCTCTGCAATTTTCAAAAAATTTATCGTGAAATATATAAGAATTTCTTATACCTGTTGCACTTTCAAGTTTTATATCTGCAGAAACAATATCGATAAAAGGCTTTACCTCTAAAAATTTTTCAGCAAGCGTAGCATTTGTTTCTAAATAGATTTTCTTATTAATTCTTGGCAGACAATCTTTAAGAAATTCAGATGCCAGCAAAGGTTCACCGCCGGTCAAAGAAACCGAGTGAATAAAATTAAAAGAATTAATTTTATCAGCAAGCAAGCAGGGATCATATTCTTTAAAATCTTTATCAGAAGAAAATTCTGTATCGCAATAGTTACATTTTAAATTACAGTTACAAAATCTTACAAATAACTGTTTATAACCGACATAAGGTCCTTCACCCTGTATTGATTCAAAAATCTCTTTAATTTTTACCTTATTCATTTAGCAAATTCTCTCTAATATTTTGTGATGACAACTTTTTTAGCTTTTCATAAAGCTTTATTTCATCATCCGACAAAGAACATGGAATTTCAATATGCACTATGACAATCATATCTCCTGACTTTCCATTTTGCTTCAAGCCCTGTCCTGAAAGACGGAATTTTTGTCCTGAATGTGTTCGGGGAGGTATTTTAAGAGATAAACCGCAGTCAAAAGAAGGTATTGTTATACGTCCGCCTAAAACAGCTTCAAAAGGCGTAATTGGAATATTGTAAATTATATTATTCCCATCAAATGCAATCTTATTATTCGGTTCAATTTTGATATTAATAAACAAATCACCGTTTTTACCGCCGTTTTTCCCAGCAGAGCCTTCATTTTTAATTCTTAATTTTGTCCCGTTTTTTACATTTTTCGGTATTTTGACCGTAATTTTTTTATGCTCGTTTTTTTCTCCTGAGCCATTGCAAACATGACATAAAGAACCATTAATAAATTTTCTTCCTCTGCAATTGGGGCATTCCGAAGTATGCATAACGTTAATTATGCGTTTTGAGCCTATAACAGCCTCTTTTATTGTTATAGAAATATCTTCATAAATATCTGCCCCGTGCACAGGCTGCTGCCTTTGCTTTTTCCGCTTAGAGTAAGAAAACCCTTCAAAAATACCATTAATTTTTTTTGAAAAATCTTCTTTTGACATCTTAGGTTCTGTATGATTTTGGGATGACGATTGTTTTTTATATTCGCTTTGAGCCTGCTGTGGTGATGTACGCTGATTTTCTTCTGTTTTTTTTGACGATTTAAAAAATCCGTTTACAGTATCATAGTGCATGCGCTTTTTAGAATCAGATAGAACATCATAGGCTTCCGTAATATCTTTAAACTGTTCAGTGCCATAAGGGTTAAGATCCGGATGAAATTTTCGCGCAAGTTTCCTATATGCGCTTTTTATTTCCGCATCTGTACTGTCAGGGGTAACTCCAAGAATAGAATAATAGTTCTTCATATATTTATATATAATGAAGCTTTAAAAATTTTCAACCTGCCCGCAAATATCACTACGGTATTTTTTACCGTCAAATTCAATAATATCAATATCTTCATAAAGCTGCCTTCGCGCTCTTGAAAGCGTTTTTGCCGTACTTGTCAAAACAAGATTCTTACCTTTAACAGTTTCATACTCAAGATATGCATTCTTTTTTATTCCAAAATTTGATATATCTGATTCGACAAATTCAAGGCCTTTAATAATACTGCCTTCTGAACGTGAAGAAAGTACACAGGCAACAGAAGAATTATTTGAAACGGAAATATTTTCATAATCATCTGCAAAAGAGCCTATCGCACAAGCTTCAAAAAGTGTTAACAAATTTTCATCAACCAAATTTAAAACAGCTTCTGCATCATGATCGGACAAAAATGGCTTAAATCCAAGCACAACAAAATTTCCGTCAGGCTGTAAAACACAGTCAACACCTAAAATCCCGAGATAAGGAGTTTCCTTCTTTTCCAGAGCTTGAAGAATTTTTTGAACAACTTTATTCATTATATCAAATTCAAGATCTTTTGAAATTTTATAATCAGGCGTATAACACCCAATACCGGAAGTTAAAATTCCGCCGTTACCGTCTTCCATAAATTTATAATTAGCAACAGAAGCCAGAGGCAATGCACTGTAACCGTCAGTAACTGCGTAAAAAGTAAACTCATGTCCGTAAACATAATCTTCCAGAACAATTTTTTTCTCGTCTCTTGCAAATAAGTCCTCAACGAAAACCTTTGACGTAATAAATGTATTACATACAAGTCGATCCGCTGAATTTGAATTTTCATCTGCTCTGATCACCTGAGGCATTACAGCCGTTTTCAAATAATCAACAGCTGGCTGCAATTTATCAAAAATAGCAAATTTGGGAGTTGGAATTCTGAGCTTATACAAAAATCTCTTACCTGCAGATCTGCTTAATGCAAAAGAAGAACTCTGCGCCGATGGTGCAAATATCATTTGTCCGTTTGCCTGAAAAAGTCCGGCTATATCATTTTTTATTGCTACTTCTGATGAGGCAATTGTTAAGTCAATGCCGTTTTCAAGCACAAATTCGAGAAGTTCCTGAACATTATCTTCTCTTATATCAACAATTTGAACAAGCTCCTGTATTGCGAAATTGCCCGGAGCAGCATAAATATCGCAATCATAATTCTTAATTTTTTTTACAAGAGAGTATTCTTTTGCAGAACAGCCTATAATTAGAACTTTTTTCCTTCTATTCATAATAGGTATTATATAACAAAAAATTCTAATTCAAACACACGATTTTATTAAGTTTTTTTAAGAATTCAGATAAATTTATGCTATAATAATGACAAAATAAAAAACATTATTAATTTTAATTTTATAGTGAGGTAGCATAAATGGCAGGTATTGTAAATTTATTATCACAGATGTTTATTCCGCAAACTACACAGGTAACTGTACCTGTAAGAAATTCCGATCCGTACAGTAATAATCCGTTTGTTAATTATAAAGGGAACAATCTTAACAATTATGCAAAAAATAATCCCGTCAGAGGCGGGTATTTTGCAGGTTATTATAACGGCAGACAAAACATCGTAGGCCGCCGCCTTTTTATTGAAGTTTAACTCCTCTGCAATTGACATTTTGCCAAAAACACGTTATAATAAAATAAGAAATAAGAAAGCAGACGAGATTATATGAATAAAAAATTTTTTTGGGGATTTTCACTTGCAGAAATATTGATTGCAGTTGCAATTGTTGGTGTCATTGCGGCAATAACAATACCAGGTGTAATTACAAATTATAATGAAAAAGTACTTGTAACTCAACTGCAAAAAAACTATATTGAACTACAAGAAATGCTTCTTACTCTAAAAACCGAAAATTATCAAAAAGGTCTGTACGGCTCAATTTTAAACAAAAAAAATAATCAAACAGTTACATATACTGCAGGTTCGTTTTTAAGAAACTATTATAAAATAACAGACGACTGTTCAACTGATACACAGCCATGCTTTGCCGCCAAATACAGGGCGTTAAATACATCTACCGATACTGATTTTGCTTGCAGCGGATATTCGGTAACAGTTGCCAGCGGTGCCGCAATATGTATTATTCCGGCAGAAATTAAAGAGGAAGAAGTTACAGATGACACAGGCGCAACATCAACTAAAGAAGTAAAAAATCCGGCTGTAGTTTATATTGACGTAAACGGTATAGAAGCTCCAAATATTGGAGGCAGGGATATGTTTACATTTAATATTTATGAAGATTTTACAATTGACGAAATTGACCCTGCTGGAGCAGATTTAACGACACTTGAAACAGAAAGAGAAGAATTATTCAATGATAACTGTCTTTCATCTTCTGTCGGTAAAGGATGTTTCTCCAAAATACTTAATGATAATTGGGAATTTAATTATTAAAAAAATGAAAGGGATTTTATAATGAAAAAATTACTGGCATTTACATTAACTGAAGTATTGATAACTCTAAGTATTATAGGTGTTATCTCTGCGTTGACAGTCCCTACATTATTGAACAGCTACCAGAAAAAAACTCAGGTTGTTCAACTTAGAAAAGTAATTAATGATATTTCAAATGCAATTGATATGTATATTACAGAAGAAGGAAAAGCAAAATTTTCTGCAACATCATATTACAGCGACCTTGATAAATTTGTAACGAATAGATTAAAATATGTGAAAACCTGTGCAGCAGAAACTTCAGGCTGCTTTGCATCAGAAAACTATTTACCAATAGGCAGCGGAAATGCAGCAGCGTTTAAATGTGCAGGAAAATCTTATGTATTAGCCAACTCTGCAGCTATATGCATAACTAAAAATGCAACTAATATTATAACAGTTAATATAGATGTCAATGGAATAGATGGCCCTAATATAGGCGGAAGAGACATGTTTGAAGTTTATGTAAATTCTGCAGGAGAAGTTCTTTACTGTTCAAGTGGTGGTCATACATGCGATAATGAAAAAAGCGGATGTACAACCTCTACTACCGGCAAAGGTTGTGCCCAGACATTAGCAGAAAATGCGTGGATAATGAATTACTAATAGTTAACTAAAGTAATACAAAGAAACGAATTTATTTTTAATTAATCCATTTTTTCTATAAAAAATCCTTGCATAGTAGTAACATATATGATATTTTACACATAGAACATACGTT
>URXH01000110.1 GCA_900551675.1 uncultured bacterium
AAATATCTTATAAATAATTAAAAAAAAAACGCCACCGCCTGCAATTATGTATGCTGTAAGAAATATTATGACTTTTGCAATTCCTGCCGGCATTACTGCAATAGCAAGAATAAATAAAATCAGTGCAAGTATAATTTTTACCAAATGCAATTTGTCATTTTCTTTTGAGTGTTCGTGATGATGGTGATGTTCGCACATATTATAATCTCCTTAACGATTGAATGAATATTCAACTATCTATTAGTATTATAATTGAATAACTATTCAATTGTCAAGTGTATAAAATATTTTTGTTACAAAAATTTGACAATTGAACAATTGTTAAACTATAATAAAGTTATGGAAATTAAAAAGACAGACTGTGAAGCGATTAATCCTGAAATAGTTGAAAAAGTTATGCCTGATATGCCGGATTTGCGTGTTTTGTATGACTTATCGGATTTTTTTAAGGTTATGGGCGATAGCACAAGAATACGTCTTTTGTGGGCTTTAGAGGAAGCAGAGATGTGCGTTAATGATCTTGCGGTGCTTCTTGATATGACAAAATCGGCAGTTTCTCATCAGTTAAAAATCTTGAGAACGGCAAAACTTGTAAAGGCCGAAAAACGAGGGAAAAATGTTTATTATTCGCTGGCTGATGATCATGTAAAGGTAGTGCTTGAGATGGCGCTTGATCATATAAGAGAGTAGACCCTCTCCCTAACTCTCTCCCCAATGAGAAGAGAGGACAAAAATCAGCCCTCACCCCAGCACTCTCCCATAGGAGAGGGAGTATTCAGGTGTAGGGTGGGATAAACGAAGTGTTCCCACCTTGTTGTTTGCAAGAGATCCTGAAACAAGTTCAGGATGACGTACCAGAGTTTATTGAAGTCGATTGAACAGCTGCCTTCTATTAAAATGATTTGACAAGTTTATGCAATACCTGATGTCGGGTGAAGCGGCACGCTTCACATTTTTTGTTTAAGCTCGTTTTTAATATCGCTTAGAGGACCGTTGTTCGGGGTTCTGATGTTGTGATAATAGTTTTTAGCAAACGTAAACGGATATTTGGGAAGCCATGTAAATTTTATAAAGATATTTACCGTATCTGCCCCTTGAGAAAGCATAAGTTCATCAATAGTTGCTTCGTGCGCGGGGGAAATTGAAGAGAAAACTTTTAAAAAGTAATCAGTGAAAGTAACAGCAGAATAACCTGAAGCTGTAACAGGATTTGTAATAAATTCAGTTACTTTAAAGTTGTCATCACCTTTAATATTTTTTACGTCATCGGGAAGCTGGAGTTCTCCGCCTGCGATTTGTTCTATTTCATACCACTGGCCGTTATATTGAATGCGCATAATATTGGGTTTTGGCATATAAATATCATCAAAAATATTATCAAGAATTACATTTCCGTTTCTGTCGCAGACACCGTATTTGTAGTTCTTTTTCGTAAGAAACATTCCGCCGAAAAGTATGTCAATGGAAGAGTATTCAGGCGGTATAATTATTTCACCTTTTTCATTATAAATTGCAAAATTATTGCTGTTGCCGATTTTGAGGTATTTGCCTAAAATTCTGTCAACGTGTCTGTATTTAGGCTCAATAAGATAGTTGCCGTTGTTATCTATAAGACCGTATTTTGTTTTTTTCAGAACAATCCATGAAGAATCTCCGAGTCTTATCAGCTTTTTATACTGCGGTTCCACAATTATATTTCCTGATTTATCCTGCAGCCCGAAAAGATTTTTTTCATTGCTGAATACTGTTAAATCAGACATTGATACGGAAGCTTTTATAGGCTCCTGTGCCGGTTCTTCTGCAAAAGAATATCCGTTTAATAATAAAATTATTGCTGACAGTATAAAAATTTTCTTCATAAATATATAATAGCATAAAATAATTTATGCTATTATATATTTAGGATGATTAAGATGAATTTAGATAAAAAAACAAAGATTGGAATATCTGTTGCTGCAGCCGTTGTTATACTCGCTGCGGCCCCGTTTGTTATTTATTTGAAAATTTTGCCTGCTGCAGTTTCAAATGAGCATGTAATAAATTTTGTTGAAAAAACTCTATATGATATGGCAGGTTTGAGACTGGATATTAAAAATCCTGTTTTAAAAACCTCTTTTAAGCCTGACATCGCTTTTAAAGTTGATGAGTTAACTCTGGCAAACAAAGGGGCAAGCCTTTTGGCGGTTGAAAATTTTGATACGGAAATTTCATTTAAGGAAATTTTTGATAAAAATATTATTGTAAAAAAATTGGGTGCTGATTATATTTTTGCAGATATAAATAATCTTATGGCCCTTGCTCCGAAGCAGAAAGAACAAAAAGAAAAAGAAAAAAGCGAGTGGAATTTTGACTTTTTTGATTCACTGCTTTACATAAAAAAATCGTTGTTTCTTTATAAAGTTGAACCCGAAACTTATATTTCTCTAAAAGCTGATGATATTGAAATTGATAACACTCAAAAAGCTATGAGATATATACGTTTTAATATTACATCAGATATCAAAAAAGCCGGAAAGAGCATGTATATCAATATAGCAGACCGAAATTCCGTCTATATCAAAGATAAGGCTCTGCATATTGATAAGTGTATGCTGACAGTTAATAAATCAAAGATTTATTTTAATGCATTTGCAGCAAGAAAGAAAAATTCTTATCTTGAAATTTTTACGGATAAAATTCTTGTAGGGGATGTATTAGAACTTATAAATTCGCAGATAATTGAAAATAATTTAAATGAGCCTTTAGCATTTTTCAAGGATTTGAAGGGCGATTTTAATTTTAATATCAAACTTACAAAAAACGATTTGAACGGTGTTGTAAACCTTAATAAAATTTCCTGCAAACTTATACCTGTTGACAATATTCCTCTGATGCTCGAAAAAGGGCAGATTGTTATGGGCAAAAAAGATATAGTTGTTAAAGATTTCAAAGGTTATTACAACAATAAAAAAGAAAACAGCATTGAAATGGAAGGTACCGTTAAAGATTACCTGAAAACCATTGATACTAATTTGATTGCTCGTGCTGTTGTTACTAATGATTTCGCTCAAAATCAGTTTTCTAATATGGTCGGGATTCCGATTACCCTTACAGGCGGCTCGACAAAAACAAGACTTGATATCAAATCGATAAATAACAAAATTGATCTAAAATGGCTTTTCGGACTTAAACCGGGGCAAGACCTTTTGATAGACGGTGCGTCTTTAACGCCGAATAAATTTATCAGAGGTTTGAATGCTGATATGCATTTTGAAGGGAATATATTTGATATCAAATCAGTTGATTATTATATTGTTCCTGACAGTTTTTCAATCGAACAGAAGAAAAATGCAAAACCTGTTGTAAGTGTTGCAGGAAAAATAGATGTTTCAACGCCTGTTCCGACAGTACAAAATATGGGGTTTGAAATTCCTAATCCTCTTCCGAGCGAATTTTTGAATGTTTTAATCGGTCAAAAGCTCTTTAAAAACGGAAAAATAGCAGGTAATATGGAATTTGTAAATACGGGGAAATATCCTGTATTAAACGGCAGACTTACAATGGATGATGTTAGAATACCTTCCCAGCGAGTTTATTTGAAGCACGGTGAAATGAATACTTCAAACGGTCTTTTAAACCTCGCGGCTGAAGGCAGATACAGACGTTCAGCTTACAATTTTGACGGAAGCCTTATTAATGAAATTAAATTTCCTGTTGTTGTAAAAGATGTTAATTTAACTGTTGATGACGTGGATGTTGAAAAATTTATTGCATCTGCAAATAATCAGAATTCCGAGGCTGTAAAATCCGATAAGTTTGATGTGAAAGCTTCAGGAGAAGCAGTTGACGATGATGACAACACTCCGACATTTGATATCGGTAATTTTGTTGTTGAAAACTGCGTGCTCCATATTTTGAAAGGGGCTTATAAAGATATAAAATTTGAGGATGTAAAAGCAACGCTTTCACTTGATAAAAACAGCATTTTAAATATGTATTCAAACAGGTTTGCGATTGCAGAGGGTCATTCTTCAGCGAAAATTAACTGTGATTTGAAAAAACATAAATATAATGTTATTCTCGGGATTAAAGATGTAAATTCAGATTTAATGGCAACGACTATTCTTGCTTTGAAAAAAGAAATAACCGGCAAAGCCAGCGGACTTATTTCTTTAAATACTGATGATTCGTTAAAACTTAACGGTTCGATTAAATTCGTGGTGAAAGACGGTACAATTCAAAAAGTCGGGCTTGTTGAATATATTTTAAAATTTGCCGCATTATTCAGAAATCCGCTTGTAATGATCAGCCCCTCAACATTCTCTGATCTTGTTAATATTCCTGAGGGAAATTTTGATAAGATTAACGGTGATATACGGATTAAAAATAATGTGATTGAAAATATGATGATAAAATCATCAGCACCACAGCTGAGTTCTTTTATCGTAGGGCGCTATGATCTTGAAACAAGAGATGCAACTTTGAGAATTTACACAAAATTCAGCAACAGAAACAAAGGGTTCGGCGGATTTTTAAGAAATATATCACTTAACAGTCTTGCAAACAGAATGCCTTTGAGCAGCAGTAATGACAGTAATTATTATGCAGCGGAAATATCGCAGCTTCCGCCGATAGACGCTGATGAAAAAGACTGTCAGATATTTTTAACAAAAGTTGACGGTGATGTTGAACATAATAACTTTATTTCGTCTTTGAAGAAGATTAAATAATAATATTGGTAATAAAAAGTTTTTGTATTATGTGCCATCTGGCGGTCGACTATAGGCACATAATTGCATACATTATTTTGTATGTCAAGTAATGTACAAGAAAGATTTGCTAAAAAGCTGAATTTAATACGGAAAAACAAAGGTCTTTCTCAAGAAGAATTAGCTTTTTTATGCGGAATTGACAGAACTTATATTGGT
Source organism: uncultured bacterium (assembly GCA_900551675.1). Taxonomy (GTDB): domain Bacteria; phylum Cyanobacteriota; class Vampirovibrionia; order Gastranaerophilales; family Gastranaerophilaceae; genus Stercorousia. The sequence goes on from URXH01000110.1 coordinate 4,908, forward strand.
AGAATTGAGCGTTGTGAACGTACCCCTGGTTTAGTTGTTTTGCAAAAAATTGCTGATGGCTTGAATATGACACTCCCGGAATTGTTAACTTTTGACTAAAAGATTATAGATAAATATTTTTGTTAGATTTAATTTAGCACCATAATCCCCAAATTCAAATATGCTGCAAAGCATATCCAGATTAGATACGGAATTAACAAGTATGCTGATACTTTTGAAATTTTATAAAATGAAATAATTGTCAAAATCAAAAATACCAGAAGCAAGATTATTATGATAAGACTTAGCGGAATGTTATGAAGATAGAAAAATACAGGACTCCAGCTAAAATTTAACAAAAGCTGAATAAGAAAAAATCCTGCACCTGATTTTTTATCTTTATCCGTTTTGGCAGACATAAAAATAAAAAAAGACAAAAATATCAGTATA
>URXH01000111.1 GCA_900551675.1 uncultured bacterium
TGCCTCCTAAAAAATTAAAAAAATCTATATATTTATTATTTCTGATTTTGCGTGTTTTGTCAATATAAATAATTAATTAAACATTAATTTCTATGACTTTTTACAATTTAACGTTAAAATATAATTATAAGAGTTTTTGTAAAAGGAGTTGACGTGTATGCCAAATTTTGAGAAGTTTACTAATTATTCTCAGGAGCTGTTAAATTCTGCAGGAGCAATTATGCAGGAACACAGAAATTCAGAGATGCAGCCGGAGCATATAATGCTTGCCATGATTAAAGATAACGGAGCGATAAAAGATTATTTAACCGAATTAAAGCTATTGGAGCAGGGATTTATAAATAAAATTGTTTCTGTTGTAAATTCTTTTCCCACTATTTCCGGTCCGCCTTCGGGACAGGTATTTTTGTCAACGCAGACATACAGACTGCTGGATCTTGCAGGGCAGCAGGCAGAGGAATTTAAGGATGAATTTATAAGCGCGGAAGCAATTCTTCTTGCTATGACTAAACTTGATAATAGTCCTATTCAATTATTATTGAGAAATTACAATGTGGACACAAATAAAGTTTTAAATGTAATGAAAAAAATAAGAGGTAATAAAAAAGTGGATAATAAAAATGCTGAAGAAAATATGAAAGCACTTGAAAAATATTCAACTGACTTAACGGCTCTTGCTAGAAAAGGAAAATTAGATCCTGTAATCGGCCGAGATGAAGAGGTCAGAAGAATTATTCAGGTTTTGAACAGACGAACAAAAAACAACCCTGTTTTAATCGGTGAGCCTGGTGTTGGTAAAACCGCTATTGTTGAAGGTCTTGCACAGCGTATCGTAAGGGGGGATGTGCCCGAAAGTTTGAAAGATGTCAAACTTGTTTCTCTTGATATGGGCGCATTAGTTGCGGGTGCAAAATTCAGAGGCGAATTTGAGGAACGTTTGAAAGCTGTCTTAAAAGAAGTTGAAGATTCAAACGGCGAGATTGTAATGTTTATTGATGAACTCCATACGGTAGTCGGTGCCGGTGCTACTGAAGGCTCAATGGATGCAGGCAACCTTTTGAAACCTATGCTTGCAAGAGGCATATTGAGAACAATCGGCGCAACAACAATTAATGAGTACCGTAAATATATTGAAAAAGACCCTGCTTTAGAAAGACGATTTCAGCCCGTTATGGTTGGTGAACCGTCAGTTGAAGATACAATTTCTATACTCAGAGGTTTGAAAGAAAAATATGAAGTTCACCATGGGATTAGAATACTTGACAGTGCTTTGATTGCGGCTGCAAAATTATCTGACAGATATATAACTGACAGGTTTCTCCCGGATAAAGCAATTGACTTAATAGATGAAGCAGCTTCATCTTTGCGTATTGAAATTGATTCAATGCCTGAAGAAATTGATAAGATGATGCGTCAGAAAATTCAGCTGGAAATTGAACGTGAAGCCCTCAAAAAAGAAGATGATGAAGATGCAAAAACTAAAGTTGCTGATTTGACAAAACAGATAGATGAATTGGAGGGTAAAATCGGTAAATTAAAAGCCCAGTGGGAGCAGGAAAAAGCTTCAATAACCGGTGAGGCAGGCATCAAAGAAGAAATCGAAAAAGTTAAAAATAAAATAGAAGAAGCTGAACGTAATACTGATTTGCAAACAGCTGCGGAGTTAAAGTATGGAAAACTGCTTGAACTTGAAAAGCAGTTAAAAGCTGTTCAGAATAAAGAAAAAGCCGATAATAAACTTTTGAAAGAAGAAATAGATGATGAGGATATCGCAAATGTCGTAAGCAAGTGGACAGGTATCCCTGTTAATAAACTTGTTGAAAGCGAAAAGCAAAAGCTTCTTAATATGGAAGAAATTCTTCATAAGCGTCTTGTAGGTCAGGAAGAAGCTGTTGATACTGTTGCCGATGCAATCCGCCGTGCGCGTTCAGGATTGAAAGATCCGAAACGTCCGATCGGCACCTTTTTATTCTTAGGCCCGACAGGTGTCGGTAAGACTGAACTTGCAAAATCGCTTGCCGAATTTATGTTCAACGATGAAGATGCACTTATTCGTATTGATATGTCGGAATATATGGAAAAACATAATGTTTCAAGGTTAGTCGGCGCTCCTCCGGGATATGTCGGCTATGATGAAGGCGGTCAGTTAACGGAAGCTGTCAGACGCAAACCTTATTCTGTTGTACTGTTTGATGAAATAGAAAAGGCTCATCCTGATGTTTTCAACATTATGCTTCAAATTTTCGATGACGGACGTTTGACGGATTCAAAAGGAAGGACAGTTGATTTCAAAAATACATTGATAATAATGACTTCAAATATCGGAAGTGATATAATTCTTGAAAATACATTGAATTCTATAGGCTCTCAGCAAAACTTTGAAGATACGAAAGAAAAAGTTCTTGAGGTTTTAAGAAGCAGGTTTAAGCCGGAATTTTTGAACAGAATTGATGAAACAATCTTCTTTAGAGCATTGAATATGCAGGATTTAACAAAAATTGTGGATATTCAAATGGATTATTTAAGAAAATTGTTGAAAGATCAGGAAATTGATTTTGAAATAACTGATGATGCTAAAGAATTTCTTGCAACGCGCGGTTTTAACCCTGTATACGGGGCAAGACCTCTCAAACGTGTAATCCGTCAGTTAATTGAAAATCCTCTGTCAAAACAGATTCTTTCACAAAAATTTCTGCGCGGAGACAAGGTCATAATTGATGTCGATAACGATGAAATTGTTTTCAAAAAAGCATAAAAATAAAATGCCCTCATTTAAGAGGGCTTTTTATTTCGCTTGTATCGAGATAGTTTGTAACTTCTGTTTTTTCTTTTCTTAAATCTATATGTTTTACCTCTTCTTCATTTGAATTGAGTTCAGTCCTGGAAACACCATGTTTACAAAAATGTGTAGTTTGTGTTTTCTTATTGTCTTTATTAAACTCATAGATCATAACAGACGAATTTTTTTATCCGAGCTTATTTTGTAATCTATTTTATTTTGTTTTAGATATTCGATATAACCTTCAGGCGTTGTGTTATAAGTTAAACCTTCTTTAGTAAATGAATTCTGCGGAATTTCTTTGCAATCATAATAGTCTGTATATAAAAAAGTACTGTTATCAGAATGTTTCGCTATCTGTCTGCTTAGCTTGCCTTTGTGATATTTATTAATCTCAATTTCATTCCAATAGCTTAAATTACCATTGTCGTAATGTAAAACATAAGCTGGTTTGTTATACTCATTATTTATCGTCAGATTTATATTTTTTCCGTAATTTTCAATTATAAAATCTTTACCTTCTTTTTTCCCCTGTGCTTTTAATTTTTTTATGAGAGAATCCATAGATGTCTGCGGAACTTCCGATTTATTTATAATCGGGTAGGCATAGGCAATGAATGCCTGATTTGCGTGTTTGCTTATCTCTTTATATTGCGGATGTTGATAAACTGTTTTTGATTTTGTTTTTCCGCGTGATTTGCAAATCCTGTTTTTATATTGTTTTGTAAATAAATTCCTTCTATCATAACCAGCCTTCTTTATTAATAAAAAAACATTTTCATATAAAAAATTGCTTTTTAACTTAATATATCTTAAAGTATATCTTTTAATAAAAGTACTTTTGTATAAAATTATTTGTATGAAAGTGCAGAAAGCTCAAAACAATATAAATTTCGGATTTAATTATAATACTCACAGAAAAATTGCTGAAACAGTAATTAAAAATGAGTTTCCTAAACTTGAAAAATATCTTCCGGTTATCAGACAGGCTGTACAAAGTCCTGATTTTGACGAATTGGGCATAAAATCAAATTCGCACTTTTATTATCCGTTTGAAAGTTATTTTAAGCCGCGTTCCAGCTTTCTGGACTTTGACTGGTGCCATAATGCACGTTCAAAGTTTAATAAACATATTGATTTGATGTTTAAGAAGCACGAACTCGGGCGGTTTGAAGATATGGCTGAGCAGGCCGGCAGAGCTAAACATTTTCTTGATGATATGAGTTCAGGTCTGCATGTTAAACGCGGAAATTTTATTGATAAATGGAAAGAGATGAGAGTTCATAGAGCTTTCGAAAATTTTGTATACAGGCATGAAGATGAATTTATTGCAAAAAGTGTTAAATCTCCTGTTCAATTTAAAACACAGAGTTTTGACGATATATTTATGAGTGTTGTTAATGATACAAAGAATTCTGAAATGCCGTCAAAAGACAATGTTGAAAAATGGAGGGTTATCGGTCAGAATTCTATAAATTCTGTTATGGACTCTTCACGTGTCTTTTTCAAAAAACTGTCTGAATTTTTAGTATAATTTTATCTTCCTCTTACAAAATCGTGCCAGTAGTTTTTGTCTGAGTCTTTCGGGTGCTGATTTGCAATAGCGTAGTTAGAACAGGTTATTTGAGCTGTTTGATTTGATTTATATTCACAATAACTTTCTTTTGGAACTGTACAATTTGCATAATAATTTGTGCAGTTTGGATTATCTTTATGCTCCTGTCCCCATGGAATAACATAACCGTCAGTAGTGAACATAAAAACAAAATAATCAAGTCCGTATCTGTTAGGAGCTTTTTGCCCGTTTATGTCAATACATACTTTAGGTCCGTTTTCACCTAAATTCGGGGAGTTGTCAAAGCCTATAACTCTTCCCTGAGTGTCCCAGAAATATCCGCTGAAATCGCAGCTGGGTCCGTGACTTTTTTCTCCAGTGATATCTTTCCATTCGTATGCACTGCCTGAGAGTATGTTTCCATCGGAATCCGTTGAGCCGTATGCCTTATCAGAGTTTTTTAATACAGAATTGAATTCTTTTGAAAATTCTTTTTGTGCCTTTATTGAACCTTCACTTGCCGCGTATTCGCTAACCGACATGTCATTATGCACCTGAAACATTTTAGCAGCCTGATTGAGATCTGAATAAGCAGCTTTTAACTGATTTTCTAAAACTTTATATTTATAATTTGTAATTAACGAGGGCATAGTCATAGCAGCAACAACGCTGATAATTCCTAAGGTAATCAAAACTTCGGCGAGAGTAAAACCTGATCTTTTATTGTGATATGTCATATCACTATTGTTGCATATATTATTGAAAATGTAAATATGTTTGCCTGAACCCCTTGCTATAC
>URXH01000112.1 GCA_900551675.1 uncultured bacterium
CCCAAATCTGGCCGCTGGGACATTCACAACTGCTGCCGTTCCAAACCTGACCACCTGTACAGTCATCTGACGGATCGTCTACGCAGGTACCGCCCTGATCAATCTGACCTTCCGGACAAACACAGGAACTGCCGTTCCAGATCTTGCCGCCAATACAATCAGGAGTTTCAGGTTCGTCATTAGCTACACATTTGCCATCTTTAAGCGTTGACCCCGAAGGACACTCACATTTACAAGTTGCTTTATTAAAAATTAGCCCTGCTCCTGGTCGACATGCTATGCCTAATGTAACCCACTCTCCTGTAGTTTTATTACAGTGTACTGGACAAGCTGTCTCCGGTTTTGGTCCGGTACACTCCTTCAGCTCCGGTTCCGGAGTTTTACAAGTTTCTCCATCCCATTCTTGACCATCTGGACAGCAACACAACTTTTGACCTACCGGGCCAAATGGATTTGCCGTAAACTCTGGAGCATCTATATAAAAAGCATTTGAATCACCATCTTTACAGTTTGCTAAAAAACTACCTCCATCAGTGGTTCCTGAAGGACACTGGGTCAAGGTTACAGGATCTTTTGTACAACAATAGGCTAAACATGAACGTACTCCACCATAACTCGTACAATTATTAGCTTTATAAGATCTACCGCCTGGACAAACAGGAGAGGCTGATGGTGTTCCCCCTTGAGGGCAACAAGTACAACTGCCGCCGCTGCCACTGCTTCCTGAGCCACCCGGTAGGGCTGTAGGAGGTATACAGCAAAGCCCCAGCCTCTTGCAGTCAGCATTATTAGACATAGTTCCGCGTGTATGCCCACTGGGACATTGAAAATTTGAAGAATTAATAGTACCAGCAGCCTTTAAATAAAAAAACAGTCCTGTCCTACAACATGCTGAGTGCGACCCCACCCCAGGGTTATTAGGTGTAACCTCTAAACCAGAATCAGTTCCAGGCAAATCTACTGCAGCATTATATGCATTTGCAGCTAAAATACCAAAATTAGACTCAAAAAATGTCTGAACCTTCGCAAGCAAAGTCGGTTCTTCTGCTTTTGCCTGATAACGCTCATCCGTTGGATCATAATCAGCTAAAATTTGTGCGGTTGCTGTTCGCAATGTGGAATAGGCAGAATAATATGTATAAGTTACTATATTATCCAATTTGTGCTTCGTTACACCAATTGTTACTGCTACGATTACGGCTATAATTAGCATTACTACTATAATCTCTGCTAAGGTGTAACCGAAAAATCGCTTAATTGAGGTGCTTAGACATCCTCTATTTTCAGGGTTTACCAAACAACGCCCCTCGCGGGATGTCAATTTTCTCAACAGAACATCCAACGACATTCCTCTGTGTTTAAATCTTCTCATAATCCGTGTATAACTCCTATTTTATGCTCACATTTATAATTATAACATATTTTTCTGCACTTTTCAATACTGAAAATATGGGACTTATATACAAAAATACATAAATTTATAATTAGCTTATTAAAAGAAAAGACCGGTTTGATACCGGTCTTTTTATGAAAGATGAAAGGAGCTGAATTTTATTAATTTAGTAATATGTAATTTTCCAGCCGTCATCAATTACCCTTGCAGCACAGGTTAAACCTGATGCGGCTTTATTACAGTTGTAAGTATTATCTTTGCCGCCCGGAACTACTTCGCTTCCGTTAAGAACAAACGAGAATATATCACGTCCCATCTGGTTCGGCATTGCATTTCCGTTAACGTCTATAATAAATACTACCGAATCCTTTTCAACATTTACGCCGAACTCGGAGCGCACAATATCTCTTGGATAAACATTCATTATAACATTCATACCGTCTACCAGAGTGAACATATATTGATACATCTGCGCCCGTTTTAAATAAACTTTACCGCTCAAGAATTTAGTCGGATACTGCCAGCACCCTGTTGCATTTGAACAGTCTCTCACAATTTTAAAATACGGCTTGTAATAAGAGTATGCAAGAGCAGATGAATCCTGTGAGTATTCATCCAATCCCCAGTAATTCGGAGATGATCTGTCAAGAATAACAAACATTGTTACCTGACTTATTGAAGTATAAAACTTTTTCAATGCTGCCATATTCTTTGCATCACTGATTTTTGCAACAAGTCCGAATATTGTTAATGAAGCTATAACGCCAATAATCGCCAGAGTGAACAATGCCTCCGACATAGTTAATCCTGATCGCTTTTTCAATAAACATCTATAATTCATAAGACCAAACCGCCTCCTATCTCATCTTGATAAAAGACTTCATTTAACAATACATATATACTATATATACCCGATATAAACAAGATTGTAACATTTTGTAAAGTTTAATTACAATATAAATTATGGTTATCAATCGGATGATAATATAGACTTTTATAAATTTTTATCATAAATTACATATATGCTTGAATATTATGCTGGAATATTAAATTCTTTAAAAAATGACTCACATTTCAGATATATAAAAAATTACGAGTCCAAAGACGAAAAATACATTTATATTGACGGACAAAAATTAATAAATTTTTCATCCAATAATTATCTTGGTTTCGCAGACAATAAAGCAATAACGGATGAATTCTTAAACTTCGCAGGAGATAAATTTTCTTTCGGAAGCGCTTCAGCAAGACTTCTTACCGGAACTCTGCCGGTGTATAAAGAACTTGAAAATTTAATATCAAAAATGTTTAAAAAAGAAAAAACTCTGCTTTTTAACAGCGGATACCATGCAAATACAGGTATAAACAGCTGTATTGCAGGAAAAGGAGATGTTATTTTCTCTGACAAACTCAACCATGCAAGTATTATTGACGGAATGAAACTTTCTAACGCAAAATTTTTCAGATACCCGCATAAAAATATGGAAGCACTTGAAAAACTTTTGATTAAAGAACGTAAAAATTTTAACAATGCAATAATTGTCTCAGAAAGCGTATTTTCTATGGACGGGGACATTGCTGATATTAATAAACTCGTTGAATTAAAAGAAAAATACAATTGTATTTTAATACTTGATGAAGCACACGCTTTCGGCGTTTTTGGAGCAAGAGGACTGGGTGTTGCAGAATCTTTAGGAATTACGGATAAAATAGATTTAATAATCGGAACTTTCGGCAAAGCAATAGGTTCAACAGGCGCTTTTGCAGCAGGCAGTAAAATACTTATTGACTATCTTACAAACAAAGCACGCGCATTTATATTTTCAACAGCCTTGCCGCCTGTTAATATTGCTTTTACAAAATGGATTATTGAAAATAAGCTTCCTTATACGTTTGAAAAACGTATGAATATGCTTGCTATCGCGAAAAAAGCAGGAAGTCCGAGCCATATTATCCCGGTAATAATCGGAGGAAATAAAGAAACAATCGATACATGCGATATACTTTACCGCAGCGGGTATTTTACTCTTCCCGTGAGACCGCCTACAGTGCCTGAGGGAACCTCCAGAATAAGATTTTCTTTGACAACAGAAATTAATCAAAAGGAATTATTTAATGCAATTTCACTAGCTGAACAAACAAAATAACGAAAAACTTATTATATTTTTTACAGGCTGGAGCTTTGATGAAAACCCGTTCAAATTTTTGAAATGCGATGATTTTGACGTAGTAATCTTCTTTGACTATACTAACTTACAGCCCGTACAAATTCCCGACTATAAAAAATATTTTTTGATAAGCTGGTCTATGGGTGTCTTCAGCGCATATCTGCTAAAAGATAAACTCCCTGAATTTTCTAAAAAAATTGCAATAAACGGAACACCTTACCCTGTTGATGATGAATTCGGAATTCCTTTAAAACCTTTTCTGTTAACTCTGCGCCACGCGGAAAAAGGATTAGAAGAAAAATTTTACAGAAATATATTTAGCTGCCAGAAAGAATTTGAAAGATATTCTGATACGCCGGTAAAAAGACCAATTGCAAACAGGGTATCGGAACTTAATTCACTCTACGAAATGATTAAAAATACTCCTCTAAGTTATGAAAAATACTACGATAAAGCACTTATAAGCAGCAATGACAAAATAATTCCGCCGCAGAACCAAACTAAATTCTGGACTGATAAAACAGACATAAAAATACTTGAATGCGGTCATTTCCCGTACTACAATTTTAAAAGCTGGAATGAAATATTATGCATATAAACCCTAAATTAATTAAAAATCAGTTTGAAAAAAGCATTGATAAATACAACCAAAATGCAATTGTTCAAAAAATTACGGCAGAAAAACTTGTTCTTGAAACTGCAAAAATCAATCAATATTTTGAAAATATTCTTGAACCTGGATGCGGTGCAGGACTTTTGACAAATGAGCTTGTAAAGCATATAAAATTTAAACGTTATTTTGCAAATGATTTAGTAGAAAAATCAAAATATTATGTAAGCAAAATTATTCCTGATGCAATTTTTTACTGCGGGAATGCAAAACACATAAAACCTTACAAAAAAATGGATTTAATAATATCAAATGCAATGTTTCAATGGTTTGAAAATCTTGAAAAAATCAGCACAAATTACAGAACTCTTTTAAATAGAGACGGAATTCTCGCTTTTTCAACATTTTCACCTGAAAATTTTCTAGAAATAAGGGACTTAACAGGACTTTCTCTAAATTACAAATCATTAGAGGAAATAATAAAAATTTTTAGCCAAAACTTTGAAATTCTTTATTCTGAAGAATTTAAGCATATTTTACAATTTTCAAACCCGTTAGAACTTCTTGCGCACATGAAAAATACCGGCGTAAACTCTCTGAATACTAAACACTGGACTTTTAAAGAAGTAAAAGATTTTTGCGACAGATACAAAACTCATTACCCGCAGACTACACTGACTTATTGCCCTATAATTGTAATATGCAGAAAATATTAACAACTATATTATTAATAATCGGACTTATATAGCAGTTCCCTGATATTCTCAAAACAACAGACATAGTGTCATTCCGAACTTGTTTCGGAATCTTACCGTTTATAAGACCCTGAAACAAGTTCAGGGGGACGATTTTAGTTTTTTAGTGTA
>URXH01000113.1 GCA_900551675.1 uncultured bacterium
ACTGCAGTGATAGGCAGAAACAAAAAATTAAACTTAAATTTATGAAAGACTTTATAAAAAAACGCTCCGATAAATTGAGGGAAATTAAGTCCTAATTCTGCAGTCCAATATTTATACATAGCAATACGGCTTAAAGCGTAAGCTGGATAATATATAAGAAATACTAGCAGCAAAGCAGGCAGAGAAACTAAAAGGATAAATTCAACATAAATTTTTTCTCTTGTTTTTAGATACAAATAGGCAAGATAAAAAACAACGCCGGCAAGAATAAAGTAAGATGAAATTGACAAAAGAGGAACAAATCCTATAAGGAAGAAAATTATGGTATTAGTCTTTTGTTTTTCATTCTTTAAGTCAATATTATAAATAATTAACATTAAAACCAGAGCTACAAGCATTTCAAGAGAATATTGCTTAAATACACACGAATAATAAACAGCATATTTATTTAAAGCCAAAAACATCGTTCCTAAAATATTCAAAGATTTATTATGAAAAATCGAATCTAAAAACAATGTAAATAACGGTACAACAGCCAGACCTGAAATTAAAGGAAAAACTTTTAACAGCATATCGGAAAATCTTGCGCAGTAATTAAAATTTACTAAATTATATATAAATTTAGAAACAATAAGAAAAAAAGGAGGACATACCTGATTTCTATCCAACGGCTTAAATAAATCAAAATAAGAATGCTCTATCATATTTAGTGCAAGATTAGCTTCGTCATGATGAATTCCTGGATTAAGCAAAAATAATTTTATTCTTAAATAAAAACCTAACATTATTACAAAAAATAAAATTACGATATATACAATATTAGAAGCCTTATTTATGATAACTCTGCTCAAAAAAACTCCCCTTACTTAATCACTTTTTCAGTATATCATTAAAATACAATTTACAAAAACACAAAAATGAATTAGAATAAAAAAATGAAATATATTATTATACTTTGCACTACAAATACATTTGACAGCGCTGAAACAATAGCGCACTACCTTGTAAAAGAAAAGCTTGCATCCTGTGTTAATATTATTCCCAAAATATGCTCTATTTACAGCTGGCAAAATAAAATTCAAAATGATGAAGAATTTTTGATGATTATAAAAACGAAAAAAGAGCTATTCAGCCAAATAAAAGACAAAATCACAATTCTTCACCCTTATGAAATACCTGAGATTATTGCAACAGATATAACTGAAGGCTCCGAGAAATATCTTGAATGGATTGAACAAAATACAAAAACTTTACATTAGTTTACATTAAGCTGACAAAACGCAAAATTTTGCATTTACAGGTTTCTCTTATCTTGTAAAAATAGGAGATATTATATGCAAATTACGAGCATTAATCAGTCAAATTTTAACAGCTTCAGCTATAAACCGAATTTTCAAAAACGTTATCCAAAAAAAGATGAACTAATAACTATTATGCCATTTAAAGCACATAAACTTGTTAAAAGAATGGACCAATTTATGGAAGACCAATGGTCAGAAATAAGAAATGCACACAGTGGATTTTACGATTTGCCTTATTTTACTCTAACCGGAAAAAATAAAGAATTTGCGACAATCAAACCGGTATATCAAGGGCATAATAAATATATTCTTCTTGAAGTTACAAATGACAAAAACACTGAACGTATCTTAATAAACCGCAAAAATCCTGACTTATTCAGATTTGAACGCACTGTTGATACTGATTACGGCAGTGCAACAATAAAAAGTTTTAACAGCGAACACCAGAGAAATGAAGCATTGGAAGAACGTATAGGCAAATACGTTGAAGAATATTTCACACAAATCTTACCGCGTCCCAAAGCTGTAAGTGAGTAAACTTATTGGGTAATAAATTTTATTTTATTTCCAATATAACCGGCTATTTCTTTATTATAACCTGCAAGAAGATTTGTGAAATTTACACCGCTCTTTTTAGCTTCAGCCCTTAAAAGTGCAACTCCTTGATTATAAAGCTGCTGGACAGTATTTATATTAGACTGCGGGATTTTTCCTTTATAGATTTTGCAGGCAAGAGAAATATCCATAATCCTGCGCTTACATAAACCGCTCATTGCTTTTCCCGTATTATTTGATTTGTTATAAGTCATTTTATTGATTGCAGCCTCATATTTTCCAGTCTTTAATGTATACAGAAGACCAGGAGTATTAGTTATAATGTTTGTTCCCTTATTAAACGCCATATCAAGAAGAGCCTCCTTTATCGGCAGAGGCAGTTTATCATACTTATTTTTACCGCCCATGATTGAATAAAGATTTTCTTCAACTTTTAAAAGATCATTTGCAAGAAGCTCGCATACCTGTGCATTAGACAATCTCTGCGGTTCACCTTTTCTTAAAACATGACCTACACCTATTGTCTTAACACCGGCCTTATCAACATAAGGCGTGTTATGAAATCTGGAATCACCTAATTTTCCGTGATCTTCTGCCCGTTTCAATTTTTTAATAAAATCAGTACTTACACCTAGTGCTTTAGCTGTATCACTCAAATTCCTGACGTTTTTAGCCCTCCTTTTCGGCGGAATTTTAACTGTCTGACCTGCACGAATTTTTTTTGCAGATTCTTTTGTCATATAATTTGCATCTAAAATACTACATTCCTCAACTCCATACTTTTTGGCAATAGTTGAAATATTTTCACCTGATTTTATCTTATGATTTGGATTTTTTGCGGTAGCAATGTAGCGTGAACGGACAGCTTCTGTTTGAAGCTGTTCGTCAGTTTTTGAACCTGTAATACTAATTTCGTTTTTATAAGTCTTTTTTTTCTGAACTCCGAAAACCGAATTTTTAGGAGTACTTTTTGAGGGTTTTACATCATCATTATCGAGTCCTAAAACAGACTTTACACCGTTTTTTACGGAATTCCAGAGATAAGTTAAAAAATCCATTATATAATCCTCTATCGTAAACCAAAATACTGATCCAAGCCGTCAACTAATTTGTTTTCAAATCTATCCTGAAAAGCTTTTGAATCTAAATTCTGGCATTTTGAGCCGTTAACATATTCAACCTCAATCAAAACAGACGGTATATTTTCGCTCTGCATAAGAACCTGTAAACCGTTTGTTCCGGGCACTCTCGTTGATGTTCCGGCTTTTATCCAATCATCTTTATTTAAGTTTGATTTAAGTGTATCTGCTAATTTAGAATCATCCTTGAACCTCGGATCATAACATACTCCGGTACCTGACATACCGGGTTGCGAATCTGCGTGCAAAGATACAAATATGATATCGTCTTTATTATATTTTTGCCCGCCTTTAGAACCATTTTGAAGTCTGGTTATTAAACCGGAAACCGATTTTTGGTCGGATATAGTTTCAACATGACCACCCATCATAACTACTGCATACCCCTTTGATCGAAGTTTGTCCACAGTATCTTCAGCATAAATATTCATCTTTTCATATTCAAGCAGCGGGGCATATTTACCGTTTGCTTTTTTAATAAAACTGTATGAACCTGAATCAAAATAGCCAGTTCGTGAACTATAACCGCCGTGTCCCGGATTTAAAATAACAACTTTGCCGTTAGGAGTAGAAGTGGGCTTTAAAAGCTCTGTTTCCGAAGCAGCGATTTTACCATTTTTTACAACAGGCGCAGGAATCCTGTTCATAGGAGTTAAATCTAATTTATCCTCGCTATAGGAAACATTATTATTCTTACAGTACTGTTTAAACAACTCTGAAGCTTCATTTTTTGCAGAGTTTACTGCATCTTTTTTCAATTGACCTGCTGTAAAGAGCTTTGCAGGGTTATCACCGTCTTTTACTTGTACTTTTGTATCCGCAGCCGCATATTTTACCGTATAATTATGCGTAATAATCTGTCCTTCGGTAACTTTAACTTTCAACATCTTGTCAATAATTGAATCCATCTTTTCAGTATTAACAAACCCGAAGGAATCAAATTGCTCATTCAGTTCCTGTTCGAAAATTTTTCTTTCATTTGCAGGAATATTCTTTTGTTTTGCCAGAGCATCATAGATATACATAACAGCTTCTTTTCTTGCGCTCTGTCTGCTTGCGAACTCACTTGTAATCCTGTCAATTAAAGATCTTCCGTCATTAGCCTTAGCATACTCTGTTAAAACATCAGACACATTTTTAGGATTAATTTCTTTCAACATATCGTCAAATTGCTTTTTCCCTACATCGTCAATTTTATCACAGCAGATCTCTTCAAGCCTTAAAGCAATTTCCTTCGGAGTAAACGATGAATCCCAGATACTCTGGTTAATTCCATAAGCGCCAAGAACAACTCCGCCTGCCGCACCTTCTAAATCATCTCTTGAATCAATAATTTCAGACAACTCGTCAAGCGATAATTCAGAAGGTGTACTGTTATCTTTTTTATTAACAGCAGCCTTTTGTGCGTCCGGTAATTTATAAGGTTTGACGTAAAATTCTTCATTCTTTTTTGCTTTATATTTATTATATGGTTTTGGAATCCTGTTAAGTTTACAAAATTCCTCTACAGACATATTATATTTTCTTGCGAGAGCAAAAATACCTTTGCCTTCAGGAACCTTATCCATAGGCAGCGCAATTTTAGTACCTTTTTTTATAAAAGTGCTTTTGACACCTGTCCATTTCATAAACTCCTCATTAGACATTCCTGACATTTTTGCATAATGCGATACTGGAGTATCTTTAGTAGGAATAATAAAGTGCGGACGTTGATTTTTATTTGACGCAGAATCATACTGCTGATGTCCTATTTTATTATCACTATAAACATAATTTTGGCTCATAATAGAATCCTTATAAATCTACAACACACACAAGTGTATCGGCAATATGAGTCCAAAACTTTAAAAAAAAATCAAAACTTGATAAAAAAATTTACAAAACATTTTTGTAACACTTTATAAAAAATATGCCGCAACTCGGAATTGAACCAAGGACACAGGGATTTTCAGTCCCTTGCTCTACCAACTGAGCTACCGAGGCATCAATGGCGATCC
>URXH01000114.1 GCA_900551675.1 uncultured bacterium
AAAGTAGTTAGTGAATTGCTAGAGGAAGGCAGATCAATTGAAGTGTTACCTGAAGGTACACAGAGTTCTCCTGACTTTGTAGTAGATGGTCTAAAAACAGAGCTGAAGACACTTGAAAATCATAATTTGAATACTCCTTTGAAAAAAATAAGAAAAGCCTTTGACAAGCAGGGCGCTGATGCAATGATATATGATGTACGTCCAGCACAACTCACAGAAGCAGATGTAAATATTGTATATCAACGCATAACAGGAATATATGGTGGTAAAGTTCCAGGCATAATTGAATTTTGGACAATAGAAGGAAAAGTAATATATAATCCATAGGAGGCAGTATATGCGATTTTTATGTCGTTGTGGCAACATGCTTACTAATCAATTGGACCCTAACGATACAGAGTATTATGTGTACTCTGATCGTGAATGGTCTGAATTTGAAAAAAAGGGGTGGATATATTTTTTAGATGTTCCATATCCTCAATATGATGTATGGAGATGTGAAAAATGTGATAGAATATATTTATTTAAAGAGAATAAGGTTGTAAAAGTTTATAAGCCGGAAGAATGAATGCAATCCAAAGCATTTATGGAAAATCAGCAGTTAAAGAGAATTATTTGGACAAAGTAGGCATTGTAATATGTAAGAACTATTTCGACGGCTTTATTGATAAGAGATGGAAATATGTTGTATTATAACAAAACTTAGTCATAAAGCAGCAGGTGTTATTATGAAATTAAACAAAAGGTGTCCATGGTGCGGCGAAGAATTGAATGGCAGATTTTTTCAAAGAGGTCATTATCATTGCCCTAACTGTGGTAATTATAGCAAAATATATAGATACGGTTGGATCTATGGGTTAGGAGCCATTGTCGGTTTGGCTTTTATTATTTTTTTAAAATATGTGTTTGCAATTTATAGTATATTTATATTTTGGATCATCTACTCTATTATCTGTATTGCTTTGCCCTTGGAGATGGAAACGAAACATTTCATACCTAGGAAAAAAGGCACTGCGAATTTTACTTTGATAAAAGATTTTTCGTTGATCAAACGAAAAATCTTGTTTTCAGAAAAACGAATTTTCCCTATTTGCTTTGTAGATATAAATGATAAGCCTATTTCACATACTTTTTGTATTTCGATAGAAGATGTTAAATTTATATCATCAGAGTCTTTTGACGCTAATATAAAATTTATTCCAATATCTAATTTTAATGTAAACTTTCATAAAGGAGAGAAATTTTATTTATTTCACGATAGCGAAAGGATCGCTTATTGTGAATTAAAAAATAATATAGAATAGCGTTAAGATTAAAGCAGTAAATACATTCAATTCACAAGAGGCATTATTTTTTTGAATGTGCTTTCATCAACATAAAAAATTATTCTTTCAAACCACTGTCGCAATCACGACAGTGGTTTTTCTATGTCGGATCATAGATATTTATAACCTTACTTTTTACGGTAGACCGTGTGCCATGTACTACTGCATCGTGTTGTGGAAATGCAAAAACCAAAAGCCATCACTGCTTCGTCCATTAGTCAATCATACAAACTTTTAAAGGAACACTGAAAAAAGGTTGTTAAACCTTCAACTTCTTCCCCTATACAAGTAAGAGCAAACTCTACATAAAATTTGTTACGAATTTGTTCAAGCCTACAAACTTTATGAATTAAGGGTTGTCAAAACGGCGACTCCTTTCCGTATACAAGTGAGAGCAAACTTCATAAATAATCTGTTCTGATTTTGTGCAAACATACGAAATAAAAAAATTTTTTGTAAAAAAGTTGTAGAAAAGCAAGAACGTAGATAGTAAGTAGCAGAGAGAGCTGATTATCGTAACAGTAGTCGAGTTAGCTAAAATACAATTCAGAAAACTGTGCAGGTATACAAATATTTTTCACACACGCATAAAAAAGTATTTTTCATCGGCTACAGGGTGAACGGACAAAAAGAATCTTGACAATTAAATCCCATGCAGGAGAGATATCAAGCGGCGAAGTACAGCGAAGATCATGCAGAAGGAGCAGGAGCGTATCAAGCTTGGAAAAACGTCCTTAAGTCAAACAAGACTTTCTGACAGGAACTGTACTGCTGTGGGGCAGAAGAAAAAATAAAAATGAAAAACGAAAGGACGATGCATATGAAAACCGTCAACGAGAAATTCTACAGAAGATATATTGAACCGACATTCCCGGCAGCAATATATGATGACATCACACCGCAGGAGTTCATGGTGATGACTGTACTTTACAGCGACTACGATTACGATGAAAAGTGTGCGACGGTAAGTCGCAGAGATATTGCCCATACCTGTAATATGTCCGTGAGAAACATCGACCGCATACTTAGTCAGCTTGCAAAGAAAGATCTCATAAGAGTGCAGAAACGTTATGCGCCAAGCGGCAGGCAGATAGAAAATTCCTACAAGCTGATTTATCGTGATTACAGATCATGAATTGCGATACCCTCTGTGTCACTGCGCAATACCTTTAAGGATTAATACTAACTAATATTATTAATAGCAGAAGAAAGAATAGCTATACTTGCTAAGAGGTGAGTAACAAAACAGAATTGGCAGATAGGTTCGCTGATTGACAGTCCGCCTTTTCTCTTCTGCGAATAAGAATGGAGATGTTCAATAATCAAAAAAAGTGTAATTAATTTTAACCGCAACACAACGGCGATATTTGCCCTCCCAACTCGCAGTAGGGTAAACATACCACCGTAGACGGTATCAGCCACACACGCCGATTGTAAGCGGTGTACGAAGGAATAAACGAGCAATTCTGAAATCAGTTAAAAAGCACATCGGGAACTTGATATGTTGGTTATGCACAAATTCCCGATTCGCCGCATGACGAAGAAAGTGAAATATTTCATTGCAGGTTAAAGTCATGGCGTCTGAAGCCGCCATGACGCTCACAGCGGACAGCAAAGCTGACCGCAAATGTGCCGTAAATACGCAGTCTTCACACAGGTCTTGTGCATATTTCAGGCGGTCGCCTCATGGAGTCAAAATACGGCTTTTTACGAAAATCAGGGGTCGTAAGTGCAGAAATGTGCGAAAAATCGGCGTATTTTCAGGAGTCGTAAAAGAAAAAGGAGCTGTTTCATGGCAAAAGAAAAAATGGCTGTATATTTTCAGCCAGAAACAATTAAAAAGATCGAACAGGAGTATAAAGAGGATAATTGTGCCTCGAAAACAGAATTTATTGAGAAAGCCGTGAAGTTTTACATCGGCTACCTTCGTCAGCAGGAAGAGGTAAACTACCTCTCCCCACTGATTACGGAAACGGTCAAGGCACAGATAAAAGGTACAGAACAGCGGCTTGCCCCTCTGCTTTTCAAAGTCGCAGTGGAGCTTGGAAAGCTGTCGCATATGACTGCGGCGATAAATGATGTTGATGATGAAACATTGCAAAGTCTGCACGCTATGTGCGTAAACGAAGTACGGAAGATCAATGGAATTATCGATTACGAGAACGCTGTTGATTTTCAGCAAGGCTAAGATGGTGCGTAACGAATACGAACCGCAAAATTTAAATATGAAAGGACTGAACTGATTTGTTTACACGAATAACAACAATCAAGACAACGAAGTGGAGAGTGATTTATGCAGAATATTCACAAAGAAATAGAAGAGAAACCAGATTCAAATCAGTACCGACGCCGACATGATTACTCGCACATCGAAACTGTGATTGATGGAGTAACTTACAAAATCTTATCCGTTAGTCCCAGAGCAGATGAAGGATACAAGCCACAAAAAGTGTCGGAACTGTTCGCTTATCTTATTAACGGCAGATAAAATTATCAAAAAATTTTCTGGACTTTCAAGCCGGATAGTGATATATTGTAGCTGTATCCTATTCGGTTTGAAAATTTACAGACTATGAAAGGATGGATAAATATGTCTGATTCGAATCGAAAAATTACTGCGTTATACTGCCGTTTATCACAGGAGGATATGAGGGACGGTGAGTCGGTCTCTATTGAAAATCAGAAACTCATCCTGCAAAAATATGCGAATGACCATGGTTTCTTAAACTGTAAATTCTATGTTGACGACGGATATTCCGGAGCAAATTTTAATCGTCCGGCATTCAAGGAAATGATGATTGAAGTGGAAAGCGGAAATGTTTCTGCGGTGATTGTAAAAGACCAGTCGAGACTTGGCAGAGAATATTTGCAGACGGGTATGCTTATGGAAGTTACCTTTCCGCAGTATGACGTCCGTTTTATCGCCGTAAACGACGGTGTAGACAGCGCCGACGGTACAAACGATTATGCGGGAATACGCAATTATTTCAACGATCTTTTTGCAAGGGATACAAGTAAAAAGATCAGAGCGGGTCAGCGTGCAAAGGGCGAGCGCGGTGAGCGTGTTGGATCGGTAATAGCATATGGATACATGAAGAATCCCGACGATCCTAAGCAGCTGATCCCAGATCCCGAAACAGCGCCGATAGTGAAAGGAATTTTTGAAATGTATGCAGACGGAATCGGAATAATGAAGATATGTGATAAATTGTGTGCACAGAAAGTTATGTCGCCAAGCGTTTACGCATTCAGAAAAACAGGACGCAGGACGGGAAGATTGAATCCGGATAAACCGTATCATTGGGATCAGAAGTCCGTTCGACTGATGCTTTCAAACAGAGTCTACTGCGGCGATACCGTGAATTTTAAAACCTATACCAAGTCCAACAAGCTGAAAAAACGTATTAAAAACGATGAGGAAAACGTTCTGATTTTTGAAAACACCCATGAACCTATCGTTGACAGAAAAACCTTTGATTTAGTACAAAAGCATTTTGACGGAAGAAAACGTCCCGATAGACAAGGAGAAATG
This sequence comes from uncultured bacterium, assembly GCA_900551675.1. Classification (GTDB taxonomy): domain Bacteria; phylum Cyanobacteriota; class Vampirovibrionia; order Gastranaerophilales; family Gastranaerophilaceae; genus Stercorousia. The sequence continues at coordinate 4,858 of URXH01000114.1, forward strand.
GATAAATATGCAGGATACCTTTACTGCGGCGACTGCGGTAAGCGGTTGTATCTTCAGAGGGCAAAGACAAAGGCTGTTGAAAAAAACAGCTTCATATGCGGAGGCTACCAAAAGCGTACAACCGACTGC
>URXH01000115.1 GCA_900551675.1 uncultured bacterium
GTGCTACGCACGTAGTCCACTTTAACGATATTCGTAGAGTTGCATTTACTCTTGCTGAGGTTTTGATAACCTTAGGAATTATCGGCATTGTTGCTGCATTGACTCTGCCGTCAGTTATTACTAATCATCAAAAACAAAAGACGGTTTCTTATGTTAAAAAATTCTATAACGAAATAAATAACGCTGTCAGAATGGCTGTTGTTGATAATGGTGATGTCGAACTTTGGATGGAAGATTATCGTGATGATAATTATTCTGCAAATCTGAAGTTTTTGCAAGATTATATTTTGCCTTATATAAAATATTTAAGGGTAGATAACTGTTATGATACACGTGTCTGTGTATATTTATCTTATGGAATGTTTACATATAGAGTGGATAATAATGGTGGAGATATTGCTTTTTTGGTAAACAGTAAGTATGAAAGATTTCCGAAAAATTATTTTGCGTTTCAATTTAATAAAAGAAATAATGACCCTAATTTAGGCAATCGTCCAACTATTGAACCTTATGTATATGGCTGGAATGGGGATTACAATCCGCCTGAATCAAATACATTAAAAACTGCCAGCTGGGGTGGATGCAATACTTCTGCAGGTGATGCCAAATATGCATACTGTACAAAGTGGATTCAACTAAATGATTGGAAAATCCCTGATGATTACCCGTGGAATGCTAAAGAGTAGAACTATTTAAAAATGTTTCTATATCTATTACGGTTTTAAGTTTTAAAGCATAGATATCGGTGCGGTTGAAATCAAGCATTTTTACCGCATCTTTTTCCGTTGTAATAATTATTCCCTGCGGGATTTCTTCTTCTTTATAAATGTGGTGATCATCAAAAACTATTTCAGCTTTTATTTTATAATCTTTTAAAAATTTAAAAAACTGTTCGGGCTGGCCGATTGCACATAATGCTGTTATCTCAGCTCCTGTATCAAGATGTTTGCCTGTTTTTATATTGTATACATAATCCGGTTCTGTCAGGCATACCTGCGTTTGAACTTTCATTTTTTTTGACATTATTCTTGCAAGTTTTTCGGCCTTAGCGTGATCTGTATTTTTGCTCACTATAACAAGTCTGTCAATTCTTTTGAAGCTTTCCGTTCCTTCTCTTAATGGCCCTGCAGGAAGAAGCTTTTCGTTGCCGAAACATTTTTCACTGTCCATTAAAACAATATCTAAATCGCGGTGAAGTTTTCTGTGTTGAAATCCGTCATCCAGTATAATTTTTGTAACCCCGAATTTTTCAATTGCATATTTAGAGGCTTTATATCTGTTTTTGGATGTTATAACAACAGCGCCCTTTGTGTTTGTGGCAAGCCAGAAAGGTTCATCGCCTGCAAGCCTTGCATTATAAAATATTTTTTCTCCGTCAGAAATTATGTTAATATTTTTATTTGAAAGTTTTCCGCCGTAACCTCTTGAAATAATTGCGGTTTTTTCGCCTTTAGATATAAAATATCCGGCAATTTCAGATACTACAGGGGTTTTCCCTACGCCGCCGGTTGTAATATTGCCTACAGATATTACAAATGCATCAACTTTTTTAGGCTTTAAAATATTTTTGTCATAAAGCAGATTTTTAAATCTGCTCCCGATTCCGTAAAATATGGAAGCCAATTCCAGTAATTTTACAAGAGCGCCTTTTTCGCCTTTATTATAGTGAATTTTAGTAATTTCTGTTTTTATATTCAAATTACCCCTCATCCGCCTTTCAGGCACCTTCTCCCGCAAGGGGCGAAGGATAAATGATTTTTAGAACATCAATCTCCAGAGTAAAAATCTCTTATTTAATTTTTCAGAGAATTTTCTCAAATTGCAGGTTGTAACACGTGTATTTTCAACAATTGATTGTAATTCCGATTTGTTTTCCGGTGTTAATTTGTTAACTGTTTCAAGAGTTGTTGAAATATCAACCATTGCAGTATTTACATTTGCTACTGCTCTGTTGATATCTTTTTTGAGCTGATCATCTTTAGTCAATGAATTTACATAACCGCTGATTTCATTGACATTATGCGTAATAGCACGCAAGTCTTCGGCCATAGCTTGAGCTTGCTGTTCATCGCCTATTATTTTATTCAGATTTTGAGAAAGTCTGTCTATTGAATTTGCGGTTGACATCATTGTAGTTTTGAACTGTGGGTCGCCGATTATGTTGTTAATATTATATGACAGCATGTTGAAATCGGTTGTGGCCTTGTCCATCATTACCATTAGCTGTCTTAAATCGCTGCTTGAATCATCTATCAGGCTGTTAAGCTTATTCATAGTCTGGCTTGTCTGACCTGTAAGAGAGTTTATATTTTTTACAGACATTTTAAGTTCTGCAATAACCTGATCAGACAGCAAATCGTTAATTTTTTTGTTTGTCTCGGTCAGAGATTCAGCAGCGCGGTACTGCCAGTCCATAAAATCAGCTATACGCATCGGTTCTATTATTGTATAAGGACAGGTTTGTTTCGGATACGGAAGTGTTACATCATCGAGTGTTGTAATTCTGAGTTTGTTCGTTCCGTTTTCCCTTACTACTTTGCCCTTCAAAAATTCAGGCAGAATCAACCCGGGTAAATTAATTACATAGTCTATTTTATAAGCGTAATTTGTTTTAATTCTGTCTTTAACAGAATAGGGCACAACATCTTTTGATACAACTTCTATATCTTTAATTTTTCCGACATCATAAAACTTTTCATCGAGTTTCATTTCAACATCATCATCTTTATAGAGAATATCTTTATTTACCATCGGGATAAAGACTGTTCTTGTTTTTGGCGGTGTAATTTCTAAGAAAAGTTCCCCGATAAGCCCTGACTGCTGTATTGAAAACATTGAAGCTTTGGGGATATCAACATTGGGTTCGGTTATAACAAACTTTACCTTAACATAGCTGTCTTCACCGTCTATAACAGGTATAACTTCTTCTACCTGTCCGACTCTTAATCCCATCATCTGTACACCTGCACCGGGTCGCATGCCGTTTACATCTTTAAATTTTATTTCAACCCTGTCCGCAGATGAAAAAGTACGTCCCTTAACCTTAAATACAACGCCGATTAAAAGCACTAATGCGAGTAATGTTAAAAGCCCTACTTTAAACGATGACGAAAATTTCATTTGATGCCTTTCCTACTTTTAAATTTATTGTAGCAAAAACAACAAATTTATGCAAAAGTGTAAAATTACGGTTTCTTTCTCATCGCTGTGTCTAATTCTTTTAAACTTTATGTTTGTCATCCCGAACTTGTTTCGGGATCTGATTTTCATGCGTCTATAAATAATTCGCAAGAATATTTTTTACGTAATTTTGAGTTTCCTTGTAGGGCGGTACTCCGTCATATTTATCGACTGCACCCGGGCCTGCGTTGTACGCTGCGAGTGCAAGTATTACATTCCCGTTATATTTATCAAGCATTGATTTTAAATATTTAACTCCGCCTTCTACATTCTGTACAATGTTATAAGGATCCTGAACTCCTAAATTCTTTGCGGTAGACGGCATTAACTGCATTAATCCCATTGCACCCGCTTTTGATTTTGCTTTCGGGTTAAATCCCGATTCCTGTTTAATCAAAGCCTGAACAAGTTTTTCATCAACTCCGTGTTTATCCGCAATCTGATTTACTACATTTAAAATCTGTGATTTTGTTGCGCTTTGTGTGTTTGCCTGAATAGCATTTGCTTCCTGCAGAGCATTTGAAAAACTCAATTGCGGTGATGCTTTTATAAGATCTGCATTAACCTGTTTTAATCTCGGGTCTAAAAGAAGCGTGCCGAAATTTGAAGTTGTTGTTGACTGCAAAACTTTTTCAAATGACGGTGCATTATTAACTTTATTAGTATCAGGGTAAAGTGTATCAAGCGGATTTGCCGGATTATTTTGCGCATTAAGACTATTTACCTTGTTGGTAATTTGCGCATATCTCTGCATTGCCTGCGTTTGACCGCCTGTATTTAATAAGCCTTGAATAAATTGTGAGAACATTTTTTTCTACCCTTCAGATATAAAACCTTCCTCCAATTATATTCTACATACAATCAGATTTTTGCGTATCCTCTATTTGAATTAATGATTTTTGAAGATTTGTCAAACATTGAAGTGAATAAGTGAATAGGTAAATAAGAGAATAAGTCTTTACGGGGTGCGAAAGTGCTAAAGCGCATGACAAATATTTACTTTCAATATTTGCATCCGGTTTATCTCAAATTCTTAAAATAATTTATATCTGTCATTGCATAATATGCACAGGTAAACCCGTTTGCTTTAGACGTTGAATTTTTATCGCAACGTGATTCCCTTGCACTTTCACTGCCCCAGTATGTTCCATCAGCCCCCATAGGCAAAACCCTGCCGTCTTCTGTTATTTGAAACATAAATAAATCATAACCCATTTTATTCGGGCGTTTTTTGAAACCGTTAACATCTACTGAAACTAAATAACCTATACTCTCTGCCTGTTTTCCCTGTTCTATTAAAAGCAGTGTACCATCAGGAGTTATAAAACCTCCGTCATCGAAATATTGTCTATCTAAAGAATTGCCGTTTAGTGTTTTATAATAATTAAATGTCCCGTCTTCTTCAGTCAGTATACAGCCTGTATTATAATTTATAGCTCCGCAATCCTATGCGGATTTATACTGTTGTGCAAGACGCTTTTTGAAACCGGAGCTATAGTTTTCATATTCAAAATCAATAGCATCCTCTGTCTTAATCATTAGTATTGCCTGCTGCAGAACGGAATACTGTTTTTTGAAAGCTGTTTCAAGCTCTTTTTTCTGCGTGGTGTTGATTAAAGACGGCATAGTCATTGCAGCTACAATGCCGATAATACCTAATGTTATCAAAACCTCGGCCAATGTAAACGCTGTTCGTTTTTTAAGTGAATAAGTAAATAAGTTAATAGGTGAATAAGTTCGTTTCGGCAGCGTAGCCGCTGCACCCGCAACTTGAGTTTTGCA
>URXH01000116.1 GCA_900551675.1 uncultured bacterium
TAAATTTTATTTCGGAAATTTATCTTAAAAACTTTAATAAATTGTCATGCTTTGTTACATTAAGTTTACAAAAGCATAAAATAACACCGTAAATTTAGTTGTATCCTTCTCCCCCGAAAAAGAAAGTCTCGTCATTTGACAAGACTTATAAATATACATTTACCCCACAAACTTTATAACATAAAAAAAATAGTTTGTCAAGCTTTTTATTAATTAAATTATTAATTAATAAATTTTAAGTCTCTAAATTATTTCATCAGGGTTTAATTCAAAAGCTTCCACAGCTGAATAGTCCGTAGGAAGAATAAAAACGATTTTATCAGATGAAGCTTTTTTATCAAGCTTCATTAATTCCATCATTTTTTCCGGATTGAATTCTGGAATTTCAGGGAATTTATATTTTTTAATAACATCTTCTGCCAGAAATTTGTAATTTTTATCTATTAAATTCTTTTTTACAGCAAGAGAAAACGCAAATTTCATACCTTCTGCAACAGCTTCGCCGTGGGTATACTTTTTATATTTTGTAATCTTTTCTATTGCGTGGCCGTATGTGTGTCCGAAATTCAATATTCTTCTTAAATCATTTTCTTTTTCATCTTTTTCTACAACCGAAATTTTTAATTTTATACATATTTCAATAAGTTTTGATAGAGTTTTTTCATCACGGTTAAGTATATCATTTGATTTTTCGCTCAAAAAGTTTGTCAGGTTTAATTCTTCTTCACATTTACAACTTTTTTCAATAAACGAGTATTTCAAAACTTCTCCCATACCTGAATGAAATTGTCTTTCATCAAGTGTTTTTAAAAATTTTGGGTTTATGAAAACAATTTCAGGCTGATAAAAAGTTCCTATAAGATTTTTGCCAAAATTAGTATCTATAGCTGTTTTTCCACCTACGGAGCTGTCAACGCATGCAAGCAGGGTTGTCGGCACCTGTATAAATTGAATTCCTCTCATATATGTTGACGCAGCAAAGCCTGTAATATCCCCTGCAACTCCGCCTCCTATTGCAATAATTGCACTTTTGCGTGTGAGATTCATTTTGAGCGCGCGTTCCAGAATTTTTTTGTATGTTTTAAAATTTTTTTCTTTTTCGCCGTCTTTCAGTATAAATTTGTTTTCTTTCGGAATATTGAGCTGTTTTCCGTATAATTTTTCTACTTTTTCCGAGATTACAGCAAGATAAGTTTTACCGTTTATAAAAGATAAAATTTTTTCTGCTAAATCCGTAATTTCTTCATTTTTTATTATTATAGGATAGCATTTTTCTTCTTGTTTAATTTTTACTGAAAGTTCAACCATTAAGTTTTAATACTCCTATAATTTCTTCTGCTATAGACAGCGGTGATTTTCCTGTTGTGTCGATTGTAATATCCGCTTTGCGGTAGTTTTTTTCACGAAGTTTCATAATTGATGATATTTTTTCTACCGAAAAATTTTTCTTTAAAAGCGGGCGGTGATTTTCCTGCTTTTTTCTTTCATAAATTTCTTCAGGCGTTGCTTTCAAATAGATTACGTAAGACGTTTCAAGCATTATTTTTCTATTATCTTCACTTTCAAAAGCTCCGCCGCCTGCAGAGATTATATAATTCTTTTCTTTGCAGAATTTTTTAATCTTTTCTGATTCGAGCATTCTGAAAAAAGGTTCGCCATGTCTGAGAAAAATTTCTGAAATTTTTTTCTGCGTGCTTTTTTCAATTTCAGCGTCAATATCAACGTAGTGAAAATCGGGAAGAAGTTTCCTTAATTCTTCGCCGGTAGTTGTTTTCCCGCTTCCCATCATGCCGATAAGTGTGATATTGCTTTTCATAATTTTATTTTACAATAAAAAAAAACAGCCTGCTCAAATTTATATGACATCGTGTATAACAGCACCTCTTTTTGTATTTAAGATACTATGGCAGTAGGAAGTAGCATTATAATGTCCCCTCGCCTATGGGAGAGGGTTAGGGTGAGGGCTTATTTTTTAAACGCAGACTGCCCTTCTTGCCCTCTGAACTTCTTCCGGTTTGCACCCCACCCTGGCCCTCCCCGTCTGGGGAGGGAATTATTCAATGTGGCGGATAAAAATGCATGCTCCCATTGGGGAGAGGGTTTTATAGGAAATCAGACTTATAAAAGCGCCTTTAAAATATATTGAAATTAATTCAGTATAATTAAAAGCGCTTCATGCATAGTCCTAAACTGTATTATATGGAACAGCTGCGTTCCTATTGGGCGGCTATTTCCTGTCCGTTAGTCATTTTGCTCAAAACTTCAACGGCTTTTTTCAATTGAAGATCATTTTTGTTTTTCACGTCTTCTTCCGTCAATTTAACCTCAATATCCGGAGTTATACCTTTTTTATTAATATCGGTGCCGTTCGGAGTTAAATATTTTTGGATTGTAATATTTATGCCTGATTCGTAGGGAAGTTTGTTAATTTCCTGAACAAGCCCTTTGCCGAATGATTGTTCGCCGATGATTACGGCTCTGTGGTTGTCTTTCATTGCTCCGGAAAAGATTTCTGAAGCTGAAGCGGATCCTTTATTAATAAGAACAACAACCGGTTTTTTTGTATATACGCCTGCCGAGGCTCTTTGAGTTTCTTTATACCCGTCTCTGTCAACCGTGCTGACAATTGTTCCCCCGTCTAAGAACATATCTGATATGTAAATAGCGTTTGTCAAAAGTCCGCCCGGGTTTGAACGAAGGTCAATAATAAATCCCTTTTTATCGCTGTTATTTGTCAGAATTGTACCGAATTCTGTTGCAGCGTTTCTGCTGATAAAAGAACTCAGTCTTATATAGCAAAGGTCATCAGGAATTTTCATATCTGTCGGCAGTTTTTGCGAAATTGATTTAATTTCGATTTCTGCACGTGTAATTACATATTTTTTAGGCGGGTTATCTTTGCGTTTTACAAGCAGAGTAACCTGTGTTCCTTCTTTCCCTCTGATTTTGTCGGCAGCTTTGTCAACGGTGATGCCTTTTGTGCTTACGCCGTCAATTTCTAAAATTTCATCATCAGCCTGAAGTCCTGCTTTTTCTGCTGGAGTATCTTCTATAGGCGCAATTACCATAAGTTTTCCGTCTTTAACTGCGATTTGTATACCGATACCCTTTAGCGAACCCTTAATTGAACTTGTTTCATCTGCAAATTCTTTAGGATCCAAAAATTTTGTATACGGATCATTCAGACTCGCAACCATTGTGTTAATTGCTACGTAAGCATCTTCGTTAGTATGAATTTTGCTGTCATATTTATGCCGCCATTTTGCCCAATCCTGCTGGTTGTTTGACTGGTCTACAAATTTGTTGTTAATTAAACGCCACACATTGTCATACAAATCTACGGGCGTGTAAGCAAAGACATTATCTCTGATTACCCAGCCTGATAGGAACAAAAATGTTCCTAAAAATATAATGCTTTTTCTCATAATGTTTCTCATTCTTTAACTGTTTCCTCCAAATACTCTTAACCTTTTTGTTGCACAACTTATTTATTAAGATGTTATTTTAATAAAAAAGTTTCCTGATTTTGCAATTTTTAAGAATTAAAAGTTTTTTTGAAAATATAATAACATAATTATGAGAAAAAAGGAAATTTTCATTCCGCTTTAAAACTATTTTTATTATCGTTAAGCAGTATATATGCCATAATATCCAGCCTGCTCATAATTTCCGTATAGCTTTCGAGAGTTATTTCCAGCGTATTTTTGGCTGATTGCTTTGTAATATCAATGCTTTTCAGCAGTTCTTTTTTTAAATTTTGATTAATCATATAGCTTACCTCAAATTTTACTTACGGTTCAATTATAAACAAACAAAAAAATAAATCAACAAAAAATGGAAATAAAATTAAAATTTTTTTAGCCGGTACAAAAATAATGTCAATATGACTGATTTTCAGAATTGTCAATAAAGCTGATAATAAAAAAATGGATAATGAATATCTGAAGAAATTTGCTAAACATTTAAAACAAATCAGAAAAGAGAAAAATATTAAGCAGGATGACTTTTTAGATGTAAAGGGAATTTCGCGCTCAACAATAGCTATGGTTGAGACCGCAAAAACAGATATTACTCTTTCAAAGTTAAAAATTATTGCAGATGTTCTGGGGGTAAATCTCAAGGAGCTTCTTGATTTCGATTAATTGAACGTGATTACGGCAATTTCCGGCGGACAGTTAAATCTGACAGGAAGAATGCTTGTTCCGAGACCTTTTGTAGTATATATTTTTTTGCCTTTGTCAATTAAGTAACCGTTTGCGTATTTATTTCCGTAGATTGATGGGGTTATCAGTGCCTGATTAAGCCTTATTTGCCCGCCGTGAAGATGACCTGCAAGCGTTAAATTTACACTATAAGGCACATCAGGCATAATGTCGGGCGTATGTGTAATTAAAATTACTGGTTTTGTAATATTTGAAAGTGCTTTGCCAATATCAGGCACTCCTGTTTGCAAGTCGTCAACGCCTGCTATACAAAATTTTTCAAAACATTTATTTTCATTAAACAGCACTTTAATATTATGTTTTTCAAGTTCGGTTATACATTCTTCTTTGCCCTGCCAGCCGTCGTGGTTGCCAATGACAGCATAAGTTCCGTATTTTGAATGTATTTTTTCTAATTCTTCTGCGATTTTGTAAATAGTCATTGACATGCCTTTTTTGTGGCCGTTGACATAATCTCCTCCTAAAAGCACTATATCCGCATTCTGTTTGTTAATTGCTTTTACTATACGTTTCAGCCTGAACTTTTCGTAAGGTTTAATGTGAAAATCGCTGGCAAAGACTATTTTCAATCCCTCAAGCGTGCTGTCATCAATATTTATTCTTTTAACAGTTAAAATGTAAGGTTCGATGAACATCATCCAAACTGCTGTGCAAATTATTATAGATAGTATTGTAATAAGTAATATTGTCAT
>URXH01000117.1 GCA_900551675.1 uncultured bacterium
TGAGATGCATTGACTTTCATATCTCCGATCTCAAATGGTTTGTCTGCTTCAATCGAATGAAAAAGGCTTTTATCAACCGGGAATTTTTGCGACGGATAAATTGTTGTATTGCCGGATGCGATAAAACTGATGAGGACTGCAAGCACAAAATACGGGGCGGCAGACGCACCGAAAACTTCGATACCGAGAACGATTGCTGTAATAGGTGTGTTGATTGCTGCGGCAAAAACACATACAAATCCGATTGCCGCAAAAAATGTGGGATCAAATCCGCAGACGCATCCGAACCAACTGCCGAATGACGCACCCATATCAAACATAGGAGTAACCTCTCCTCCCTGAAATCCTGCACCGAGGGTGAGTACGGTTAAAAGATATTTTGCCGGCATATCGTACCATTTTGCATCGCCCTTAAAGGCGGTGTTCTGCATCCATGTGCTTAAGCCCTCAAAATCGTTAAGTCCCAAAGCGAAAATTAAAAGGCTGACGATTGCCGCACCTACTGCTGCGGCAAGAAGGTAGTTCTTGAAAATTTTTGAGTATGCAAGTTTTACATACTTTATTCCAAGTGCAAACAGCTTGCCGATTAAGCCGAGGCAAACTGCCGCAATTAAAAATACAAAAAGAAAACTCCCCATTTGCGCATGTTCAGCGAGGAGAAAATGAAGTATTTGATTTATTTATGGATCAGGCTGATTCTTTATCCAACACAGAAAAACAACTTTTAGAAGAAACAGAATTATTTAACAAAACTCTTTTAAAAGACAAAAAACTTTTATCATTATCCGAAAAAATAAATGATGTTCCGAGAACTAAACAGCAAATCTTGCAATATAAAGAAATAACCGGCAAACTTTTAAATGTTGCTGAAAAATGCGGAGCTGTACATCTTCGCCAAAACATGAAAATTGCATTTGACTTAATGCTTGAAAATTCAAAACATTTAGATTTAAGAATATAACTATTGACAATACTGCTTGTTCCAGGTAAATTATTTTTACGTGGGAATTCACGTGAGTCAAAAGATTGATTGACAATTTAATATGGGCATGTGGTACTCTGCCGAACAAAAGCTGACTAAATGTCAGGTTTTGTGAGAGGGGTAGACACGCCTCGGTCTGAAAGACTGATTGACAATTTAATATGGGCATGTGGTGGAATGGTAGACACGCTAGTCTTAGGAACTAGTGCTAACGCGTGGGAGTTCGAGTCTCTTCATGCCCAGATTTTAAGACACTTCTAAAAAAGTGTCTTTTATAATTTACAGGAATTTATTCAAATGCTATCCCCGATTACCAGCTATAATACCAAAAAACATACAAAGATTAATTTTATGGGGTTAAATTCAAATTTAAGAAAATTATCTCCACTAAATTCTTATATGAATAAGGTATTTGACAGGTTTACTTATATCTCTAAAAACAGGTGGCTTCCTGTTGATAAAAATCTTAAACCCTACTTAAAAACAGGTAATATTCAAAACGAAAAACAAAAAATTCCGTTCTGGGAGATAAATCCTGGCAATTCTCAAAAATATATTATATTCTATCACGGATTGGGGCAAAATATTTCCACAAATCAGGAAATGTATAAAAAAATAATTGATAAAGGCTACGGAGTATTTGCGCCTGAATATATATCTTTTAACAAAAACGGCTTATCAAGCAAGGAAATTGCTATTCAAACAAAAGCTGTGCTGGAATATTTAGCGAAAAAAGGCATACCACCTCAAAATACAGGTGTAATGGGGTTTAGTATGGGAAGCTTTCCTGCAATTGAAACTGCATCAAAAAATAAAGATTTGAAATTTTTAATATTAATATCTCCGTTTAATTCGTTGAAGAATGAAGTTGAAACACTTACTATGAGACCAACCGTAAAATTGCCATACTGGATAAAATATGGAATAAAAAAATTCCCCTTTATACTAAAGCATCTTGACAGTATTTTTAAAACAAAAACAAAAATACAAAAAATTAAATCTCCGGTATATGTCATCCAATCCGCGAATGATAATATAGTTCCTTTAAAATCAAGCAAAGAACTTGTAAAAAAAGTTTGGAATTTAAAAGAATTTATTATACTGGAAAAAGGCGGTCAAAAAATTTAAAAAAAAAAACTGAACGCCTTTGACAATTTATCAGATATCTGATTAACCTCTTTTCCCGATGCAATGGTATTCAAATCCGCGCTGTTTAAGACGTTCTGAATCATACTGATTTCTTCCGTCAAAAATCACAGGATATTTCAATAACTGTTTCATTTTATCAAAATCCGGACGTCTAAATTCATTCCATTCAGTCAAAAGAAGAAGACAGTCCGCTCCATCCAAGGCATCATAGGCATTTTTTGCATAAGTAATTTTATCGCCCCAAATATTTTTAGCCTGCTCAAAGCCTTTCGGATCAAAAGCCCGGATTTTTGCGCCAAATTCCAACAGAGCATTAATTATTGTAATAGAAGGCGACATCCTCATATCATTAGTTTTAGGTTTGAATGTTAATCCCCATACTGCAAATGTTTTATTGGACAAATCCATGCCAAACCGTCCGAGCAGTTTATTTATAAATATTACTCTCTGTTCTTTATTAACTTCATCAGCAGCTTCAATTAATCGATAACCGCAATTGTGATCTTTTGCAGTTTTTAGAAGAGCTTTAACATCTTTCGGGAAACAGCTTCCGCCATAACCTAAGCCCGGAAACAAAAATTGAGATCCAATACGTTTATCCGAACACATGCCTATGCGGACCATTTCAGCATCAGCTCCCACAGCTTCACAAATATTTGCTATTTCATTTGCATAAGATATTTTTATTGCAAGAAAAGAATTTGACGCATATTTTGTCATCTCTGCAGATTTTACATCCATTATGACAAATCTGCTTGCCGTTCTGAAAAACGGAGCATAAACTTCCTGCATAATAGCTGTTGCTTTTGGAGAGTTTGAACCGATAACAACTCTGTCAGGCTTTAAAAAATCATCTACCGCTGCACCTTGCTTTAGAAATTCAGGATTTGATACAACATCAAATTCACCATTATAATATTTACGAATAGTTTCAGCGACTTTATCAGCAGTTCCGACAGGCACTGTTGACTTATCAACAATAACCTTATAACCGTTTATAGCTTTTCCGATGCTTTCAGCAACATTCATAACATATTGCATATCTGCAGAACCGTCCTCACTCTGCGGAGTCCCGACTGCGATAAAACATACCAGTGATTCTTTTACGGCTTTCTCCAAATCAGATGAAAACTTTAATCTCCCTTCAGCAGTATTAGCTTTTATCAACTCCTCCAGCCCTGGTTCATAGATCGGAATTATACCTTCATGGAGTTTTTTTAATTTTTCAAGGTCATTATCAACACAAATTACATCATTTCCCATATCTGCAAGACATGTACCTGCGACCAGCCCAACATATCCCGTACCGATTACACAAATTTTCATCTCTTCTCCTTTGGCTATTCTGTTACAATATATATTAATAATAGCACAAAAAGTATTTTTATGGGATAATAATATCATATTAAACATATTTAGAAGAGGGATATGCATGGAATTTGAATATAAATTGCAGAAAACATCATCAAAAGATGCTTTTAACTACAAATACTTACTCGGGAAAATTTTTCCTTATATAAAACCGGTTTTGCCGCGTGCTGTTTTAAACCTTATTATTGCAATTCCTTTAGGACTGCTTGACGGAGTTGTAGCACTTTCCTTAAAGCCTTACCTTGACTTTGTAATAAACGGTAATCCTGAACATACATGGTCATTTTTAGGCATAACAGTTCATTCTCAGACATTTTTAGCGATGATTATCCCGTTTGGCATAGTTGCATTTGCACTGTTTCAAGGGATATTAAAATACTTAAGCAACTACCTGACCGATTGGACAGGACAAAAAATTTCCATGTCATTAAAAAAAGATTTATTTAAAAAGCTTACATCAATGGATCCTCAATTTTTTGACGTAAACTCATCAGGCATTGTGTTAACGAGATTTTTATCAGATCCCGATACAGCGTCAAAAAATATTATCGATATGCTTAAATCTTTTATAGCCACATTTTTCGGACTTATCGGACTTGTAGGTGTGCTTTTATACAATTCCTGGAAACTTGCTATTATTGGCGTAACGATAATGGCGATTGCAATAACACCTGTAACACTTATCCGAAAAAGAATTAAAAAAGTCTCTAATGCCACAATGGTTGTAGGCGGGAATATGACAACAAATTTCAATGAAACATTTGCCGGAAACAAAATCATGACTGCTTATAACCTGCAGAAAGATCAAAATGAGAAATTTGATAAACAAATCTTAGAACAATTCCACCTTGCAATGTCGCTTACAAAACGGGTGGGGTGGATGTCGCCGATTATGTACTTTGTATGTTCAATAGGAGAAGCTAATCCAAACACCATACGAGAGTATATTAGACAACAAGGATAGTGCCTTACATCCCAAAAGCTAAAGACTTGTGGGTTTTACGGCACTAAATATAAAATTCAGAGGTAAAAGTACTGATACGGGGAAATGGGTATATGGATTTCTCTCTTTTTTCTATACTGCCGGAAGGGACGAAAACGGACTTATCTTTACGGACAAGGCGAAGATATATTCTCCGGAAGACTGCTGGTGCGATGACGTATGGGCTGAAACCGTAGGGCAGTTCACCGGCTTGTGCGATAAGAACGGGAAAGAAATATACGAAGGTGACATACTTGTATGTGGTCAATGGATAGCTCTTGTATTGTGGAACAAAAAACTCGCGACATTCGCATTACAATTCGATTTTGAAAAAGAAGTCGGCATGAAACCTTTAGGCGAATGGCAGACTATGACAATCGTCAGTAACATTTACGATAATCCCAATTTAATATAAGGAATAGATATGA
>URXH01000118.1 GCA_900551675.1 uncultured bacterium
CTGTGATATAAATTCCTTAATAACTGTATTTTAATTAAAAACAAAATAAATAAACCTGTTAAAGTATTCTACTTTGTAAAAAAAAAACATATAATGTTTACATAATTTCATGTTTATTATTACATGTGGATAAAAAAGGACAGGTAACAATTGTTAAATAATTTCGAAAGTTTTGATAATTCTGAAACATCTGCAAGAAAATCCGCTCTTATTCAGGAGAGGATAGGTCTTGTATCAACTCACATGTATAAACAGTTTCTGGATTATCAGCACGCAAATATCAATACAAACGAAATTTTTACAAGAATGATTGATAATCTGCAAATCGTTGTTGATACGCTAAAAGAAGCTTTTTCATCAAGAAACGTTACCACCCAGAATATTTATGTTGATACTGATCCGCAAAAATCTATAGTGATAGTAAATATTCTCTGGCACAAAATGAGTTTTACAACAAGATGCAACTACCAGCCTCAGGCTTTATACAGAGAAGACGGCCAGCACCTTTTTTCAAGCAGGATTATGGCCGTAAAAGGCAACTACTATGAACTGATGAAAGGCGTTACAGATCATGATGAGGAAATGGGGAAACTCCTTGATAATGAAGTCGCATCACTTTTTATTCCTCCTGAATCAACACAAAATTCAATAATGAAAATAAGACACCTTCCTAACCGTGAATTTTACCTGAATCAGGTTGACGCCCCGCGCGAATTTGTATTGAAAGTTGTAGAAACTATATGCGGAGGAGGTTTCTATCATGAAGAAGGTTCAAGAAAAAGCTTCAATATTTAAAGCTATCCTTCATCAATAGATATTTTTGAAGAAACTTCCGCAACAATACGCTGAACATCAGCTCCGCCTATTGCAACTTCAAGAATTAAAGGGCTGTGAATTAAAACTGTTTCTGCATAATCCATTGTATCAACATTGATTACGTTAAATTCAATGAAGTCTTCGCCCGCATAAATCAGCTTGCCGTATTCACCGCCTGTCGCCCATTTGATAAACATATATTGATTTTCATATTCTTTAAGTTTCTCAACAAGTCTCATCATGAATCCCCGTAAAAAGTCTTACTCTATATATTGTAGTGATTTATTACCATAAGTCAAGATTAGATAAAAAAAAGCCACACATTTTTTGTGTGCGACTTTGAACAATAATCTTGGGAGGAGATTTGGGGATAGTTGTACATGCATGATAATGCAAGCATGCTTTTTTTGTTACACATGTAATCAAAAAATTAATAAAAATTTACAATTTATTGATTTTATATTATAATGTTGTATAGAGGCAAAAGCATGAAAATACTTGTTATAAACGGCGTAAATATGAATATGCTGGGGTTTCGTGAACCTGAGAAATACGGTTCCATGACTTTAAAAGATCTGGAAAAAGAATTATACGCATTCTCATTTGAACTTGGAATCGATATAGAAACATTTCAGAGCAATTTTGAAGGAGAAATTGTTGAAAAGATTCACAGTACAAAAGAGAATTTTGACGGCGCTGTAATCAATGCAGGAGCATACACACATACAAGCGTTGCGATAAGGGATGCAATTTCATCTGTTGATATACCTTTTGTAGAAGTACACATGACAAATATTTACAAAAGAGAAGAATTCAGACATCATTCATACATTGCACCTGTTTGTATAGGCCAGATATCAGGCTTCGGGGCAAACAGCTATAAATTGGGGCTAAAAGCGGTTGTCGATTACCTGAATACTAATGACAACGAATAAAAAAATATTCCCGCTTGTTTTCAAGCGTCATTGCAAATATTGCAATGACTATTTACTTCTGGAACTCCTCAACAAAAGCTTTACTAACTGCAAGAGCCTTTAATTCAGGATTTTCAATACCTGCTTCAGCGTATTTCTTTTCAGCCAATTCTGCTACTTCAAGAGCACGCTTGGCAAGTTCAGGATTAGATGCAAAAACTTTAATGTCGTTTTCAAGATTGTCTACTTTCACGGCAGAACGATCAGCCGGATTGTCAGGAATTTCATTAATTTCCTTTGTTTGAACATCAACCTGCTGGGGGTTCTGATTGTCTTGAACAGCATCTGATTTTACCTGTTCTGTTTTTTGAACCTGAGTTTGTGTCTGTTGTGGAATGATTGGACTTTGTGAATTTTTAGGAATTTCGTTCATAGTCAAATCCTCTTTTCTTTTCGGGGCTGCGGAACTTTCCGCAACTTATTTTGTATAACTCAATATTCTCGTTTTCTGCTTTAAAACGCGAATAAAAATTTTTTTGCTAGTTTGTAAAAAAAAAATTACAAAAATTAATATATAATCTTTCTTTACTCACTGTTTATGTTAATATTAAAGTACAAATAAGATGATTATAGTATATAAACGTTATATAAAGTATACAACATTAAGGAAAGTATTGCAACATGAATTTTACTAATTTATTTAGTAATATAAACCCGAGAGAAGTAGTAAGGAATTTGCCGGATGCCGTTTTTGTAATAGATTTGGACGGTAGAATAGTCTGGGCAAATGACAAAGCAGGTATTATATTTGAAAGCAAGAGAAAAGATCTTAAAGGTCTTAATTTTGATGAAATTGTAGCAAACGGAGTTTTTCTTGCCGAAAAATCACACTCAAAAAGAAATTCCGTTGTTACAGGAGCATTCACTGTCGAAGGTAAAGAATTCTTTATTGAAATGAATGCTAAAAAATTCGTTGAACAATATTTCATTACAATAAGAGACGTAACGGCAATGACCAATGTTTTGACGATTGCCGAACGTACAGGCAGGCTGAACAAAGAAAAAAACGTAATGTTTGTAAAACTCTCTAATGAAATAAAATCGCCAATACAGTCAATTATAGGATTTTCACAGGCGCTTTTAGACGGTCTCGGCGGAGAAATGAACGACAAACAGAATAAATACGTCAGAATTATTAACAAAAATTCCACAGAATTATTACATTTTATGGAAAAATTTATAGAATTTTCACAGGCGGAATCCTCATTATTTAATTGTGAAAACCAACCGTTTGATCTTGTAAATACAATTCAAACTGTTGTAAGAAATAACGAAACAGAACTTAACGCAAAAAATTTGACTGTAGATTACGACTTTGATGAATTTAATAAGAAAGCGGTTTATAGTGATGAAAATTCCGTAAAAATCATTTTGCAGAATATTCTTGAAACCTCAATCAAACTGACAGATGTCGGCTCAATTACAGTAAAGGCAGAGCATCCTGACCTCAGCGAAGTTGAAAGATGCGGCGCAAAATTAATTAAAGATGCAAGCAGATATTCTTACGTAAAAATTACAATTACAGATACAGGTATGGGACTTGCAGAATCAGAGCTTGAAGGTATTTTTGAACCGTACACACAGCTTGACAAAGCTCATAAAAAAACTATTCTCCGCTCAATTACGCTTGGAACGGCTTATACTATGCTTAAACGCATGGGCGGTGCAGTATGGATTAATTCAGAAGTAATGAAAGGATCGTCTTTCTTTGTAATTTTACCGGTTGAAAAAGAACTGGAAACAAAATAAATTACCGGCAAAGACTATAAAAAAGGTAAAAAATGAGCAATGTTGTCTTAAAAAATGTTACCAAAATTTATGACACCAAAAAGGTTATTGATAATATAGATTTAACGATAAATGACAAGGAATTTGTTGTACTTGTCGGAGCATCAGGGTGCGGAAAATCAACACTTTTAAGAATGATTGCAGGTCTTGAAAATATTACGGAAGGCGAAATCTTTATCGGGGATAAAAAAGTTAACGATGTTCACCCGAAAGACAGAGATATTGCATTTGTTTTTCAAAGTTACGCTCTTTATCCGCACATGACTGTCAGGGAAAACATAGCATTCGGGCTAAAAATGCGAAAAGTTGATAAAGCTGAAATTGAAAAAAAAGTTCAGGAAGCTGCAGAAATTCTAGATTTAGGCGAATATTTAGACCGCAAGCCAAAGCAGCTTTCCGGAGGACAAAGACAGCGTGTAGCGCTTGGACGTGCAATTGTCAGAAACCCGAAAGTATTTTTAATGGATGAACCTTTATCAAACTTAGATGCCAAATTGCGTGTCCAGATGCGCTCAGAAATCAAAAAACTGCATGAAAAATTGCAAACAACATTTATCTATGTAACCCATGACCAGACAGAAGCTCTTACAATGGGAGATAGAGTTGTAGTCCTTGATAAAGGGGTAATACAGCAGGCAGATGCTCCTGAAGAAATTTACAATAACCCTGCGAACACATTTGTTGCAGGATTTGTCGGATCACCGCAGATGAATTTTATCGACTGTAAAGATTTTCCTTATAAAACAAAAGATAATGTAATTGTCGGTATACGCCCCGAAAAAATGGTAAGCGGAGGCGAGATAAAATTTTCAGTAGAGATAGATATTACAGAACTATTAGGAAGCGAAAAAATAGCTTACTTTAATATCGGCGGGAAAAAGTGTTCTGCGAAACTTCCTGCAGACTATAATATTGCAAAAACTCTTGAATTAAGCATTAATCCTAAAGATTTATATCTCTTTGAC
Source organism: uncultured bacterium (assembly GCA_900551675.1). Lineage (GTDB taxonomy): Bacteria > Cyanobacteriota > Vampirovibrionia > Gastranaerophilales > Gastranaerophilaceae > Stercorousia. The sequence goes on from URXH01000118.1 coordinate 4,544, forward strand.
AGAGAAAACGGATTGAGAATATTATAGAAACATATACCACATCTCAAAAAAACACAATTACATGTTTATCTTGAACTAGTTTAAGGGGCAAATACTATAAGAGATACTGCTCTCATAGATTTCGTCAAAAGTAGTCAAACAAGAAAAAGAGCGGGATTACATCCCGCCCAATGTTCCGTATTATTTGTGAGTATCCGATTAAAATAGGAATTTTACCGGTTTTATGTATTTTAATCGACAT
>URXH01000119.1 GCA_900551675.1 uncultured bacterium
GCACACATAGTGCGCGATCTTTTTATGACATATTCCAGATTGCGCAATAAATGCGTAATAACATTACCATATAAGACTTGACTTACAGCCTTCTCGCCACAAGTCAGCTGAGAATGCCCCCCCCCCGATTAATACTTCTTAACAAATCTCTCATAAAGCACTCCTTTCATACTACATTAATTATAACAGACAGCTTCTTCGATTGCAACATGACTTAATCGACATTAACAGAAAGACAGGTCTTTTCATAATGCAGTCTGTTATTAAATTGGTTAATTCTGCCCATAACTTCCTTAAACATAGGAATAGGAAGACTCTGCTTTCCGTCAGATAAAGCATTTTCGGGGTCATGATGAACTTCTATCATAATACCGTCAGCACCCACAACCAATCCTGCCTTTGCCATAGGCTCAATTAAGTAACGCTGGCCTGTACCATGGCTGGGGTCTACAATTATTGGAAGATGTGAATATTTTTTGATAACAGGAATTGACGCTATATCCATCACGTTACGGGTAAATGCACTGTCAAAACTTCTTATCCCGCGTTCGCAAAGAATTACGTTTGGATTTCCATTATACATAATATGTTCGGCAGCAAGCAAAAATTCTCTTATCGTACTTGCAAGACCTCGTTTTAAAATGACTGGTTTTCTGCACCTGCCAACAGCATGGAGCAATTTAAAATTCTGTACGTTTCTTGCGCCGATCTGCAAAACATCAACATATTCACACATCATATCGAGATCTGATGCGTCCATAACCTCTGAAACAGTTAACAGACCTGTTTCTTTGCTTGCTCTTTTTAAATATTTTAAAGCTTTTTCACCATACCCTTGAAAATCATAAGGAGAAGTTCTGGGCTTAAATGCTCCGCCTCTTAAAAATTCGCATCCCATTTCTTTTGCAGCCAATGCAACCTTTATAAGTCCGTCATAATCCTCTTCAACGGAACACGGTCCGACCATTGCAACAGGTTTGTTATTTCCGCCTATCTTAACCCCGTTTGCAAATTCAATAACCGTATCATCAGGTTTTCTATCGCGAGATGCAAGCCTGAAAGGTTCTCTGATTATTTTAACTTCCTTAACACCGTCAAACGCCGAAACTCTGCCGGGAGTAACAGTTGTTTTATCTCCTATTGCGTCTATTACACTGTGTATCTGCCCCTGATTAAATCGAATATCAAAGCCGTTATCTTTCAAAAAATCAATAACTCTTTGTATCTGAACTTTGGTAGCATTACGCTCCATAATTATAATCATAGTATTTTTCTCCTGTAGTAAATATTCCGGCAAAAATTAGTGTAGCATGAACAATATTTTGCAACAATTTATATTACAGTATTCTTAATCTTTTTTAGCAAATTTACAGCGGGGAAATAACCCGGCAATACATAAATACAATCTTTTAAAGCTTTTTCCGCATCATTTATCTTATTTGACTTGTAATATATATCTGCCAAAAGATAATGCAGTTCAGGATCATGGAAAAAATAATTTTTAGCCTTTTCCAGAAAATACATACATTGTTCCGGATAATCGTTATTATAAAATACCCGTCCGATAAATTTGTGCACCTCCGGGTTAATAGTAAACATAAAATCAGCATATCTCACAATATTCTGAACATAATCCCCTTTATAATAATGCATTAAAATATTCAAATCTATCTCAAGAAAATTCCTGAGTTCAAAATAGGAAGGATATTCCGTAATATCAGAATTAATCATTGATATCATAAATGATGCCCAGTGAGCTCTTATATCACTATCTTTAACTGCATCAAATAATATTTTTGCTTTTTCAATATTATCTGACAAAAGTTCATAATAGGCATTCTCAAGAATATACCCTTTTTTTATAAAAAATTGCTGACAGTCTTTATCCAAATCCGTCAACAATTTTTCCTTTGCTTTTTTATAATCCAAATTCATAAAAATTAGTATCTGTTGTTGTCATTATTAAAAGTAAAATCAGGAAGCATAGAATTCATCATTACAGCCTGCATAACTCTAGGATCTATATTTTGACCTTTTTGAGCCTGAGACATAAGCATAGGAAGCATATTCATCATACTGTTTCCGTTATTATTGTTATTATTCCCGAGAAGCATACTCATCTCTGCCATTTTAGGATCCTGATACTGCATCATCTGTGCATAAGGATTTTCTGATTGAACGGTAAGATTCAAACCTGCATCTTTAAGAGTTTTTATAGCTTTTAAAACTTCTTCGTCGCTGACCTGTGCAATTTTATCACCTGTTATGGCTTCTGATTTAGAATCGGAATTTTTCTTATCAAAATCTTTTATCTTTTGAATATCTTTATGTTCCAGTTCTTCTTTCTGGTTAATTGTTTCTTTGATATTTATAAGCTGTTTCTGTTTAACTTCTTCATTCAATTCTGGAGATAAACCGTTGCCGTACGGGGCGTTAATAAATTTATCAAGCTCAGACATTTCTTCCGCAGCTGCTTGTTGGGGTTTGCATGCAGGTCCGTCTGTCAAACAATCTCGGCCTTTCGTTGCATAATCAACAAGGTATTCATTCGGGTTTAAGGCAATTACTCTTTCATAAGCAGCCACAGCTTCATCTTTCAAGTTAATATGGGTGTATGCCATTGCCATATAATAATAAGCAAGCGCATTTGAAGGGTCTTTTTTTACTAAAGAAAACAATTCCTGCAAACAGCCTGTATAATTTCCTGCTTTATATTTCGCGGCAACACTTTTTATATTGGCATTTGGATAGTATACTCTATTACTATTGAGAGCATCAAGGGAAACAGAAACAGATGAAGCTGGATCAGTTCCTGAAGATCCGTCAAGTGGCTGCAATTCGTTAACACTTTTTGCATACACGCTGGAACTCAACGCCAGAAACAAAGATAATGCCAAAACTATTTTTTTATTCATACGTACGTCCTTTTTTCTCTTCTTAATAATATTTTTATAAAAATCAAGCTTTTATCTTATTATATACTATTTTTTTTAATAATCATAGTGTAAATATATGATTTATCGTAAACTAAATTTACAACCGCAGTAATTCTGTCTGTATAACCCTAAATCACGGGAAATTTTATTTGTTTTCAAAAATCCGTCTTTCTTTTTAAAATCTATTGCCAGATAATTTAACCCGTAATTTTTTGCAATATCTTCTCCGATTATAGTTAATTTCTGAAAACTTTTATGCGGACTTATGACAATAGATGTTGTAAAATTATTTATTCCCTGTGATTTAGCGAATTCAGCAGTTTTTATAAGGCGTAGTTCAAAACATTTATCACATCTTCGACCTTTTTCCGGTTCGTCTTCAAGACCCGCTGCGGCATTGTAATATCTTTCTGTTTCATATTCCGCTTCTATAAGCTCACATCCAAGATTTGCACATAATGTTCTTTCTGCATCTAAACGTCTCTTATATTCTTCCAGAGGATAAATATTCGGATTGTAAAAATAGCAATAAACCTGATATCCCGCATCTTGTAAATAAGATACAGGATATCCTGAACAAATCGCGCAGCATGTATGCAAAACTACTTTATCTTTTTTCTGCTCCAAGTTTTTCCACCCATTCTTTGAACTCTTTATATGATTTTACTCCTATATAAACATCTTTCCCTATCATAGTAGTAGGTGTTCCGTTTATTCCATGTTTATAAGCAAAATCAATATCATTCCTTAATTTTTCTGTTGTGGCAGTACTGTTTGCATCCTGCTGAAGTTTCTGCAGGTCAAAACCTAAAGGTTTTGCAAGTCTTAAAATTTCAGCTTCAGTCTGCGGTTTGTTTTCAAACAAGATATTATTCATATCCCAGAGTTTCCCCTGTTCTTCAGCTGCAATTGCGTATCTTGCATCTACACATGAACCGTAATGGAAAGGAGATTGCAGATAAGGGTTGCATTCTGTATCAAGAGGAAGGTTTCTGTGAATTATCTGGATACCTTTCATTTCTTTTGCAAGCTTATGCATCATAACGTTATGCACAGGGCATATAGGACACTGATAATCAGAGAATATGTAAATTTGAATTTTAGCACCGGCATCACCGAGAATATTACCTTTTACCGCATACTGGTTTTTCTTATGAGAAAATTCTCTAAATTCCAGCTGTCTTTTTACCTGTGGTGTAAATTTATATGTTGTCCCCGTGTAAGTCAAAAATCCGATACCTGCAAGCATTACGATAATAAATGCAATTAAATAGCTTCTAACCTTTACAGCATCAAGAAAATCTCTTAAACTCTGTTTTATAGAATGAATAAATCCGCCGTTTTTGAAATCTGTCGCAATACATGCAATTAAAAGATCAAGAATATACGTAAATGCACAAAGTACACATAATTTTTTAATTTCAAACAAGCTTATGCAAAGCAAAGACATAGATATAATGAAAGAAAGTAAACCTAGAGATGCTATATAATCTAAAGGATTTTTAAAAACTTCCAAAAACTTCAAAAGCTTAAAGTTTTTCAACTTAGGCGCACAAAGAAGCATAAGAATAAATGAATATAAAAATAAACCCCAGTATGCAAGAGGTATTCCAAAAAACTGTGATTCGATAGTTCTTGCAATCCCATCGCAGTCAATAAACTCGTTAACAGAACAAAAACTCGACAGCGCATAAGGATTAAAGTTAGCATTATAATAAATAATTGCAAGCTTGATTGTCGTAATAATCCCGATAACAGATATTACAGCAATTGAAATCTTTTTCTTCATCTCTTTTTCCATAAATAAAAAGTCTCCTATAAATAAAATCTAATTCCATAATACAATT
>URXH01000120.1 GCA_900551675.1 uncultured bacterium
CGCCCCACCCGACACTTTGAGTTTCGCATAAAACTTTTATGCTGCTTCCTACTGCCTTTGTGCCATAGTATCTTAGTATCTTATTAAAAAAATTATAAATTCGGTAAATCGCCTTTAACGTCAGCTACTTCATTACCGTCAAGCCCGAAAACTTTGTGCAAAGCTTTGACTGCACGTTCGGCATCGGATTTATCAACAAGACAGCTGATTTTAATTTCACTTGTCGATATCATTCTGATGTTAACGCCAAGATCAGCAAGCGTTTCAAACATAGCAGATGCAACACCGGGGCGGTCAATCATGCCGGCACCGACAATTGAAACTTTTGCAATATTTTCATCCACCTGAATTTCACCTTGAGCATTAATTTCGTCTTTCAAAGCTTTTAAAGTTTCTACTGTTTTGCCTAAATCAGATGCATCAACGGTAAAAGCAATATCATTTGTGTTCGAAACTTTTCTTGCGTATGATTGAATAATCATGTCAACAGATATATTTTCTTTAGCCAGCCTGCTGAAAAGTTTAGCAGCGACACCGGGTTTATCAGGAACATCACATACTACAATTCTTGCCTGCGACAAATCTTCTGCAACGCCTGCTACAGGTTTGTTAATTTCCATTTTGTCAACTCCTACTATTAAAGTACCAGAATTATCAAGTTTAAAACTGCTTCTTACACGCATCGGTACATTGTAAATCTTTGCGGTCTCAACACTTCGCGGATGAAGAACATTTGCACCCGCATGAGCAAGTTCAAGCATTTCTTCATAAGAAATTTCATCAAGTCTTGAAGCATTGGGAACAACTCTTGGGTCTGTTGTATAAACGCCTTCCACATCAGTATAAATATCGCATCTTTCAGCATTCAAAGCCGCTGCAAGAGCTACAGCCGATGTATCTGAGCCACCTCTGCCAAGCGTTGTAATCTCACCGTCTGCAGTTACCCCCTGAAAACCTGCAACAACAATAATTTTACCTTCTTTTAAATTTTTCTTTAATTTGTCTGTTTTTATATCAATAATTCTTGCTTTTGAATGAATATTTTCAGTCATAATACCTATCTGCATGGCATTAAAACTGACTGCATCATAGCCTTGAGCCTGAATAGCCATTGTTAAAAGAGCAATAGAAACGCATTCTCCGGTTGATAAAAGCATGTCCATTTCTCTTGCTGACGGATTGGGAGACAAATCTTTTGCCATTTTAACAAGGTAATCAGTAGTGTGTCCCATTGCGGAAACTACCACCACTACATCATTTCCTTTTTCTTTTTCCCTAATTACAGTCTTTGCGACATTTTTTATTTTATCCGTATCGGCAACAGATGTACCGCCGAATTTTTGAACAATAACTTTTCTCAAGTCCTATTTTCTTTCTTCCGCATGGTTCAAAAGCATTGTTAATTCGTGCTTTTGTTCAGGGTACTCAAACAAATCCGGATTGATTTTTTCTATCTTTTCAGAAACCGAAAGTGTTTCTTTTACATTATATTCATAAACGTTATTTTTGACAAGTATGTAACTTACATAAAACATCAAATTTAATAATTCAATATTTTCACTGTCAGCTTTCAGAGCTTTGCGCAGTTTTCGCTGAGCATCTGCATATTCTTCTTTTGAAATCAGATACTTTGCGTAAGATAAAAATGCCTGAACATAATTCGGGTTTAATCTTACGGCATTTTCATAGCTGTCTCTGACCTTTGTATCATTTCCCAGTCTTTCATAACATTTTGCGAGGTAATATTCATTTACGGGGTCTTCATCATCAGACCTTAAAAGCTCCATAGCTTTTGCCGTGTCGTTATCTTGATAAGCAATGACTGCAAGAGTCTGTTTTACGGTTTTATTGTATGGCTCTTTATCTATAACCTTCTGCAGCAATGGTTTTGCTTCTTCAAATTCATTTCTTGAAACACAACAAAGTCCTAAATGCGCAAGTGTTTCAATATTCTCCGGCTCCATTTCCGCAGATTTTAACAATTTAGCTTTTGCATCGTCATATTTACCGAATTTTTCAAGTGATTTTCCCCATTCAAGATAAAGTGCAGAGTTTTCAAGTCCCTCTTCCTGTGCCATTAAAAAACTTTTCTGAGAATTTTCAAAATCATATTTTGTAGTATAAATTTCCCCCAGAAGAATATATGCAGGAAGCATTTTTTTATTAAAATCCAGAGATTTTTTAGCATAATGAATTGCGCTGTCAAAGTCATTTTTTATGGCTTTCAATCTTGCAAATTCAAAAGTATTGTTGGCATTCGGACTAACATTGGCAAGGAATGTAAGCTTCATCTCTGCTTTGTCATACATACCGAGCTTAATCTCCATAACAGCGCAGAGAAATATTGCCGTGAAATTGTATTTATTATGTTTGGCGGCTTCAATAAATTTGTCATGAGCCTCAGAATATTTGTTAAGTTTCATTAAAGCCATGCCCCAGCCTGTATATGTATCACTGTTTCCGCTCTGTACTTTATTAGCATTTTCAAAAGATTTTTCTGCATTATCATATTTTTTAACGGACATTAGTGCAAACCCGAGCCTCTGCCAGATTATTTTATCCTGCGGGTTCAAGTCAGCAGATGTCTGATAAGCTTCTACACTATTCTCAAAATCCCCGAGTTTTTCGTATACAGAACCCAGGTATTTATAAACAAGTGCATCTTTTTGCGGGAGTTCAAGAGCTTCAAGAAGAATTTTTTTTGCTTCTTCATACCTGTTTTTTTCAATCAACACCTTTGCTCTGTTAACGTAAGTATATGAAGGAAGGGATTGAATTACCGTTTCTTCCTTAAATTTATCTATAGAACTGCTCAAATGTTTTATTTTTTCAACAACATTTTTTAACCAATCAGACAATCTGCCACCTCTCTGAATGCTCCGTTTCCTGCATGGTTTTCCGTAACCTGAATACCTTTTATATCCTTTACCTGTTGAACGGCATGCGGAACAGTTATCTTGTATTTTGCATACTCAAGACATTCTATGTCATTAACGTCATCGCCGATATATAAAAATTCTTCCTTTGATAGTCCATACTTTTCTATAATACTTTTTAAAACGTCTATTTTTATACGAATATTTTGATGAACTTCTTCAACCTGAAATTTTTTTGACAGAATTTCAATTGATGAATTTTTTTCACCTGATATTATTCCTATCATATAATTATTTTTTCTTAACAAAGAAAAAGCCATGATATCTTTAAAATTCAATCGTCTTGACATAGAAAAATCATCTCCGATATAAACACAGTTATCGGTAACGACTCCATCAAAATCAGTTATCACCATTTTAATTGTTTCAGGTAATTTTAACTTTCCCATATACAAAAAATCCCTTATCTGCTATAATTGTACCATAAAAAAGAGGGAGAACACAAATGCTCTGGTATTTATTAAATTTAAGCATCATTATTGTATTCATAATTCTGTTTTTGATTACACGGCAGACAAACAAACGCTGGTCAAAAATCAATGATTATCTAGGCATGGTAACAAATACGGTAAATTCTGTCAGATACGGAAATCTTTCAACCAAAATAGAAGAAATTAACCACCCTACATATCAAAATGTAACGGACAGCATTAACAGAATGGTAGAAACTCTGAATGACAGAGAAAAAATGATTGTTGAATATCAGGCAGAATTGATGCGCCAGAACAAACTTCTGGAATCTGTAATTAATTCGCTCTCTGACGGTATACTTATTATTAACGATAAATATAATATTTTGCGGGTAACTCCTCAGGTAAGCGAATGGTTTGGTGCAAAAGGTCAGGAAATAATAGGCACAAACATATTTGACTACATACAGATAAGCGATGATACACCTTTAGAACGCCTTAAAAACAAAGATGTGTTTATCAAACATACACCGACTAATAATTTTGTAATGCATACCATAAAATTATCCCTCGATGATGACAAAAAACGATTCGTAATTTTAATAAAAGACGTTACAAACGAAAGAGAAATAGAAACTCTTAAAGAAGATTTTGTAGCAACACTGACACATGACCTGAAAGTTCCGATTGTTGCAGAATCAAATATTATCAATTTTCTTCTTAACGGAACATTTGGAGAAATCACAGAAAAACAGCAGGTTGCTCTTTTAAATATGAAAAAATCAAATGAGGAGCTTGTTGAGCTTGTTCAAATTATTCTTGAAACATACAAAATTAAAGAAACAGGTATAAAACTTCTTAAAGAAAATATTATGCTGAATAAATTTATAGCTGATATAGTCAACAGTACACAGCCGATAGCTAACAATTCAGGGATCACAATATATTTTACGCCCTCAAGAGATATAAAAGTTACAGCTGACAGAATGCAGCTTGAAAGGGTTATAAAAAATTTAATTTCAAACGCCATTTCTCACAGCAATACAAAAGACAAAATTGATATTACAACAGGAGAAATCCCGGGCTATATAACAATTTCCGTAATTGATTACGGACAGGGCATTCCAGCCAAAGAATTAAAGCTTATATTTAACAAATACTATTCAGCCGCTAAAAAATTCCGCAAAATAGGAACAGGTTTAGGTCTCTATCTTTCGCAGCAGATTATCAAATCCCACGGCGGAGAAATTACAGTTGAAAGTGAAGAAAACGTAAGAACAGAATTCTGCATAAAATTGCCGATGTAAAAATGTAAGGTACATATTAAAATTATAAGTCTAAAATATGAAACTCTTGACAAAATGTACAACATCGGAAATAATGAATATATAGATTTTTTTAATTTTTTAGGAGGCAAAAGTTATG
>URXH01000121.1 GCA_900551675.1 uncultured bacterium
AGAAGTTTTGATAACCTTAGGCATTATAGGTGTGGTTGCTGCTATGACTATGCCTTCTCTTATTTCGAATTACAGACATAAAGTTTTAGAATCCCAATTTAAAAAGGCATATTCTGTTATCAGCCAGCTTGGTGCAATGGTTATTTCAGAGTATGGAGATTCTTCGTATAGTCAAACTGAAGATATAAAGGAGTTTATGTTATCTAATTTAGTGAAAGGAGAGCAAACAACCGACTCAGATAAATATACAAACTTTTTTACATATACTAAAAACAAGGCATCTGTCGGAATTCATTTTAACTGTTTGGATAATGTTTCTTGGACAAACAGCAAAAGCGCTTCAATACCAGAGGGAATGCAATTTGCTCTCTGTTCTCATAACAGCGGTATTGGAACAATAGTTGCAGTTGATACTAACGGAGCGGGGAAAAGACCTAATGCATTCGGCCATGATATATTTTTCTTTCATTTTAATACTGGAAATTGCAGGCTTGAACCTATAACATATACTATGCGCAATTGTACTGATGAAGAAAAAGACAGTTGCACACAATCATCAGATACATATAACGGATGGAAGAGTGTTAATGGGGAATGCTCTCATACAAGTACATCTTCTACAAACGGTTTTGCCTGCGCACAGTATGCTGTTACCAATACATGTCCTGATAGTTCAGGCAAAGGCTATTTTGATTGTCTGCCCTGAATAGATGTATAAGATGCTTTGTGTAAGCCAAGAAGAATATACAAAAAACTCTGTGTCGGGTGTATCGGCGTGTTGTCTAGTCGACAGAGAATATTTCTTTGATATCGTCCATTGTGAGCGATTTAACAATATTTCTGTCAACGGAAATTACGCTGTCTACAAGGTTGCGTTTAACTGTTTTGAGCTTTTGGATTTTTTCTTCTACGGTATTTTTTGTAATAAGCCTGTACACAAATACTTTCTTAGTTTGCCCGATACGGTAGGCTCTGTCTGTTGCCTGATCTTCAACTGCCGGGTTCCACCACGGATCGTAATGGATTACGTAATCCGCCCCTGTCAAATTCAAACCTGTTCCTCCGGCTTTCAAGCTGATTAAGAATATCGGAATAGACGGGGTTGAATTAAATCTTTCAACAGCTCCCTGCCTGTCTTTGGTTTTACCTGTCAGATACTCGTAAGGAATTCCTTCTCTTTCAAGCCAAGCTTTAATTATATCCAGCATATCAACAAACTGGCTGAATAGCAGTATTCTGTGCCCCTCATCAATTATTTCTTCCAGCATTCCTTTAAGTTTTTCAAATTTACCGGATTTCATAATGTTTTTAACATTATTTTTGTCGTAAAGTCTCGGGTGGCAGCATATCTGGCGTAATCTCAAAAGTGCCGAGAAAATTGAAAGTCTGCTCTTTTCAAGTCCGTTTTGTTCAATGGATTTGAAAAGTTCTTCTTTAGTGCTGTCAAGAACCTGCAGGTAGAAATCTCTTTGCTCATCTGTAAGCTCGCAGTATGCAATGTTTTCGACTTTATCAGGAAGATCTTTTGCAACATCGCGTTTCATACGGCGTAAGATAAATGGATAAATTTGTAATTTTAATCGTTTTTCAACAGTTTTATCCTGCCGCTCCATAATCGGGTTGACGTATCTGTAATTAAATTCAGACATGCTGAACAAAAATCCCGGCATTAAAAAGTCAAACACTGACCATAATTCTTCAAGCTTATTTTCAATAGGCGTGCCTGAAAGCGCGAGTTTATGAGATGCCTGTAATTTTTTTACAGCCTGTGCAGTCTGCGACATTGCGTTTTTAATATTCTGGGATTCATCAAGTATTACGTATCTGAAGTTATAATCTTTTAATTTGTTAATATCGCGTCTTATAAGCGCGTAGCTTGTAATTACAACATCGTAGTTTGGAATTTCTTTAAAGAACTCTTTTCTGTCAACGCCTGACAGTTTTAATGTTGTCAGAGTGGGCGCGAATTTTTGAATTTCTGATTCCCAGTTAAATACAACTGTTGTCGGGCATATTACAAGAGTCGGTGAAGGTCCGTCTTCTTCTTTGGCTTTTTGGATTACGGCAAGAGCCTGTAATGTTTTCCCAAGCCCCATATCATCGGCCAGAATTCCGTTCAACCCGTATTTGTACATAAACCAGAGCCAGCCGAAACCTTTTGTCTGATATTCACGGAATTCCGCATGGATTCCTTCGGGCAGTTTCAAATCTTCTGATGTTGAGAAATTTGACATTTGTTTCCAGAAGTTTTCGAACTCTTCACTCAAAACAAGTTCGACATTAAGGTTTTTAAGTTCATTAATTAAGCCTGCGCGATATGTTTTTACGATAAATTTATTTTCATTGTTTCTGTAAACATCAAAAGAGTTAAACGCACGCATGATAGAATAAATATCCTGTGCAGGGTATTCTACAAAACCGAGACTTCTTATACGGCTGTATTTTTCTCCGCTTTGAATTGTTTCATAAATTTCATCAAAATTGATAATTTCTTCACCAACCTGACCGTATAAAAATATTTCGAAAGAATCTTCAGCCTCTTCAGAAAAATCGATTTTTGCACAGAGTCTGAACGGATCATCCATAAGCTTGAAGAAGTTCATGTCGTCTTTTTCAACAAATTTCCAGCCTTCTCCAGCCTGTTTAATATAATAATTGTAGAAATCTATAGCATTTTCTTTTTCAAGTGCAAGGTTATTTGTCTGCATTGGAACAAATTTGCACGCCAGAAGCATTTGATAAGCTTCCTGTTCATGTTTCAGATTTCTTTTAATCCAGTAGACAAGATCTTCTCCCTGTTTTTTGATAGTGATATAAGGAGCTTTTTCTGCTGTGGTTTTTGAATACGGAACAACTACACCGTCATATTCAAATTCCAGAGAGGCTTTTAAAGATTGGTCATAGTCAATTCCCATTGTTACAATATTCAACGGCGGACGTTCTTCAAGCATAAGCTTGCTTATGTTATCTGCAATTTCAACATCCATAATCTCTTGAAGTTTGGGCAGTTCTTCATATATAAACTTTCCGCCGTCAGCATCTTTTAAGTCCGTAAAAGAAGATTTTAGTATATTTTGCGGAATTGAACTCATAGCAATATTAGTCGGGAAAATTATATTTTTGTATCTGCCCCATTTCAAATGTCTTGAAAAATATCTTACTTCTTCAAGCGGGTAAACATCATCTTTATCAGGTCTTTTCCATTCGAGCGAGAGAAGAATTGTACCCTGAGCGCCTGTATTAACATTCAGAATAAGCTTCCATTCTTCATCGGTAAATTTAAGTCTGTCTTTTGTTTTTTCATCAAGAACTTCATCGGCCTTTGAAAGAAGTGTAAACATCGGTCCGAACTTTGTAATCGGAATATCGTACCAGCCTGCTTTTTTATCCTGTCTTGAGATAGTTAAAAGCTGCTGAAATATTGCAACTTCAACTTTCTGGGAATTGTTGAGTTCAAAATCAGGATTTTGTTTTTGAGCTTCAATCAGTGCCCTTAAGATAGGTTCAATCTGTCTGACGACTTTCCCTGTTTCTCTTGAACGTACAAGCACCGAGAAGAAATTTGCTTTTCTTTTAGAATTAAAGTGAAAAATATAATTTCCCTGCGGTTCTTCTGTCAAAGCAGTATTTTCATCAGGGAAATCAAATTCCATACCGAATTTTGTCTCAAGCCAGTCTTCATAAGCGTGCTCATCGATTGCTTTTAATGCAACGGCAACCGAATGCTTGCACCATTCTTCTTTCAGCGGGCAGTTACAACGGGCTTCTACCTTATTTTTCTTAAAGATTAAATCAGTGTTGTAATGATCCTGAAAATTTCCTTTGACTTTAGCCATGTAAAAGTTTTTTTCAGGATAGGAATCAAACACCATATCTTTAAGATGGTATTCATAACCTCTGCGCCAGCTTCCGGGGCTTGCATTCTCTTTTATGAATTTGTAGTTAAATTCCTGCGGTTTCGCACTCATTATGTCTTGAGTATCTCTTTCTTTCCCTAAGGGTACAAACTTTCGGATATAGAGTTAAATCTATAAGCCCTTATTAACAATTATATTATTACATAAAAATTTTTAAAATACAAGAAGTTTTTATCCCAGGAGATAAAAATGCAGAGCACAGGCAAATAAAATCCCGAAAATGGCACCTGCAATGACTTCCAAAGGTGTGTGTCCGAGAAGTTCTTTTAATTTTCCGCCTATTGCCTGTACATCATGTTTGTAAAAATCTTCCATCATTCTGTTTAAACAGGCGGCTGTTTTACCGGCTGCACGGCGTACTCCTGCTGCGTCATACATTGTAATCAGAGCATACCCGATTGCAACTGCGAATATAATTGAATCCCAGCCTTCAATTAGGCCGACAGAAGTTGACAGCCCCATAACACCTGCTGAATGAGAGCTTGGCATGCCTCCCGTGGTTGTAAATATTTTAAAATTTATTTTTTTTGTTTTGTATGTAAAAATAAAAAATTTAATTATCTGTGCAGAGGTGGCTGCCAGTAATCCGGCTGCTAAAGCCTCATAGCCTGTATTTAAGATGCCTGTAATCATTAATATCCTACTCTCTTTTTCAAGTTACCTTTCAAGTATAGCATAAAAACTGATACTTTGTAAAATATTTAAACATAATAAATATTATGGGAAATGCAAGAACCTACTAAAGAGACCTTGTTGGGACTTTCTTTTACCGACAAGAAAGTACCGCCAAGAAACT
>URXH01000122.1 GCA_900551675.1 uncultured bacterium
GATCTCTCCCACCTTCGTCCAGTTAACCAAATCCTTACTCTCCGCAATCCCAATATTCCATCCGGAATCAGGTTCCCCCTTCATCGGCGGAATGGAATGGTACATCAAATAGCGCCCCTTAAAATTAACCACATGCGGATCTTTCGAATAAGGCACTCCGACACGGGAGGTATCACCGTACATCATGAGGGGAAGTACAGAAGAGCCCTGTGATAAGACAAGCTGAAAGTTCCCCCATAATAATAGAATAATCAAAACAAGTTGCTTCATAAATGCAGTCTGATCTTTTTAATTGACAAATGTAACTAATATTCTTTTAAATAACATTATCAAACAAATTGATAAAAAAGCGGTAATTTTCGATACTGACGGGCTTTTTGACAGCGATGAAAAAATAGTATTCGGCAGAGATTTCAAACTCCCTCTAAATTACGACACGATAAACTTTATATATGATAATGACCTTGAAGATGTTGATGCTACAAGCAAAGCAATCATTCAGGATATCTTTATAGAAGTTCAGGAATACACAAAAACGCTGCCGGAAGGTTATCTCCCGTTTGAAACATTTTTGAATGTAGTTGACCAGCAGTATAGAGAAACTCAAATTACACAACTTATTCTTCTTAAAAATAAACTCTTAAAATACAAAGAACAAAATGTCTTTGCAGAAACTTTGAAAGATATTCTAAGTCTCAGCATGGCTATTGAAAAAAATAGTCTTACGGTTATTGATATTTCAAATATGACACCAGTTTTACAAAAAGAAATAATTTCTTATGTATATGATGCTATGCAGACAATTAATGAAACTATTTATTCTTTTGCAAAAATTCAAAATGAAAACACAGATAAAAAATTACTAAAAAAACTTATTGACAGAACAAATATTTTTACTACAATTATATGTCCTCACGCCTTCAAATACGTGATGGAGCTGAAAGAAATTGCACAGAATATAATTTTATTTGCGCCGCTTACATTACAGCACGATTTTGCTTCTTACAATACATTCCTTAATAAATTAAATAATGATGAATTTATTATCTACGGTGCACATACTCAAAATATTCCATTTATTGTAGAACTTGATGAATTAGATTTTGCGGAAATAAACAACAGCGACGTAAAAGAAAACGAAAATATACAAAATGAAACTCCGGAGCAAAACGCTTCCCCAACCCCTTCAGATGAAAGTAGCGATACAGAACAGTCTGCTGAAACTTCAGAACAACAAAATACTAATGAAAAAATAATTGAAGAATCGGAGCAGGCAGTCGAAACTCCCAATATTGAATATCCTGATGTTGAAATTGATGAAACTCCTGTAGAACCTGTTGAAAATAAAACAAATGATACGGAACTTATATCTGTTGATGAAAATGTTCAAATAGTTGATGAACCTGAAATTTCGGAAGAAAATCCAAATCAGGAACAAATTGCCGAACCTGAGATAAACGAAAATAATATAGAAATTGAAACAAAAATTGATAATATAACTATTGAAGAATCTCAAGACAACAATAATATTTATAATATTCTTGAATCTGAGGATGATGAAACAAACAGTACAAATGATAATGAAGTTATCACTCTGGAAGAACCGGAAATAGATTATTCTATTGATGAGGTTGACATTGAACCCGAAATTCAAGAACCGCAAATTGTTGAAAACAATGATACCTTAGAAGAACAGGCTGTCAAAGAAGTTGACAAATTGATATATGAAAAACTGCCTGATGAAGATAAACTGGCAATAGATGAGCTGACTGAAGATGACTTAAATTTAATCGGCGATCTGAATGCCGAAAATATAATTACACCTGATTTTAATCAAAATAATACTCAGGACATAGAAGAACAGCCCCCCGTTGTCCCAATCTACAGCGCAGACGATATTCAAACAGAAAATACACAAAATTTTGAACCGGGCGACAGAGTATCAACAGCGAAATATGGCGAAGGTGTTGTTTCTAAAATGACAAAATACGGAAACAAAATGCTCTGTCTTATCGAATTCCCAAAAATCGGCAGACGCCTGCTTGATCCTGCAGTAACCGAGGTTACAAAATTATCTTAAAAGCGATGCACCTTTTAAATATACAAATTTTGGAACAAAGTTATCATCACAATTTAAAACAATCAAGACCCGCAGGCATTTTTCAAGGGAATCAGGGACATTAAGTTCATGAAAACACATCATTGCTGTATCTTTCCATCCCAAATCAATACGCGCAAATTTCGCAGGGAAAGCTGCATTCAAATCATCAGTCAATGTAAAAATAACATGTGAAATCATTTTAATATCAATATTATTTTGCTTAACTAATTCATTCAAAAGCTCTATAACAGCAGCTTTTATAGATGCTTCAGAATTTTCGTCAACAGTAATTGCTCCTCTTATCCCTTTTGTAATCATTATATGTAACTCCTGCTGTTTTTATTTCTATAAAATGTGCTGACCGTTAGCCCAGTCTCTTGCAGACATTTCTCCCTTGCCTTCCGGTTTAACTTTAACAAGAAGAACTGCATCTTTGCCGCACCCGACAATAATACCCTCTTTAGTCAATTTAAGAAACTCTCCACAGGCGCCATGTTCGTTTACTACACGTGTTTCCAGAACTTTTATAATTTTTCCGTTATAAATAAAATATGCCGAAGGAGATTTATAAATTCCGCGGACAAGGTTATGAATATCGTCAGCAGAGTTCGACCAGTCAATAAGGGTTTCCTCTTTTGTAAGTTTATTTGCCATACATACGCCATCTTCAGATTGTTTTTGAGGAATGAGTGTTTTATCTGTAAGACCAATTAAAGTTTTTTCTATCAATTTCGGAGATTTTTCACTTATAACTTCAAACAAGTCAACACAGGTCATACTATCCGGAATATCAATAACTTCCTGCAAACAGATATCACCGCAGTCAAGTCCTAATTCCGTAATCATCGTCGTAATACCGGTTTTTTTATCACCATTAATTATCGCACGCTGAATAGGATTTGCCCCGCGATATTTTGGAAGCAGTGATGCATGCAGGTTAACTGTTTCAAATTTTGGAATATCAAGAACTTCCTGAGATAAAATCTGGCCGAATGCAAAAGTTACAAAAAAATCTGGATTAATTTTTTTTAATTGAGCAATAATTTCTGGTTCTTTTCTTATAGATTTTGGCTGAAAAACAGTTATTCCTTTATCGAGAGCAAACAGCTTTACAGGAGACATAGAAAGTTTATGTCCGCGTCCTGCAGGCTTGTCAGGCTGAGTAACAACAGCTGCCACATTAAATTTATCAGAATTATAAAGATACTCCAGTGAATTCACAGCAATTGCAGGAGTACCGAAAAAAACTACACTAATCATCTTTATTTTCTAATTCCTTATCCAACTCAGGTTCATCTATCAATCTGTCAGGTTCTACAGGTGGAAGCTGATGTTTTGCAAGAATTTCATCAGTTTCAAAACGGTTTACACAATGGTCAATGAACAAAATACCGTCAAGATGATCATTTTCATGCTGAATAGCACGAGCCAGAAGGCATCCGTCTTTAGCCTCCAGAACAAACGGTCTGCCATGACGGTCAAGCGCTTTTACAAGAATATTTTTATAGCGTTTTACATCTGTATAAGCTTCCGGAAAACTTATACAGCCTTCCTGCGCTATAATTGCTCCCGATTTTTTAATGATTTTCGGATTTATAAAAACTATAGGATTTAAAGGTTCATCATTTTTTGAAACATCAACAACAAAAACTCTATAGTTAAGACCAATCTGCGGAGCAGCCATACCGACTCCGTTTTTAGCATACATGGTATCCAGCAGATCCTGCACAAGCTCTTGAATTTTTCTTGAAACCTTATGAACTTCCTTTGAGGGCTCTCTTAAACTCTTTTCTCCATATTGTAAAACTCTTTTTACAGACATATATTTACCTCACTTTATATAAAAAAGTATAATTCAAAATATTAAGTTTTGCAAACATGAAAACTTATATAAAAGCAAATATCTAATCTTTATACACTTAATATATATATGAGTTCTATCAATAGCATAAATTTTAATAATTTAAATATACTTAATACCGCAACAACGAAAAACGTAAACACAACAAATTCTATTAATGAGTCAATTTGGACTGCTCAGGGAAAAACTCAAAAAGATAACGGCGAAAAACAGAAAATTTTAGAAAAAATAAATAGTGAACAAACACGTATTGCAACAAAATATACAATTGAACAAGAGAAAAAAGAAGCTCAAAAAGCAGAAAAAATTTTATCAGATTCAAGTATACCAGGATTATCAAGTGCAGGTGCACAATTGTATACAAAAATAGATACGCTTGGCTGTGAATTTAAAGAATTAATTTCATCAATTAATGAGAAATGTAATAATTGCACTACTTCCTCAC
>URXH01000123.1 GCA_900551675.1 uncultured bacterium
ATATTGTACAGGTATGGGGATTTAAGCATCCGGATGAGGATTTAAGAAAGAATTACCGTAATTTAAATGGTAGTTCATTGGGATATTATGGCGCTTTTATGAACGGTTTATTTTATAATTTTTTATTAAGTGATGGTACATTTATAGGTATATCTCATAATAGTGATGGTTTAAATTCCCCATTATTACATGTAGATATAAATGGTTTAAGAGGTCCTAATCAGCTTGGAAAAGATTTTTTTTATTTATCTCTAATACGCCGCGATGATACTCCTGTAATTGGTGGTTATTCATTATGGTGGGTTGGTGATAATCCATGTACTATTCAATCGAGCAGTGGCTGGAGTAGCGGAGGAGGCTGCTCTTTATGGATAATTGCAACCGGAAATATGGATTATCTTCATAGAGAGATTACTTTGGATGAATGGAAAAAAACGGTCAAAAATCTGCTTTTAGGAGCAGATAAAGATTCTCTTGACTAAGTTGTATTATTAATAAAAAAGCCCGCATAATCACGGGCTTTTTTATTAGAATTTGTATTCAGGTATTTCAAACGGTTCGTTATTTGCGTCTTTATCTACAAATTTAAGGTAGTAATCCATTGCTTTGTCTTTTGTTTCATTATAGAACTTATCATCAATGAATTTTTTGTGGTATTCGGTTCTTTCGCCCGAATAATTTCCTAAATTGTTTGCATAAGTTTCGATTACTGCTTTATCGGAACCGCCTCCGTAAGCTTTTGTCTTAGCATCTGTACCTGAGGGTCTTATTTCAATGTATTTGTCTGTAAATTCAAGGTATGTGCCGTCTCCTACAAATTTAATCGATTTCAGATTATCAAATATAAGACTTTTGAAAGCATCATTCAAAACATCTTTTACATCTTCAAGAGTCATTTTGCCTTCTTTTACAGCCATTGCCATGGAAAGATAGAACAAATCATTTTTTGTTCTTTTGGCTTCTCCGGCAGTCTTATCGGCTTTAAGTTTGTTAATATCCGGTTCTGACTCGTTGTAGTATGCTATATCAACACGTGTATCAAAACGCCCGATAATATTATTTTCGTCAAATATTTCAACAAGATATTCTGATAAGGACTGTTGTTTGCTTTGCAGTTTCGAAATAAGGGCTGATGCAACAATAATTGCTTCAGTTGCGCTTTTTTCTCTCATTGCGATAGCAAATCTTCCGGAATTTGACGTTATCAGATCTTCCGTTCCCATAATCATTCCGCCGGATTCTTCGCCTGCAAACAGAAGACGCGGATTTATACCGAGATTAATTGCATTCCCGAATA
Organism: uncultured bacterium; assembly: GCA_900551675.1. Taxonomy (GTDB): domain Bacteria; phylum Cyanobacteriota; class Vampirovibrionia; order Gastranaerophilales; family Gastranaerophilaceae; genus Stercorousia. The sequence continues at coordinate 1,298 of URXH01000123.1, forward strand.
CGTCATCTATTACAACTTCGCCTGCTCTTGCTTTTTTCAGTTTTAATTCAACCTTCTTCATTATATTTGCGATTTCTTTAAAACCTACAGGAACATTAACAACTTTTACCCCCTGATTTTTTGCCCATTCATCCCAGGAAATAGCGGATGCTGTTGTTTTTATCATAAATCTTGGATGTTTGTCCCATAGACCTTGAGCTTTTAATTGTTTTGTCCAGAAATCCATAAGCATTAGAAATGCCTGATTTGCGGTAAAAATTGTTAAAATTAAATCTTCATTCAATTTTATATAATCAATTCCTGCTTTTTCCAGTTCAGGGATTGTGCAGGCATATTCTGTCTGCGCAATTGTTAACCTGTCATGATCAGGATCCGTTATTAAAACAGTTGTTCCGACAGGCATTTTAGTTAATTTTTCTTCGTAATGCAGGGTTTCTATAACGGGGAAGAATTTTTCACCGTCAGGTCTTCTTGAGGTTACAGTTGCATCTACCGAGTAATCGTAGAATGCTTTTTCACCTTTGGGCGTATGGTCATATTTACCTATAGAGTGGAAAAACGGATCTTCCTCAATATTAAACCATTCAAATTTGTCTGAAATATCAAGTTTTTTCAGCACTCTGCTTAATGTTCTGTAGGCTGAGCCGCCAACATTTTCAATAACAATTTTATCTTTAATTTTTTTGATTAAATCAAGGTTAATTTTTTGTGCGACACCTGATTTAAGGTATTCTACATATAAATCAACGCCATCATCAATATTTCCCAAAACTTTTTCATCAATTAACGGATTATCTTTTGCTGAAATTTTGATTTTATAAGTTCCTTTTTTATTTGTTTCATCAAAAATTTCCTGGATTTTATTCACAAATTCCATTGATTCTTCTGGGAGATATTGGCTTCCCTGGCAATTTAGATCTTTTGTTGCGTTCTTAACTGAAATTCCATGACTTGATGTTATATATTCTCCACCCAACAAATCAAGTTTGAAAGCTAAAAATGATGCAAGCCAGATAGGAATTGTTTTTCTTCCCTGCGGTACAAGTGTTCTAATCCCGTTAGCCGCCTGAATTCTTGCAATTGCATCAAGAAAAAGATCCGAATTATATCTTACTTCTCTGCCTGCAACTTTTACTATTTGCTTTCCTTTATATTTTTCTGTTGCGACAAGAGCCTTTGCAAGCGTTGCAAGTACTATTCCGACAAGATTGATGGGAAATCTTGTGTCCTGCGGATACAAGATATTTTGCGGTCCTCTTATACCTGCTGTTGAAACTTTTGCTTCTTTGGCATAATTGGCAAACCATTCGTTAAGGTTTAATCCTTCGGGGTTTTTCTTTGCATCATAAGGCATAAGATGTTCTTTTTTCAGCGTAAATGTGAATTCCCCTTCATTTGAGAAATCCATTAAATTCAGATTTTTTATATAATCGGGTGTTTTGTCGTATACGCTTTTAAATAACTCGTTTTCCAATTCTACATTTGATGTTCTCATACTTCTCTCCTTAATCATAATTATAATAATATATGAAAAACTTGTAATGTGCAATCTTTGAATGTATAATTAAATTATTAATATGTTATAGGAGAAAAAAATGTTCTGGGACAAAGATAAAAATTATACTAGACGAACAGCAGACGAATACAATATCTGGAGAACATTGTTTCAGTTTATTATTTGTAAAATATTTTATATGATAAGGTTAAAAGTTGTCTACAGACTTGAAGTTGAGGGACTTGAAAATGTACCGAAAGATAATGCTTATATTGTGTGTCCGAATCATCTTTCTACTCTGGATCCTCCGATGGTGGCGGCAATTCTTCCGAGACGTGTTTCTTTTATGGCAAAAAAAGAATTGTTTGACATTCCTTTTATAAGATGGTGGATTGACTGGCTCGGTACTTTTGCAGTAAACAGAGAAAGTCTTGGCCCTTCTACAATAAAGACGGTAATGGAAATAAAAAAAAGCAAATGGGTATTCGGAATTTTCCCTCAGGGAACAAGAGGGGTGCCCGGAACAATTACTGGAGTTACGGAAGGTTTTGCAAAGCTTGCTAAAATTACAAAATGTGCGGTTTTGCCTGTTGGAATTGTCGGAACAGAAAAGGCTACTCATCTGCCTTTTTCGGGAAAAGTTATCGTAAAAATAGGCAAACCTATTCCTTATGACAAAGATCCAGATGTCGTTTTTAATAAATGGATTGAAGCTATACAAGAGTTAACAGGGTTTAAGTATGAACCGGAAAAAGAAAGTGTTTAGGAGTTTAAGATAGGCTATGAAAAAAGAACGAAATTATAACAGAAGGTATCCGCGGGAATATAATATTTTTAGAACTATGTTTTATATGACTTTTTTGTATGTCGTAGTAATCCCTTTTATGAAAATATTTTATAACTATACGATTACCGGCAGGGAAAATTTGCCCACCAAAGCAAAAAGCGGAAAATTTATTTATACCGCAAACCATGTTTCTCATTTTGATCCGCCTATGGTTACAATGGCATGCGGACGTCCGATTGCATATATGGCAAAAAAAGAATTATTTCAGAAAGGCGATAAATTTGAGTGGCTTGTAAAACGTTTAGGCGCATTTGCCGTTGACAGAACAAAGCCTGAAATAGCAACATTCAAAACAGTAAAAGATATATTATCTACAAGCTGGTCATTGGGAGTTTTTCCGCAAGGAGGCATCAGACCATACGGTTCAGAACTCGGTGATTTGAAAAAAGGTTTTGTAGTTATAGCAAAAAATGCAAAAGCTGATATTGTTCCTGTTGCAATCGGAGGTTTTACAGGTTATCCAAAACTGAAACCTTTTACAAGACGCGAAGTTCATTTGCATGTCGGTAAACCGATCTCATATAAATTGAGTGAAGAGGAAATTATTTATGAATGGTGCAGGCAGATATCCGAGTATGCAGATTACATAAACACCGCGCCTATACCTGAATCTTATAAACAGGCAGAAAAAGTATAAATAGAAAGGAAAATTTATGAAAAGATTAGATTGTTTGAGAATGTCGTGGGGGGGGGCATTTCTAGCTGACAGAAGTGCAGGAA
>URXH01000124.1 GCA_900551675.1 uncultured bacterium
TCATAGATACACTCTCGCTCATTACTATTATATAACGGGCAAGAAAACCTATCAAATTGTAACGATTTTAATCATCCAGCATGTGGTTAATCATTGCAATATATACTGCATTAGTCCTGTTGCGTGCATTTAATTTTCTCATAATGGCGCTGATATGTGCTTTAACAGTATGAATACTTATGAAGATAATTTGACCAATTTCGTAGTTTTCGTAACCCTGTCTGATAAGTTTTAATATTGCAACTTCTCTTTTTGTTAATTTTTCCATAAATTTACCTCTAATTCAGAGAATAACATATTTAATTTTGAAAAGATTAATGATAATACCTTTTTTTTATTTTTTCATAAAAAACTTGAAAATTAATCTTTTTTTGTTAAAATAATTTTGTTAAAAATTTCCCCGCACCAAAAATATTAAGCGTGTGTAGCTCAGCTGGATAGAGCGTTTGGCTACGAACCAAAAGGTCGGGGGTTCGAATCCCTCCACGCGTAATAAAAAAGAGATAGATTTTTCTATCTCTTTTTTATTGTGTTTATTGGTGTACTTTTTGGGCCAAGCTCTTAATAGTTTGTATGTATTTTAATGTCCAGTTTGGTTTCCTAACAATAAACTGTTGCTTAGGCATACTTGCCCAATAACACTAAATATTAGCCGTTGGAAGTTTTATGATATTGAATTTTTAATAAATCAGAACTGGACTTTATTAGGACTTGGATTTACAAAGGATACTTTTAAATTAGCCTGATTCTTACTAAAATCTAAGAATTTTTATAGTCCAATTAATGTCCTATTAATCCTTGTTGGGCTGAAAGCTTAACCTACAAGCTCTAGAACAATGATTTTGTATGGCAGTCTGTTCCACCAGTTACAAACATTTTGAATTTTTTAATAAGTTTTTCCAACATTGGTTTTATCGAATTGACATATTCTTTATCCCATCTGTTATATTGATAATTCCCTTCTACTCCGTCTATACCGTATTTTTTTAAAAACTCAAAAAAATCATCATTTATTTTATCCGGGGTAACTATAGGATGAGCCCAGGATAAAATTCCGCCGGCATTTTTGATTTTGGGAATATCCGAGACCTGATTGTTTGATGCAAACCCTTTCATCATTGTCTCAAGAGCTTTGTCAAAAGGATTAAAACCTAAACCAACAGCTTCAAATGCCGGGTGAGGTTCTTTATAACCATGAAGCAAAAATTCACAACCGGCAACGAATTTGAAGTTTTTATACTTGCCAGGTTCTTGAGATATCAGTGCAATTACTTCCTGAGAGCTTTCTATCCTGTCATGATCAGTAATTGCGGCAGAAAATGCAGGCAGATCATCATTTATTTTTCCTGACTTAAAAACCCTGTTTGCGTAGCTGGTGCACTGCTCTAAAAATTCCTTAGGAGTTAGTCTGCCATCAGACGCAATCGTATGCAGATGAAAATTAGCTCTGAGTTTCTCCCCTACTTGATAGTGTTCCGGTTTTAGTTTGTTTATAATTTGCTTTAATTCAAACGGCCCTGCAACAGCATTTAAATCCTCCGGTTTGCATGAAATGCCAAAACTGTCCTGTAAACCATTTTGCAACAACTTTTTGTAAGCTAAATCTTTTGGATGTAACCCAATGAAGGCCATTCTGCAATTTGTCTTTAAGTTTACTTCCATATACCAATTTTAACATAATTGAATAGAGATTTTATCACAATAAATTTTATTTTTACAAACTATTATTTTATTTGAGTATGGTTGCCTTTCAGCTCAACAAAATAGTCAAATCTTCTGTAACAAGAAATCAAACCATGTGTTCTTTTACATTGTACTTTTTTGTCCAGATTGATTTGTACGGATAGATAGATTATTTTGGTAAAGTTGGCTTTGTGTGGGAGTTTCCGGGGCGGAAAAATTAAGTTTACCCAAAAAATCAAACTGGGAAACTGGACTTTTTCTGGACTGTACGGATAGATTGAGATTTGCAGAATTTCAGTGAGATACGCACCGTTTTTGAGTTGTACGGATAATTTGATTATTTCGGAATAGTCCAGTTCCGCAAATTTTTACAAAAATATCATAAGGTTTGAGAATTTGAAACAAGGTCGGGAAAATTTTTCCGACCTTGGGTTGAGCAACTTCATTAGTATAAAATTTTAATTATTGCCTATAAAATCAAGCGTTTCTCCATCATCAGGGATTAACAGATTACCAATATTATTTTTAGTTTTAAATTCTTTTAAATCTTCTCTTGTAACAGAAAGATGGCTGACTGTATCTAAATGACTTGCAATTACTTTTGCGTCAGGTGCAGCATCCAAAACATTTTTTACATCTTCAATATTCATAATTATGCGTTCTCCGTTCAAAAGAGTTGCCGCACAGGCATTTACTACTATAACTTCAGGCTTGTATTTGCCTAAGACATCTTTTACTTCCTCACACCAAATTGTATCGCCTGCAATATACAATGATTTTTCATTATTTGATTTAAAAACAACACCCATTGCATCATAAGGCAAGCCAACAGAATCACATAACGGTTTTATTATCTCTCTTTTGCCATGTTGAGTTCCTGTTTTGTATAGGGTTATGGCATTATATTCTATTCCGGATTCTTGTATAATCTCAACATTTGTAAAACCCTTTGAGATAACGTAGTCTTTATCAACAGAAGATTGAACAAAAACTTTTATATTTTTATCCAGAGCTTTTTCTGCAAATTCATCCCAGTGGTCAGGGTGGATATGAGTGATAATAACAGCATCAACATCAACAATTTTTTCAATTCCAAAAGGCAGCTCCACTCTTGGCTGGCGAATTTCGGAATTTATCGCTGTATCAAACCCCGGCATATAATCTTTAGGCATAAGCCAAGGGTCTATTAAAAATTTTGTATTATTATATTCTACTATAATCGTTGCATTTCTTACTTGTGTAATTTTCATTTAGATTTCCTCCTTTAATAAAGCAATTTTATACATTTATTATCATTTTGACAAGAATGCACTTTTTTGTATAATACTTACCAAAAAGTAAATTAGGGACTTTAATTATGACTAAGCATAAGAAAGATGAATATAAATGTCCTCTTGAGGCAACAATGGAGATAATCGGCGGGAAATACAAAGGAGTTATAATCGGACATCTTATAGGCAAAACATTGAGGTATAACGAGCTTCAAAAGCTGATATCACACGCAACTCCCAAAATGCTCATTCAACAGTTAAAAGAACTTGAAGCAGACGGAATAATAGAGCGAAAACTTTATCCTGTAGTACCGCCTAAAACAGAATATTCTCTCACAAAAAGAGGAGAAACGCTGATTCCTGCGATTATTGAATTAAACAAATGGGGCATGAACTATTTAAAAGAAGAAAATATACCTTGCGCCTATAAAGGTGATATGGATTAAACACAATTTACCAAAAGAAGACCACTTGACAAATATACCCTAGTAGGGTATAATGAATATGTTGTTAGATACCCTACTGGGGTATAATAAAAAAGGAGGCAATATGGCTAAATGTTCAAATCCGCACTGCAAATGCATCAACTGTACATGCGGTGACAACTGTACTTGCACTGAGGACAAATGTAATTGTCCGCCTGAGTGTAATGAACCTCCTAAAAAATAGAATATTATTTTAGGATTAAGGGACAGTTTTTCTGTCCCTTTTTTATGTATAATGAAAATATGAAAAAAGATTCTAAAAAAGATATGAACAACAAAAAATCAGAAAATCCGAATCATAAACATGAGATACCTCGTTTAAACAGGGCAATAGGTCAGTTAGAAGGTATAAAAAAAATGATTGAAGAACAACGTTATTGTCCTGATATTATTGTACAACTCAAGGCTGTACGTTCTGCAATTAAGCATGTTGAAAGTAATATTTTGAAAACACATCTTGAAGAATGTGTTGCTAAGTCTTTTTCTGATTCTGAAATCGCTAAAGAAAAAATTATGGAAATTAAAACCCTGCTTGATAAAATGCAGGGCTAATGAATAATGTAGATTAAAAACAAAAAAGTTATGACTTAAAATATATTTAATTCTATTTAAAACTGGGTTAATGAATAAGTGATGAAAAAAGTTTCAAAAAAAATAGATAAGTTAGAAAGCTTATGTTATAATCTTTCTGAGGTGGTATTGTGAGTCTAGATATCTTTATGAGTACATTAGCTCGTGCATTTTCATATGTATTACCAATCGTTGGTGTTATCGCATTAATTTA
>URXH01000125.1 GCA_900551675.1 uncultured bacterium
GCAGCGGCTACGCTGCCGAAACGAACTTATTCACCTATTCACTTATTTTCTTATTCACTTCACAAAAAAGCAGCGTTTACCTTGGCTGAGGTTTTAATAACCTTAGGCATTATCGGTGTTGTTGTAGCTTTGACAATGCCGTCTTTAATACAGAATTACAAAGACAAAGAGTTTATAACAAAAACTAAAAAAGCTTATTCTGTTATTCAAAATGCTGTATTACTCGCGAAAAGCCGGAATGAGATAGTTGACGGAGACAATACATTTTTGTTTGATCCGTCAAAAACAAGCGCTCAGGTAACGCAAGATTTTGCACAATATTTCAGCGGAGCAAAATTGTGTTTAAGCAAAAATACAAACGGATGTAAAGAATATTACTATGATGTGAAATTTGCGACAAAAGAAGGAGTAAGGTCAATGGGAAGTAATATATCAAAAATTATTCTCAATGACGGCACTGTTTTGAGTATTCAGCAAATGTCTTCTTGTTATAGGGTTCGTAATGATTGTGTGCAGGATTCTAACGGTAATTGTGTTACCGATGCAGATGGCAATACTACTCCCCAAACATCAACTCATACTGATTGTGCGTACATATATTTTGATGTAAACGGCACAAAATTGCCAAATCAGTTCGGGCGTGATAATTATCTTTTAAAGGTTTATACAAACTCTATAAAGGGCAGTGGCTGGGCACCGGAGGGAGCTGCAAGTCTGAAAAATATTTTGACGGGAAAAGATAAGCTTGAATATACTAAATTCTAAGCATTTCTTTGGAAAAATCCTGCAATTTCCTTGTGCGGAAAGAATTTTACAATCGGACGTCCGTGAGGACAGGTGTACGGCATTTTTGTCGTACGCCATTTTTTGACTATTTCCTGCATCTGCCATGTTGAAAGCTTTTGTCCTGCTTTGACAGATGCTTTGCAGGCAGTTGTTATAAGGATTTTTTCTTCAAGTCTGTCAAGCTGCCCGTCAATGTTTTCTAAAATATCCGCTAAAATTTCTTTAGGATTTACTTTTGCAATCATTTGCGGAACTTTCCTGAAAATAAGTTCGTTATCTTTCAAAAATTCTATACCGTAGCCGAATTTTTCAAATTTTTCTAAATTTTCCTTTATCAGCTCTGCTTCTGTACTGGAAACAGGGACAACATCCGAGACAAAAAGCATCTGCGAAACTATATTTTTTTCAGCCATAAGTTTTTCATAAATATAGCGTTCTTCTGCTATATGCTGGTCGATTATTTCAAGTCCGTCTTCTTTTTCTACAAGGATGTATGTATTTTTATACTGGCCGACAATGTTTTCTTCAGGTTCTGGAGTTTTTTCAACAGGAACAAAAAACTGCCGTTGTTCAGTGTTTTCTGATTGTTCAAATTTCTTTTCTTGCTGCTCCATTGCATTGTCTGAAACATATATTGTGTCTTCCTGTTTATTGAAGAAAGCTTCGCCTTTGCTTTCAAGACGCGGCTGGACAAAATCTATTACAATACTTGAGGCTTGAGGCTGTTGTATTTGTCCGTCAGTGTTGAAACTCTGTCTTTCAACATAATTTGAAAGTCCTGCCTGAATTGATGTATAAATAAAATTAAACACCTGATTTGTATTTTTGTAGCGGACTTCTTTTTTTGTCGGATGAACGTTTACATCAACATCAGACGGCGGAATTTCTAAATTCAGCACAACAAAAGGATATTTGCCGTTCGCAATAAGAGCTTTATAAGCAGTATCAATTGCTTTCTGGAATATAGGGCATTTTACCGTTCTTGAATTTATATAAATATGGTAGCTTTTTTTGCTTGAACGCGTGTAATCAGGAGTGCTTACATATCCGCTTATTTTAAGATGCGAGAGTTTATCTGTTTTCAAAACTTCTTTAAGATTTGAGGTAACATCAGATGAATAAACTTCTTTTATGGTCTGAAGCAGATTGTTTTGTGCTGATGTTTTGAGGATTGTTTTTCCGAATTTTTTCAATTCAAAAGAACATTCTGGATGCGCAAGCGCAATTGATTGAACAAGCTCCTGAATGTATGAAAATTCGGTATTCGGGCTTTTTAAAAATTTGAGACGCGCAGGGATGTTATAGAACAAATCTTTAATGTCCATAATTGTTCCGACTGCACACCCTGTCTCAACCTGTTTAACTTCTGAATTTTCACATTTTACCTTTGTTCCAGTTTCAAAATCTGCTGTTCTTGTTGTACAGGTTAATTTTGAAATTGAAATTATGCTTGCTAACGCTTCTCCTCTAAAGCCGAGAGTATGAATATCAAACAAATCTTCATCTGTTGCAATTTTACTTGTTGCGTGTTTTGAAAATGCAAGCATAATATCATCGGGATGAATACCAGAACCGTTATCCGCAACCCTTATATTACGGCAGTCATTGTTGATTTCAATGCTGATTTTTGTAGCGCCTGCATCAACTGAATTTTCAACGAGTTCTTTAACAACCGATGCCGGACGTTCTATAACTTCTCCCGCTGCAATCTGGTTTATTAAATGTTTTGAAAGCTGTTTAATTCTTGCCATACCCTCTTCCTCAATCTTTATCTCAATCTACATCAAACACAAATTCATCTAAATGTTTGATTACAAATTTGAAACATTTCTATAAGATAAAGGCGTTAGGGCAATAAGACTATAAGGCGCTAAGCTTTTTAGGTTTTCGCCGTTAAGGGAGAAAAAGGACTTGGGAAACGCTAAAATTAACACAAAATTAAAACCTTCAAAAAAAGCTGATTTACAGGTAGTAAAACCTGTAAAAACTACACGCTACAGCGACATTGATTTGAATAACTGGAAAGCTTATGAACATGTTAAAACCGATACTTTGTGGGAATTTCCTGCAAGATTGAGAGAAGGCGGGCATTCTAACGAATATCACGGGAATTATATTCCACAGATTGCCCAGCAGCTGTATGAAAGATTTACCAAGAAAAATGATGTAGTGCTTGATTTATTCTTCGGTTCGGGAACCTCAGGTATTGAAGCTGTTAATATGGGCAGACGCTGTATTGGTGTTGAACTTAAAGATGAATTGGCAGAAAGCGTTTCTGAAAAATTTACCCCCAAACAGCTTGTAACGGATGTCAGAATAATTTGTGCCGATTCTGCATCACAAGAAGCTAAAGAAAAAGTTCAGGCAAGTCTTGATATTATGCGAGAAGAAAAGGCACAATTTTTAATTCTTCATCCCCCGTATGATGATATTATAAAGTTCTCGGATAGAAAAGAAGATTTGTCTAATTGTGATACAACGGAAGAATTTTATGAGCTGTTTGAAAAAGTTGCGAAAAACGGTTACGATATGCTTGAAAAAGGTCGTTTTGCCGCATTAATTATCGGCGACAGCTATAAAAATTCCGAAGTTCAGCCATTAGGCTTTGAATGTATGGCGAGAATGATGAAACTGGGTTTTAGACTCAAAGGCATTATTGTAAAAGATATTCAGGGCAACGAACGTGCAAAAGGCAAAACCGCAAACCTCTGGCGCTACAGAGCACTTGCAGGGGGGTTCTTTATATTTAAACACGAATATGTTATGGTGTTTGAAAAGAAATAGTATTCAATAATCTATTTTCCCTGTGGTTAGAATAGTAATACCTCTTCCATAGCCCGATGAGGCGTCTTCTTTGGTGGTTGTATCTTCATGGCCTCTCGGTATAATCCCATTTTGTGTAATATAGAAGTCAAAAATATCATAGCCTACAGTATTGGGCTTTTTTATACCGTTGACGTCAACACGAATTCTTCCGCATCCTATTGGTTTTTTGAGTTCAGTTGTTCCTGTACATCCGCTGTTGATGTGGTAAAATCGCAAAGTCGCACCATCAGGAGTTGTAAGTGTTGAGCCGGTGTCAGTACTTATAACGGAACCATCAAGATGCTTATAAGAATCAAGATAGCACCTTGATACCTGTTCATTTATTCTGCAGACCTTAACATTTTTAATATATTTTGAAAAAACATCAATATAGTCATTATAAGATGTGAATACCCCTTCTAAAGAACCTCCGTTATCGTTTGATATCATTAAATATGCCTGTGAAATGACCGAATAGGCCTTTTTATATTGTGCTACAAGTTCTTTTTTCTGCGCGCTGTTAATTAACGAGGGCATAGTCATAGCAGCAACAACGCCTATAATTCCTAAGGTAATCAAAACTTCGGCTAACGTAA
>URXH01000126.1 GCA_900551675.1 uncultured bacterium
GCAATAGTATCTTAATCCTAATAAATGCCTGACCGTTTGTCATCTATATAATTTTATTGTTGTCATCAACAATTACGATTGAAGGCTTATAATTCTCCATTTCTTCAGGATTATAAAGCCCGTATGCGATTATTATAACTTTATCGCCAGGCTGAACCTTTCTTGCAGCAGCTCCGTTAAGGCATATCATTCCCGAATCTGCTTTACCTTTAATTACATAAGTGTGAAATCTTTCTCCGTTATTGATATCTAAAATATCAACTTTCTGCCATTCTTTAATGTTTGAAGCCTTTAAAAGAGTTTCGTCAATGGTAATTGAGCCTACATAATTAAGGTTTGCATCTGTTACCGTGGCTCTGTGAATTTTTGAACTTATAAATTCCTGCAGCATATTTATACCTCTTTTTTTTGCTGATTTATATCCCGCCCGAATATTTTAATTCAAACATAAAAAAAAATCAAAATCGGCAAAACAGCTGTTAATTAATATTAACAACTGTTTTTTGTGTGGTTTATTTAATGTGCCTTCTTATTTACAAGTTTTGTTTGAATATTTTATCGCAGTAGTTTTCAATATTCGGGGTATCTATTTCAAATACATGAACTCTTGCAGGACCCAGATCAACACAAAGTTCATTGTCTCTTGCCTGAAGGATGCTTTCTTTTCCGTAAGACGGAAGCAGATTGTTCAATTCCTGTCCGGCTTTAAGAGTTGGAACTTTAATTTTGCCTGCAACAGAACGGTTTACGTTTTTATTTGCAACTACAAGAAGGGTTTTACCGTTGAGATGTCTTGCGTAAGCTATAATCTGGTCATTTTTGTCATGTTCTTTGTCTAATTGGATAAATGTCCCTTTTGTAATCACATCTTTATATTTATCTCTCATTTTGAAAGCGCTTGTCATAAACTGTCCTATTTCAGGTTCTTTGCCTCCGGGTTTTCTGGACAGGTTAAATATATCAAGTCTGCCTGTATGAACCGTCATTTCGTGGTTATCGGTTTCTGTTACGGGATTATATTTGTTTTCATACGAATAAGAGTAATTGTCGCCTGATTGATAACCGTCTAAGATATACGGGTTAAGCATAGGCAGTGTTGCCTGTAATCCCATAGTCAGGTTACAATAATCTCTTCCTCCATGGAACATCGGAGAAATGTCATCGTGCGTAGCAAATGAGCCGATTAGAGATTTGCCCTTCGGCAGTCTGTAAGACATATCAAGCTGTTCTTTTACATAGTTCATAAAAGTTGTTGCATCAGGCCATTCATGGAAAATGTGATATTGCCCGTAAATCAGGTCAAACCCTGCTCGTAAAGAATCTTCCGGTCTGTCGTAAGGCATGTTTGCCTGCGGAGAAGCATCTTCATAGGTATATGTTTCCGCAAGCCAGCCGAATTCTGGATCGCGCATGTGTGAATAAGGAATTAAAACATCCCAGAATTCTGCAGGTTTTGTTCTTGCTACATCGACTCTTACGCCGTCAACTCCCGCATCAATTAACATATCTATTAATTGTTTATGGTATGCAAGAAGTTTCGGATTTAATGTACGTTTGCCTTCATCTTCCCATGGCTGAAGCATTCTGATGTCGTTCCAGCCCTGCGGCGTTTTTGCAAGTCCGTCTTTTTCTTTTGCCATTAAATCAGGCATGTTTAAAAACATTTCATAAGATGCACAGCTTGGAATATCAACCATTACTCTTATGCCGCGTTTGTGGCATTCGTCTACAAAAGCTTTAAACTGTTCTTTATCACTTCTGGGGTCGTTTTTATCTATCAGATTCGGGTCTATTTCAAGCATATCTTTTGGTGCATAAACTGAACCTGCCGTCCCCATTGCTTTGATTTTGCCCGGAGTGCTTATTGGTAGTACATGGAGGGTATTAAACCCTTCTGCTTTTACTTCGTCCAATCTTTCTATTGCATTTAAAAATGTTCCGCATTGTTCATTGCCGTCAATATATTCATTCCCGTTGGTATCTTTTGCGTTAAAAGTTCTCGGCACTATTGCAAGGATTTTTGCTTCGTTATGCTGGAATAAAGTTTTTAAATCATTGTGGTAATCAACGGGGGCTGTATTTTCAGCTTTTTTTACAGCAGGTGTGTTAATCATTGCAAGGTTGTCAAGGTATGCGCTTATAAGTCCCGATTTAGAAGAATTATCAGGAACAGATACATTTGTATTAACCTGAGTCTGCGGTTGAGATTTATTTACCTGTTGAAGCTTTAACGAAAGCAGATTTGTTGAATTTATCATTTTGCACTACCTTGTTTTGGATTTTTTGTTTTTCCGAAGAAGAATTGAGCGAGAACTGTTACTCCTAAAAGAGCAGCTCCGAATGTTGAGAATATCTTGAACCATTTATTTGAATTAAAGAACTGCTGGCCTGATTTGAAGAAGAATTCATCAGGAGCAATACCGGTTAACAGGAATTTAAGAGTCGAACCTGCATCGCTTATCGGTCTGATTCTATGGCGGGGCTTATGCATATAATATTCTCCGCCTATTTTATTAAGTACCAGATCTCTGTAATTTAATACTTCATCTTTAATTATACTTTTTTCAAGAATTTCTGCCGTTTCAGGATTTAATTTTTCTTCAAACATTAACTGCATAGCCCGCTGATAGAAATATTTATCGCCTGCAATATCAGCAGTGCCTGCGGCTTTGCCGTAATATTTATTTACGACCTTGCCGTTTTTAACCTCTAATGGACTCTTATCAGTTGAAGGATGCTGATTTCTGAGCATATAGAATTTAGTTGCATTGTCTGATGAATGACCTTCAAGTGTAATAATTTTACATAATTCAATTATTTCTTCCTTTATTTCTCTCGGATACATATTTATTGATTCCATATTATTTGCCTGTTTGGCTATTCTTCTGTAGAAATCAAGAGTGTTAATAAGTCTGTAGAATGAACTTTTTACTCCGAGTAATCTTTCAGAAACAAAAGTTTTTTGAATATTTTTGGCTGTGCCTTTGTGATCATCAGGACCAAAGCCTGCAATAGCATGTGAAAGGTGTGTAAATCCTTTTTCTTTCATTGAGTTAGCATAAGAATTAAATTCTTTATCAACAAGAGTATCATAAGCTGATCTTGCGGCAGCTTTTTGTGCATCATTAAGATTTTCTTCTTTTCTCAATAAAGGCACTGATAAATCGCTTGGTTTAATTTCGCTGTTAATCTGTGCAATTTTGCCGACAAGTTCTTGCATAACTTTTTTATATAATTCATCATTAGAAACAATATCTTCTATCTTGTTTCTTACTAAGGCTCCTACCAGATTTCTGTCAGATCTTACCTGTTTAATGTTTTTATAATCTATTCCAAAAATCTTTAAAATATCTTTTGAAATATTATTCCAATAATTCGCGATTACGGTTTCAGGGGCTGAACCTACTTTTAATACGGCATATTCATCAAGTGCATTTGCTTTTGATGTGAAATCATCTGTAATCTGCGCAATGTTGCGCAATTTTGCCTGAATTGTTGTATCAAATTTAATGCCCGGAATTTTGAAAAGTTCTTTATCAACAGGATGATTTGCCGAATTGTTGTTTGCAATAGCCTGCTGGATAAGCCTCCAGTCATATTGAGACTCTTCCGGCACAGTTTTATTATATTTCCTCAGGTTAAGCTGAATAGCTTTTGCAATTTTATTTTTTATTGTTTGAAATTCTTTTGTTTCTTTTGCAGGATTAAAGAAATTGTTATCTTTAAACAATTTTATCATTGCATCTTCATCAGGCACAATTGTACTGATTGCGCTATCACTTATATTCTGGCTTTTTAATAATTTTTTGAGATTTTTACTGATATCTTTTGCGGTATTGTCATCAATTGTGTATACTTTATCAGACAACATAAGTTCTTTCAGGTCTTTTTTTAGAGCTTCCGATGTAACAGGATCAAGTCTTAGAGCAAAAGTATTAGTAATTTTTTCAATCAGTTTATTATCAATTGGTTTATTTCCGTACAAGGATATAACTTCTTCAAGTTTATTACTTACTGTATGTGTCTTGTATTTTTCAGAGTATTTTTCCAGGTTG
>URXH01000127.1 GCA_900551675.1 uncultured bacterium
ATGTGCGCGATCTTTTTATGAAAAATTCCAGATTGCGCAATAAATGCGCAATGACATTAATGCATGCAACCTGACTTCCTGCATTTCTGTCAGCTAGAAATGCCCCCCCCCCGACACTCTTGAATAATCTGATCTTTTCATTAATTCTACTCCTATCAGTTTTAATTACATATATATTATAACAAAACAGCCCCGCTTTTTCAAGCAGGACTGTTTGTTTATGTGTTAATTTGACCTATTTAGCTGATTTTGAAGGTATTCTCATTGCATAGAATGAACGAACAACGAACACTAATGCAACAATTAAGAATATCCATCCAGCAATCGGAGCAACACATCTGAAGTTTTCAGATATAGCAATTTCCATTGCAAGAAGTCCGAATAATGTAGTGAACTTAATTATCGGGTTCATAGCAACTGAAGATGTATCTTTGAAAGGATCACCTACTGTGTCGCCGACAACTGTTGCTTCATGAAGCGGAGTACCTTTTTCTGCTAAATCAACTTCAACGATTTTCTTAGCATTATCCCAGCATCCGCCTGCATTTGCCATAAATACAGCCTGGAACAAGCCGAATACGGCAATTGCTATCAGGTAGCTTACGAAAAATGCTACAGGAGCTGATGTCATGCAGCTTGGAGCTGATAAACATGCAAATGCAAGAGCAAATGCAAACAATGCGATAAAGATATTAATCATACCTTTTTGAGCATATTGAGTACAAATTTTTACAACTTCTTTTGAATTTGAAACATTTGCACTCTTTGAATCAGCATCGCCGAGTTTTATGTTATCTTTGATATATTCAGTTGCTGAATATGCACCTGTTGTTACAGCCTGCATAGATGCACCTGAGAACCAGTAAATAACAGCACCGCCTGACAGGAAGCCGAGCAATGTATACGGATTTAATACGTTCAAAATCATTTCAGGTTCAATACCTAAAGTTGTTTTGATAACAAGAATCAATGAGAAAATCATTGTTGTTGCACCAACAACAGCTGTACCGATTAATACAGGTTTTGAAGTTGCTTTGAAAGTGTTACCTGCACCGTCATTTTCTTCTAGGTATTTTTTAGCGTTATCAAAATCAGGTTTGAAACCGAATTCTTTTTCGATATCTTCAGCGACATTCGGAATATCTTCGATTAAAGATAATTCATACACTGATTGAGCGTTATCTGTTACAGGACCGTAAGAGTCAACAGCAATTGTAACAGGTCCCATACCCAAGAAACCGAATGCAACAAGACCGAATGCAAATACAGACGGATAAATCATAACGGCTTCAGGAATATGAATTGATGCAACATAAGCAAGTCCCATCAAAAGAACAATTACCATACCAATCCAGAATGCTGAGAAGTTACCTGCAACAATACCTGAAAGGATTGTTAAAGAAGCGCCGCCTTCGCGTGATGCTGTAACAACTTCTTCTGTATGTTTAGCTTTAGGTGATGTAAATATTTTGGTAAATTCAGGAATTAAAGCTGCGCCTAAAGTACCGCAAGAAATAATTGTTGAAAGAATTAACCATAAATTATCTCCCATATCTGCCAGTAACCAGTGGCTTACGCCGAAAGTCATAGCGATTGAAAGAATTGAAGTTAACCAAACAAGGTTAGTTAACGGTTTTTCAAAGTCAAATTTTTCTGTTTTAGCAGCATAGAATTTGTCAACTACGCCGTTAATCCAGTATGCAACAACAGATGTTACAATCATTAAGAATCTCATTACGAAAATCCATGTTAACAATTGAACCTGATTTTCCTGACCTGCAACAGCAAGCAAGATAAATGAAACAAGAGCAACACCTGTTACACCGTAAGTTTCAAATCCGTCAGCCGTAGGTCCTACAGAATCGCCGGCGTTGTCTCCTGTACAGTCCGCAATAACACCGGGGTTTCTCGGATCGTCTTCTTTGATACCGAATTGAATTTTCATCAGGTCAGATCCGATATCAGCAATTTTTGTAAAAATACCGCCTGCTACACGGAGTGCAGAAGCTCCTAATGATTCACCGATTGCAAAGCCGATAAAGCAAGCTCCTGCAATTTCACCGGGAACAAATAACAAAATTGTCAACATTAAAATAAGTTCAACAGATACAAGGCAAACACCGATTGACATACCTGCTTTTAAAGGAATATTCAAAATATTCAAAGGATTTCCTTTTAAAGAAACAAAAGCAGTTCTTGCGTTAGCAAGAGTATTCATTCTGATTCCGAACCATGCAACTGCATAAGATCCCAAAATACCGATTACAGACCATGCCAGAATAATCAAAACATTTTTCAAAGGCATGTGCTGCAAGTAGCCGAAGTAAAATGCGATACACAAACCGATTAATACTTCTAGTACAAGCAAAAATTTACCCTGCTGAATAAGATAAGTTTTGCATGTTTCAAAAATTGTATTGCCCACTTCTGCCATAGCTTTGTGAACATCCAATTTTTTAATTCTGAAAAATTCAATAAATCCGAATACCAAGCCTACAACAGAAATCGCGATACCTATTAACAGATAGTTAAAGAAATCGCCATTAATGTCTTTGATACTCGGAACAACTAAATCAGCTTCGCTTGCAAGAACAGGCGAAACACCCATTAGCATAGTAGCCAAAAGAGCCATCAATGCTTTTGGAGAAGTCAACTTTTTAATCATAATCTCTCCTTCACTAAAATAAGTTGTCCTACTACCTATAAACTAATAAACATATTATAAAACAAACTAAAATTTTTACAATAATGTAAAAAAAGTTAATAAGTAAATAAGCTGATAGGTGAATAAGTTATTTTGGTCGGCTATGCCAGCGGATATATTTTATTATATTTGCCTGAAAAATTGTTTATTTATGTGCACTTGCACACTGTTATAACTTATTCACTTATTTACGTACTCACACATTATATTTAATAAAGATACACATCCTCCAGCAGTTTGATTTCAAACTCACTACCTGCAGGAATCGAAATTCTTCCTCCTTTGGAAAACAGTGCCAGAAGAGGCGAGCCTGCAAAATTTACAGCATAAACAACCATACCGGTCAGAACAGGGATTGGCGAAATTAAAATACCAACAGGGTTGTCTGCAAGTTTTGATGAAGTTCTCCTTGTTTTTTTATAGAAAATTTCCCCTTTATCAACTTGATTGGCTACCCCTTTCCAGTAGGTTCGCTTTCCCTTCATATTGTTAAAAAAGATTTTTTTCATATTAGCTTTTGTAATTTTTCCATGAACAGATCTTGTCTGACCATTGACTGTAATACTATCAACCATAAGAACAATAAGACCGCCATTCCCTGTCATTTGAGGGAGATGAGAATCTTCTACAACTGCCGTAAATTTTGTACCAACAGGAACGGTTATATATCTTTGTGTTACAGGTTTTATTGATGTGAAAGAAACTTTTGCCCCTTCTCTCAAATAATCAGAAATTACAGAATTTGATTTAACTCGGAATTTTGTACCTTTTTTAATTCTTATTGCAGTTGATTTATCAAATTTATATTCATTTGGAAGTTTTTTTACACCCAATTGAGGTTTAGCCACAGGCGTTGACGGTAAAGACTTTGGAGCTGTCTTTGGAGCTTGTGTAGTCTGAGGTGTTTTTGAAACTGTATTTTGTTGTGTAGGAGCAGTCTTTGGTAATGCAGGTAAAGACTGTTCCAATTTTGACGGGTCATAAGTCCTTCTTATTTCATCGTCAACAGAAGTATCAAGCTCCAATGCAAAAACAGGAGTTGCCAATAACATAAAAATTATAAATATTGTACTAATATTTTTTACGAACATTTTCTATACGCGTCCTTACGAAACCATACAATTCATCAATATTCACATCCGTTCCTGATACAGGGTATGAAAAAGTATTTTTTTCTTGTAATGAAGCCAAAAATTTCTGAAACATATTATAATTTCTTCTTAGATATTTAGCACAACGAGCTTTTACCTTAATTCTTAAAAGCACAGTTCCATGAATATTATATAAATAAGCCTTTAATATATCACTCCATTCAACAAATCCCTCAGGTA
>URXH01000128.1 GCA_900551675.1 uncultured bacterium
ATCCATATCTTTTGCCTCCTAAAAATTAAAAACTATATATTTATTATTTCCGATTATTTCTAAAAAGTCAAGCTTAAGTGAATTACTTGACTCTATGTTTTGTTCTTTGTATTTTATTATATACAGAGACTTTTTTGGGGAGATATTTGATGGAAGAAAATAATATTTTAAAGAAATTTACCACCGCTCAATTTTTAAATTTTGCACTCGGATTTTTCGGGCTGCAGTTTGCATGGCAGATGAGAATAATTTTATCCGGACCTGTAACGGAGGGGTTAGGGGCGTCCCCGTTTTTATACGGTTTAATATGGCTTGCGGGGCCTTTTACAGGTATGGTAGTTCAGCCGATTGTCGGGGCTTTGAGTGATAAAACGGTTTCGCCTTTCGGAAGAAGACGTCCTTATTTACTTGGCGGCGCTCTGCTTGCTTCCCTTGCATTATGGATTTTCCCTAATTCAGAGACAGTTGCAGATTTTTTGCATAATTTTACGGGAATTAATTTACCGCCTTTGACTGCTCTTTTTATTGCTGCCATTATGATATGGGTTATTGATGCCTGTGTTAATGTAGCTCAGGGGCCTTACAGGGCTCTTGTTCCTGATGTCGTGCCGGAAGAACAGTATTCTATCGCGAATTCTTATATAAGTCTTGCTATCGGGCTTGGTTCTGTTGTCGCTGCAGGTACGGCACCGTTTTTAAAATGGGCTTTCGGTTATCAGATGTCTATTAACGCTCAATTTATTATGGCTGCGCTTGCCTTTACTCTCGGTATGATATGGACTTGCATAACTATAAAAGAGTACAATACTAAAAAAGAAATGATTAAAGATGTGGCAGTTGCAGAGATAAAAGAACCGAGTTTCTGGGATTCCTTAAAAAACTTTTTTGCTTTATCCCCTGAAGTCGGAAAAATTTGTACAATGCAGTTTTTTACATGGATAGGCACAATGTGTATGATGATATTTTTTACGCAGTATGCTGTTCATACAATCTACTGCGTGCCTGATCTGACAACTGTTTCGGATTATACAAAAGAACTTTATACTCAGGCGACTTTAAATGGTACAAATTTTTCTTCAGTATGTTTTGCAATATTTAATCTGGTATGTTTTCTTGTTGCAATTCCTATCGGTATTCTTTCCGCTAAATATACAAATAAAAAAGTGCATATAATTTCATTAATTTCAATGGTAATGGCATACCTTGGTATGGCTTTTACTAAAAATCCGAAAGCTGTTGCAATTTTAATGGGGCTTGCCGGTATCGGCTGGGCAAGTATTTGTGCGCTCCCTTTTGCAATGCTTTCGCAGTTTATTAAAAAAGGTACGGAAGGTTCTGTTATGGGAATTTTTAATATCTTTATAGCAGGTCCGCAGGTATTTGTATGCACACTGGTTGCATGGTTTATTTCTAAATGTTCCTTTGCAATGGGGTCTGATTACATAAATTACCACTGGGAGTATGCTTTTATTGTTGGCGCAGTATGCCTTTCTATTGCCGCAATTATTACCAAAACAGTTAAGGAAAAATACTAATGAAAAAGAAAATTCTTTTAATTTATCCGCCCTCTCCGGTCTTAAATAGAGAAGATCGCTGCCAGCAGCCGACCAGAGATTTAATTGTTATACCGCCTTTACCGCCGGCTGATTTGATGTATCTTGCAGCTGTTGCAGAAAAAGAAGGGCTTGAGGCCAAAATTCAGGATTACAGTCAGGGCGGAAATTTTGAACGGGATTTAAAAGAATTTAAGCCTGATTACCTTGTTGTAAATATTGCAACTCCGACATTAGTACATGATTTGGAAGCTGTGAAAAAAGCTAAAGAAATTTGTCCTGATATTATAACAATTGCAAAAGGGGCAGCATTTTTGGCACTTGCAGACCGCATAATGAAAGAACATGATGAACTTGATATCGGAATTCTGGGTGAAGCTGAAAATACATTGAGGGAAATTCTTGAAGCCATACCAAAAGAACATATCCTCGGAATTTACTATAAAGAGAATGGTGAAGTAAAATTTACAGGTGTGAGACCATTTATTGAAGATTTGGATTCTCTGCCTTTTCCTGCACGTCATCTCGTTGATAATAATATTTACAGACGTCCTGATAATAATAAAGTTCAGGCGACTATTAAAGTATCCCGCGGATGTCCTTTCCACTGCTTTTTCTGCCTTGCAACACCTGTCTCAGGCGCTAAAGTAAGGCGTAGAAGTCCTGAAAATATTGTTGAAGAAATTAGAGAATGCGTTGAAAAATACAATATACGGAATTTTCTATTCTGGTCTGATATATTTAATCTTGATAAAGACTGGACAATGAAATTGTGTCGCGCGATTATAGACAGCGGTTTAAAAATTACCTGGTCTGCGAATACAAGAGCCGATACTGCGGATCTTGAAATGGCTGAAATGATGTATAAATCCGGCTGCCGTCTGGTCAGCATCGGAGTCGAGAGCGGTTCTCAGGAGATGCTTAATAAAATGGGCAAGCATATTACACTTGA
This sequence comes from uncultured bacterium, assembly GCA_900551675.1. Taxonomy (GTDB): domain Bacteria; phylum Cyanobacteriota; class Vampirovibrionia; order Gastranaerophilales; family Gastranaerophilaceae; genus Stercorousia. The sequence continues at coordinate 2,506 of URXH01000128.1, forward strand.
TGATGTCCGCAGAACGGTAAAAGTCTTTAAAAAAGCTAAAATAAGAATTTATAATTATTTTGTTATCGGTCTGCCCTGGGAAACAGAGGAAACTGTTGAAGAGACAATTAAATTTGCAATAGAATTAGACAGTGATTTTATAAGTTTTTATACTGCAACTCCTTTACCCGGGTCAAGATTTTATGATTATGCAGAAGAACATGAACTTTTTGATAAAGAGACTTCTTTTGAAAATGCATATTACTATCCAGCTGTGAATACTCATCATTTAACACGTGAGAGAGTTTTTGAACTTCATAAATCTGCAATAAAAAGATTTTATCTTAGACCTTTGTATATCTTGAAAATGCTTTCAAGAATACGCTCATTAGAAGAAGTGAAAAATTATTTTACAGCCGGTATGAATGTGCTTTTGAGAAAATAATTTTTAGAAAGAAATAGTATTTTATTTATTATGATATCATAATCTATAATTTTTGTGATATCGTTGATTTCGTTGAATTTGAGTGTCTGATTCTTAAATTTTTAGGTTTGTTGAAAAAGCTTGCATAGGAATTGTTGTATTCTCTTTCATCATGCAGTTTTTCAAGAGTTTTCTTAGTGGCAGACCGCAATATATCTTCAACGTTTTTATAAAATCCAAAAGCGGTATGTTTTCATATTTGTAGTCCATTTTTTATCGTATTAATTTAATCCTATTTATACAATTATATTGATTAATTGTATTGAATATGATATAATTGATATGTATATAAATATAATTTATAGAAAGGAATGCTATGGTTTTATTCAAACGAATAAAAAAAGGTTTTACTCTGGCTGAAGTTTTGGTTACTTTGGGTATTATCGGAGTTGTTTCAGCCTTGACAGTTCCTACATTAATGCAAAATCATCAAAGAAAGGTATTTGTAACACAGTTACATAAAGTATACAGTGAAATATCTGGTATCATTACGTGAAGGTCGAATTACCGGTAACCAGGCTGAGTTAAATACATTTGTAAAAAAATATTTTAAAGTTGTAAAAGATTGTAATGGCAGATATTATAATCCAAACGGAAATTCTTGTTTTGCACAATATTATACCACTCTTGATGGTTCTACGACTATTGATGAGACCGCATGGCAGTGTATGGTTACTGTTACTTTAGCCAGCGGCGCATCTTTATGTTTAGATACCGGAGCCATGGAAGATACTGAAGCTGGAGCTGATGTTAACGGTGATGGGGTTGTAGATGAGAATGATAAAGCTCATTCCAATATGGGAGCAGCTACTGATGCAGTTACTCTTACAGTTGGAGTTGATGTAAATGGTATGGCAGGACCTAATATTTACGGACGTGATTTCTTTCGTATGGATGTAAATAATAGGGGGCTTGTGTATGATTCTACTTGGACTGATGATTCCGAATTAGATACTTCTGCTGTTTCTTTTGGAATTGGGAAGATCGTTGAAGACGGATGGCAGATGACTTATTAAAAATATATAAAACCCTCTATTTATAGAGGG
>URXH01000129.1 GCA_900551675.1 uncultured bacterium
GGGTTTATTTTGACATAGATTCTTCTATCATAACTTTCCCAAAACAGGATTGGGTCTTTAATTCAGGCTGTATTAAAGAGGTTAAAATCAACCAGTTTTCGACAAATCCGAATGTTGTACGCGTTGTTTTATATTATGACAACGGTTTTAACCCTAATGATATTGAATTTATAAGGATTAAAAATAATATCATAATCAAGCTTAAAAAAGGTATTATAGGTGATAATGAATATTTTCATAATACATATCGGGATGAACATTCTTCAGCCAGCGATTTTTATGAGTATTTAACTATTACAACACCTGTTTCTCAAAGCCAGGACTCTCTTGTCGGTCAAATTCAGGAAGCGTTTAACACTCAGGCCGAACAAATAATGGAGAGAAAAGAACTTAAACTTAATACAAAATATTATTTAAACAATATAACACCTAAACAAAACGGAATTCTTTTAAACGGATTTGGATCTGTTACAATTGAAAAACCTATGATATTATACAATCCTACAAGAATTGTGTATGATCTTCCAAATACTCTTGTAGACATGAAAATAAGAAATAAAGAATATAGAATCAATGAAACAGAAACCGTAAAAATCGGACAATTTTCAGTAAATAAAGCAAGAATTGTTATAACAACAGATGCTGTCAGCGATTATATTCCAAGATATTAAAGCGATAATCAGTCTTTAATAATTGCAAATTATAAAAAAACTAATAATTCAACATTATATAATCATTCCAGCAATGCAATCAGCTACAGCAAAGAAAAAAAAGATTCCCTTACGGAATCAATGATTATTAAATTTGATTCATCAATAGTACACGGACTTGACAGATATAATGATAAGGTTATTCTCTACCTTTACAATGTTTCCAAATACAGTGATGAAAACTTTAAAAACACATATAAAAATACATTCTTCAATGACTCATATATAGAATTGATGCCTAAAATAGGTTTAAAACTTGTTATTCCGACACAACAGGACTCTATAGCAAGCACATATCTCGGTGCTGACGGAAGAAGTATAAAAATTACAGTTAAACAGGCTAAAAAGAAAGATACCGGAATTACTACTAAAGAGTCTATAATGCTTAATCCTCCTGTTAATACTAAACTATCATCAGGAAAGAAAAAAGTCGTTATTGATGCAGGGCACGGCGGATCTGATGCCGGCGCGATCGGCGGTGAAATTTACGAAAAAGATATTACACTCGATGTCTCCAAAAGAGTGGAAGAAATCTTAAAGAAAAAAGGATACGAAGTATTGATGACAAGAGATGATGACTCTTATGTCTCACTACAGGACAGAGTTGCTGTAAGTGAAAATTTCGCTCCTGATATATTTGTAAGTATTCACGTAAATTCGAGCGTAAGACCTGAAATTACGGGGGTTGAAACCCATTACTACCATCAGGAAAGCATGTCTCTTGCGCAAACGGTTCATTCATCTTTTGCAAGTGCTGTTCAATCTCCTAACAGAGGTTTGTTTAAATCTAAATTTTATGTTATAAATCATACAACATGTCCTGCAATCTTAGTCGAAATAGGCTTTATTTCAAACAGCGGTGAACGAGGTCAGCTTATTGGCGACAAACGCAAACAGGCAACGGCAAAATCGATAGCTGAAGGTATTGATAATTATTTTAAACAGTATAAATAGAGAAAAAAATGACCCAGTATGATAAAAGACCAATAGCATTTTTTGATTCCGGCGTAGGCGGATTGACAGTCTATGCCAAAGTAAAAAAGCTCCTTCCTGAAGAGAATTATTTATACTTTGGCGACACAAAAAATATGCCTTACGGAGAAAAGACCGAAAACCAGCTAATAGACTTTGCTGACAGAATTTTTAAATTCTTTGAGCAGGAAAATGCAAAAGCAGTTGTAATGGCATGCAATACAACATCTGCAATCACCTATGAAAAACTTAAAGACAAATATAACTTTAAAATATACCCGATAATTCAGTCTGTGAGTTCATCTCTTGCAAAAATGGAAAACTTGAGAAAATTATGCATAATTGCAACCCCTGTAACAATAAACTCACATGCTTATTCCCGGGAAATTACAAAATACAATGATAAAATTCAGGTAAATGAATTACCTGCCCCCTGCTGGGTAAAAATTGTCGAAGAACACAGAATTAATCAGCCTGAAAGTATTATAGAAATCCGAAATATTCTACACAAAGCAGAAGAATTTGAGCCGGATAAAATAGTTCTCGGATGCACACACTATCCATATCTTATGAGCATATTAAAAAGATTTGTGCCTGAAGAAAAATTTATTGATCCTTCAACTTATTTTGCACAAAATATAAAAGAAGATCTTGAAAAAAACAAATTACTGAACAATAAATTTGAGTTTGAAAATTTTTATGTAAGTTCTAATCCTGAAAACTTCAAGAAAGCTTCAGAACTGTTTTACAAACTAAAAAAAGCCCCTTTATTAAAAAGTGTCTAATTTTTTAATAATATAATCTATACAGCTGTCATAATCAGACATTACGATAATGGAAGGATTAATTTTATCAGGAGTAACATTCAATACTGAAGTATTTTCTTTAACCGCAAAAACAGGAATATTATTCTTTAAAGCTTCAAATACAGGAGTTGAACCCAAAGCATCGTAAGGCATAACAAGATAATCAAGATTTTCAATTGAAATTCCGCCGTAATAACTCAATTTCGGTGCATTATTCAACCCTATCAGTATACATGGAAGAAAGGTCGGAGTAATATATTCAGAAGCCGCACGGGGATCAACTTTCGCAGCTGATATCTGATAATCCTTGAATGCAGGAGAATGCGCACAAGGAACATTCAATTCTTTAGAAATATAATGAGATAAAATAGCTTCAACACCGCCTACAGGATCGACTCCTATGCCTTTTGAATAATCAGGATTGTCATTTTCAGGCTCATCAAAAAGACAAACAAGAGCAATTGCATCACAACCGCGCTCCAAAAGTTTTTTGGAAGCATCAAGCAGCGTAACTGGATTTTCTACATAACCTGTTGAAATACCGCAGGCATCTATATTAAAACCTACCCCAACATTTTCATCAGTAACTTCATAACATTCTATATCAAGACCGTATATACATTTTACTGCATTTATGGTATTAATATGTACCTGCAACACATCATCAGGAATTACTTTATCAAACACAACGCCGATTTTATTGTTATTTGAAGGTATAAGATTAAGATTTCCCTTAAAAAATTCATCTATTGAATAACCTTCAACATACAGCATATTTTCTGTAATCCCCGAAAAACAACCGGCATTCACAACGTTAGGATTAACTATTAAATTTGAAATTTTAGCAAATTTTTTTGCATAACAACTTGCATCTCCGGCATAACCGCCGATGGAAGCTCCGATGCCTGTCGGAACAATAAAAGCTCCTAATTTTTCTCCGTTATTCAGCATAAATATATAATACAACAAAAAAGCAGTCTTTTGACTGCTTTTTTATACACAATGTTATTAAACTTATTACTGCTGAACACCGCCGTATGAGAAGTCATTTTTGATATTTGTCTGAAGCAGTTTTGTCCATGTTGATTCAAATGTTGTAATCTCATTAAGTTGTGTTTCCAAATTATTCTTTTCAAGCTCCAATTCCTGTTCCCAGGAATTTAGATTAGCAAGTTCAAGCTCATGTTCGTTCTCACACTGTTCAGTTAACATTTCATAGGTTGCATTATCAGTTTCATAGTAATTATAATAGATTTCATTTATCTTATCATTGTATTTCGCCTGGTTCTCTGCAACCTGCTTAGATGCATTCAATGAATCCATCATGTTGGTTGTAAGTTTGTCATTAATCAGAGCCTTCTGTTTTGTGTACATTA
>URXH01000130.1 GCA_900551675.1 uncultured bacterium
TATATGAAAAGCAGCATTTCAAAGACAAAAAAAAGGTTAATATGGTGCAATTTGCCTGTTCTGACGGTTCTGAAGCTTATACACAGATTATCTCTTTAATTGAAAATAACCCTTCTGCTGACGATAAAAAATTTTTTCCGATAAAGGCTTTTGATATTGATCCGGAAGTAATAAAAGCTGCAAAAAGCAAGCTTTTAAGAACTATTACATATGACAATGCATCTTTGCACATGAATACTGATAACTATGACAAATATTTTAAAGAAAGCGATAAAAAGCTTGATATAAAAAATGATATAAATTTTGAAAGTGCAAAAACACTTAAAGTTGCAGATATATTAACAGAAAAGGTCATATTTAAAAATGCTGATATGTATAAAATTCTTGCAAAAATGGAAGATAATTCTAATACAATTTTAATGTGCAGAAATATATTGGGCTATTTTGATGAAAACAAAATAAAAAATTTCATTAAACTTGTATCAGAAAAACTCAAAAAAGGCAGTCTGTTTTTAATAGGCGAATTAGACAGCAGACAAACTTTAACAGAGAAATACCTTAACGAAAACGGGTTTACGCGTGTCATGAAACATGTCTTTAAAAAATTATAAATTAACATTTATACATACTTTGTATTTTTTTAATATATTTCTGCTAACATATAAAAAAATAAAAGGCAAAAAAAATTATTTTCGGATTTTTCAATGTGTAATAAAAAAAGGATTTAACATTGCAAAATACATTAACTAAAAATTATACAGATATAGATAAATCGAAAAGTTTTCTAAATTCCGATAAAAATCTCTTTCTTTATATTAAAAAAAGATTAAATCAAATCTTTTCAAATGAACTTAACAGCCAAAATTCAATTTTCAGGAAAGTAAAACCGCAAGTAATCCAAAAGATGGCTTTATTTTTATCAAATAATATAACCAGATCCTGCTCAATAGGTATTGCAGGCGAAACCGCGAGCGGAAAATCAACAATTGCACTTGATATCATCAATACAATTCAGAGTTTCTCAGATGAATACTGTATTGAAAACGCTATTACTAGAATTAATACTGATGATTATTATTACGACCGCTCAGACATGGTAAAAAAAGCCGGAAGTTTTGCGGAATTTGCTAAACATTATGATCTGGATGTGCCGGAAGCACTCGAACTTGAATTAATGAAAAAGCATATAAAATCTTTATTGTTCGGCAAAAAAGTTTACCTTCCCGAATACGATATGTCAGGAACAGCAATCAGGCGTGATAATGTAAAACTTGCACTGCCTTCAAAAATCATTATCTCCGAAGGGCTTTTCACTCTGACTGACAAAGTTGTCGATGCTTTTGATTTTAAAATATACGTTGATGTGTCCCATAATATACAGAAAGAAAGATTTTACAGACGTGCTGCGGAAAGAGATCTTGGAGATTCTGCAGATGAAGTTTATGAAAATGCTTCAAATAAAGCAAAAACACATATTCATCCGACAGCTTCAAAGGCAGATATAATCCTGTCAGGCGAGGCAGACCGTTCATCCTACCGCAAATTTATAAATCAAATACTTATGCTGGTGAAAGAAATTTATTTTTAATGTAAATCACATTACACTATTAAAATTTTTCAAACTCGAATTTTTACAACGGCTTTTTTAACTTTAACTGATTTATTCTGCAAAGCCATCTGCGGTCTGTGTGCTTCATGCGGATAAATAAGCACAAATCTTCCTGTTTTTAATATAAATGAAGCGTCAGGCACATTTTCAGAATTTTCAAAGAACATAATATCTTTTTCTTCATTGTATGGTTCAATTATTTTAAGCTGCTCTGGAGAAATACAGTCCAGCTGCTCTTTACCGTCCAAAAGCAATTGAATATCAATATACTTTTTATGTGCTTCATACCTGCAGTTTTCAGGCAATTTAGTTTCATAAATATCAACATTTACATACGTATTTTCATCAATTTCATAATGCCCTGCCGGAGTTTTATCATTCAAGCCAAGAATGAAATCTGCAGTTTTTTTAGGAATTTCACCATATTTAAAAATATTACTTAAGCAGTCAGAAATCATAAAAATTCTCCTTAAGCCAGTTCAGCCATAGCTTCTTCAAATTGTTCACTGTTAGGAGCTTTCCCATGCCAACCTGCGTTATTTTCCATAAAAGAAACTCCTTTTCCCTTAATTGTATTTGCAATTATAGCAGCAGGTTTCGAAGCTTTTTTTGCATTTTCTACAGCTTGATAAACAGCCGTTACATCGTGTCCGTCAATTTCCTGTACATCCCAGTTAAAAGCTTTTAATTTATCTGCCAGCGGATCGAGGCATTTAATATTTTCGGTACAACCGTCAATCTGCAATCTGTTTCTGTCAATCAAAACAATTATATTATCAAGTTTCTGATGATAACAGTGCATAAACGCTTCCCATACGCTTCCTTCCTGCAGTTCACCGTCTCCTAAAAGACAAAAAACATTTGCAGGATTTTTATCAAGCTTTAATCCCATTGCCATACCGCATGCAATAGACAAGCCCTGCCCCAAAGAACCGGTAGCAGCATCAATACCTGGGCATACAGGCATCGGATGGCCTTGAAGACGCGACCCGAGAATTCTAAATGTCATAAGTTCATCCTTCGGGAAATAACCGAGCTGTGCTAAAACTGAATATAAAAGAGCAGATGCATGACCTTTTGAAAGCACAAATCTATCCCGCTTATCAAAATCCTTTGAATTTCGCCATTCAGGACAGGTCTTCATACATTTATGAAAAAGAACAGTAAGAAGTTCAACAGACGACAATGCTCCGCCGATATGTCCTGACTGAGCATTATAAACCATTTTTATAATATTTTGTCTGTTTTCTTTACACAAATTTTCAATTTCATTAATCTCAACTTCATTTAACATTTTAAACTCCTCTCGGGACAAATTTTTCACGCAGTACTCTTAAAACAAATAAAGGCAAGGCCGGAAAAATTCTCTTAAATCTTTTGGGTTCCATTATTGTTCTATACAGCCACTCAATACAAAGCTTCTGATAAATTTCGGGAGCTCTTTCTACAACACCCGACCAGACATCAAAACTTCCTCCAACACCTATAAAAATTGAATCAGGGAAGTATTTTTTAGCTTTAAAAATAAATTCTTCCTGCTTTGGAGAGCCGAGCGCGCATAAAATTAATCTTGGCTGTCTTATCTTAACTTCATTAATAATCGTTTCATCATTATCGAAATATCCGTCATGGATATATGTTATATAAAGCTCGGGAAATTCTTTCTGCAGATTTTCTTTTGTTTTTTCTACAATTTCGGGTTTAGCACCTATTAAAGCTACTGATTGCTGATTTTTAGCACATTCTTCTATCATTCGGCGTGAGAATTCAATTCCGGCAATACGTTTAACATTTTTGCCAAGAATTTTTAATCCCAATTCAACCCCTACACCGTCAGGAATAACAAGTTCAGCAGAGTTAATTATTTCTGCAAAATCAGGATTTTCGAAAGCATTATTAACCATTTCAGGATTTAAAGTTACTATCTGCCCTGAAATATTTTTTGCATATTTAACAGCTTCTTCAAATGAAAAAGAATCAATATTTAATCCCAAAAGTTTTACAATATTTCTTTCCATAAACTAATTATAAACTAATAAATCAATTTGGTAAAGTAAAAAATAAAAAACAGCAGGATAAGCTCCTGCTGTTTTTTAATCATTAGTGAGTATCCGATTAAAATAGGAATTTTACCGGTTTTATGTATTTTAATCGACAT
>URXH01000131.1 GCA_900551675.1 uncultured bacterium
GACTTACAGCCTTCTCGCCACAAGTCAGCTGAGAATGCCCCCCCCCCGATTAATAAATTTTAACATCTTCTTCATACTCAAACTCCTTATTTTTAATATCTTACTTATCCAGTATAACAAATATTGCTTAATTTGTCTATGCTTCAGCTGTACATAATTTCTTTCAGAACTTTACATGGATTCCCGACAGCAATCGAATTTGACGGAATATCTTTTGTTACAACACTTCCTGCGCCTATTACAACATTATTGCCAATTGTAACACCCGGCATTACGCATACATGCCCGCCTATCCAGACATCATTACCTATTGTGATTGGTTTCGCATATTCAAGACCTTTATTCCTCTCTTTAGTTTCCACGGGGTGCCCTGCCGTATAAAACCCGCAAAAGGGTCCTATAAAAACATTATCACCAAACTTAACTTTTGCAGGGTCAAGAATTACGCAGTTGTGATTTGAGTAAAAATTTTCGCCTATTTCTATATTGTAACCGTAATCACACCAAAAGTCCTGCTCTATCCAAAAATTTTCTCCTGTTTTGCCAAGAATTTTCTTTAATAAGGCTTTTCTTTCCTCTATCTTATCGGGAGAAAGATCATTATACTGTTTACAAAGGCATTTGCATCTTATTCTTTCATCCGCAAGTTCTTTATCGTAATTTGCATCATATAAAAGTCCTTTTAACATTTTTTCTTTTTCGTTCATAAATCCAAATAACCTTTCTGATAAAAAATAATATCATAAAAACTATCCTGATGAGTAATGAGCATTTTTTATAAGTGAAAGACAATAATTAACGTAATACATAAATACTCGGGAAAAAATATGCTGAAAAAAATTATAACTGTTTTAACCATTCTTATTGGAATATCAAATATTTCTATAGCAGAAGAATTAATAAAACCGCAGAGTAAATATCCCGATTATGCATACCTTTATCTCGGAGCTGACAAATACGAAAAAATAAACAGAAAAATTTTTGCGTTCAATCTCGGATTAAACAAATATGCCATACGTCCCGTACACATTCTATGGTGTTCAGTGATGCCTGAATACGGAATTGAGCGCATTCAGACAGCTTACAAAAACATTGAATACCCGAAAAGATTAGTCAGCACACTAATACAAAAAGACTTTAAATCATCGGGAACGGAAACTTTGAGATTTCTTGCAAATACAACCATAGGCATCGGAGGAATGTTTGATCCTGCAAAACGGTATTTTAAACTTGAACCTGTAAATGAAGATATGGAACAGGCTTTAACAAAATGCAAATGCAATTCGGGCTCTTATATTGTCCTGCCTGTAATGAACGGCACAACGGCAAGGGGAATTGCAGGTAAAATTCTTGATACTTCACTGAACCCTACAACTTATGTAGGTACTCCGATACTTGCAATGGTAAAAGCAGGACTTACGGTCAACAGGACTTCATATATCCAGCCACTTATAAAAATGATTGAATCAAATTACGCAGATCCTTATGAAATAGCAAGAAAAATGTACGGAATTGATAATTATATAAAATGCAGTAATCTCGACAGAAAAGAAGTTCTTGAAAACGGTTTTAAAGAAATCGAAAACACCCCTGAACTTGTACAAAATACTCTGGATATGCGTGGGAAAACAAATATAGAAACAGCAAACTCAAAAGAAAAGTTAACCGTAACAGATATAGTAAAAGGCGGAGCAAACATAGATAATATTATTTTACAGAGTTATAATTCAGACAACTCACAGCTTATGGCTGATATGCTTCTGGAAGATTACAAGCCGCAAAACCCTGTTGTAGATTCGATGAGAACTGCTCTTTTTGACATGCCTGAAGTTGATGCCTCAATGTGGAATGAACTTTCTGTATGGAACAGATGTTTCAGCAAAAAAATTAAAACGGCCTCTGTCAATATTACTCCTAACAGAGCTGATTACAATTTCAAATATATTATGCAAAAAGATAAAAACTCGCCTGTCGCAATAATTTACCCTTCAATCGGCGAGGGCATAACATCCAGACATTCGGTTATTCTGGCAAAAATATTTTATGATGAAGGGTATTCCGTAATAATTCAGGGGAGTCATTTTCAGTGGGAATTTGTAAAAAGTATGCCTCAAGGCTACGCCCCGGGAATTCCGTCTGTTGATGCAGAATATCTAAAAACAGTTACGGGTAAAATTATCGAAAAACTTGAAAATAAATACAACTGTAAATTCAGTGAAAAAACAGTTATCGGAACATCTTTCGGTGCGCTCACAACTCTTTTTCTTGCAAACAGTGAATTTAAAAATAATACTCTGAATATTACAAAATATATTTCAATCTGCCCGCCCGTAGAGCTTGTATACGCAATGGAACAGGTTGATAAAAACAGCGAAGAATGGAATAAAAATCCGGATAATCTGAAAGAAACAGCCGCAATTACTGCCGCAAAAGTTGTTCAATTAACAGATATGAAAGATACGGCAAAAGACCTTGAGCTTGAAAATCTTCCGTTTACGGAAGAAGAAGGCAAACTAATCACAGGTTTTATAATGCATCAAAAATTGTCAGACTTAATTTTTACCATTGAAAATATTCCGAAAAATAAAAAAACAGATATTTATACAGCAATTAACAATATGAATTACAGAGATTACACGGAAAAATATCTTCTGAACGGGACTCATAAAACTCTTGAAGACTTAAGAAATGAGTCAAGTTTATTATCAATATCCGACTTTCTCCAAAACAGCATAAATTACAAAATCTATCATTCATTAGATGATTATCTTGTGAATACAAAACAGCTTAAACAGTTAAAAATCAGAACAGGTAAAAAAACACTCCTGCTAAGCAACGGTGCACATCTTGGATTTTTATATACACCCGAATTCCTTAAAGATTTAAAACAGGAAATATCTTTAAGTCATAAAACAGCAGCCTCAGGTAACTAAGTTTTACCTGCCTCTGACAAAATCATGCCAGTAGTCTTTGCCGGAATCTGTCGGATGCTGGTTGATCAAAGCATAATTTGCACAGGCCAGCTGCTGTGTAAACGATGAAGTATATTTACATACCGTCTTTGAAATAGAATGATTACCATTCCCGCTTGTTGCTGCAGGATTGTCCTTATGTTCCTGCCCCCATGGAATAACATAACCGTCTGTTGTAAACATAAAAACAAAAAAGTCTGCCCCGTATCTGTTGGGTGCTTTCTCTCCGTTTATATCAATACATACTTTAGGACCGTTTTCTCCTAGAATAGGCGCATCATCAAATGATATAACTCTACCCTGCGTATCCCAGAAAAAGCCGCTTACATCACAGGCAGATACTGTACCGCCTGCACTGCTGCCACTTATAGATTTCCAATGCCATGGTCTGGCACCTACTGTATTACCATCTTCGTCTGTTGAACTATATATCAAGTCTGATGTTTTAAGAATTGATGTGAATTCTTTAGAAAATTCTTTTAACGCGTTTTTAGAATTATTAATTGCTGCATACTCACTCATTGACATGTCATTATGCATTTGAAAAAGCTTAGCTGCCTTATTAAGATCGGAATAAGCCGCTTTTAATTGATTTTCTAAAACCATATATTTGTAATTTGAAATCAATGCGGGCATTGTCATAGCAGCAACTACCCCGATAATGCCTAAAGTTATCAAGACCTCAGCGAGTGTAAACGCTGCTTTTTTGTGAAGTGAATAAGAGAATAGGTTAATAAATGAATAA
>URXH01000132.1 GCA_900551675.1 uncultured bacterium
ATAAAGAAATATTAATATGCGAAAGTGTTTTTAAACAGGTATTAACATCAACCGTAAAAAATAAAAGGCACAAAATTACTAAACTTACAAACAGTTTTAAGCATATTTTTATTCTTTTATCCATATTAAACCCCTATAAAATCTCTTTGATGTTATAAACTTTCTTACCAGAAGATTCAAAATAGGTTCTCATAAGTAAATCAGCAATCAAGCCTATTAACAGGGCTAGAAAAGCTAAACCAAAGAAAAAGCATCCTGTTATAAACGAGATTATAAATGAAAATACCGAAGTGTTTAAAAGGGTTAATATTAAAACAAATAAAGAAATTAAAAATAAAATTAAAGAACATCCGCCGAAAAAATACATCGGTCTGTCAATAAAGCGCTGAAAAAATACAAGTGTAAATAAATCCAGAATTACTCTAAAAGTTCTTGTCATATTGTACTTGCTTTTTCCATGAATTCTTTTATGATGATTAACCTCTACTTCTACAAAATTCGCCCCGCCTCCAAAAATAGAAACTGCAACCGGTATAAATCTGTGCAATTCACCATAAAGACGAATTTTTTTTAATAATTTTGCATTATAAATTTTCAGAGTACAACCGAAATCATGGAGTTTGATACCTGTAAGTGCACATATAATGGAATTTGCAATCTTTGAAGGAATAACACGTATTATATTATCATGCCTGTTTTTTCTCCAACCACTCACTATATCAAAACCTTTGTCGTATAATTCCAGCATTTTCAAAATATCGAGCGGATCATTTTGCAAATCAGCATCCATAGGAATAATTACATCGCCGCAAGCTACGTCAATACCTGCCTGAAGCGCCTGTGTCTGTCCGAAATTACGTGTGAAATCTATAATTTTTACATGCTCGTTGACAGATAGCTCTTTCAACACATGAATACTTCTGTCCGTCGAACCGTCATTAACATAAATAATTTCATACTTAAGCCCCGCACCTTCAAGCAGCTTAAAAATCTGCGTATTCAAATTTTCTAGATTTTCTTCTTCATTATAAACGGGAATAATAATTGATAAAAAATGTTCCATCCAGCCTGTTCTCTTATTTTGTGCTATAATAATATTAACTTAAAAACGCTTAAATTACAAATAATGGGGATAGATTTATGCATACATTCCTTATTACCGGCGGAGCAGGTTTTATAGGGACAAATTTAATCAATACACTTATTAATGATGCACGTATTATTTGCGTTGACAATTTTAACAACTATTACGATCCTGAAATTAAAGAAAATAATATCAAAAAATTTCTTAATAATGAAAATTTTGAACTTTACAGAGAGGATATATGTAACGCTGAAGTCATAGAGAAAATTGTTAAAACGACAAAACCTGACTGTATAATTAATTTAGCAGCAAGAGCAGGTGTGAGAGATATTTCATCGCCTAACCTATATATCGATACTAATATAACAGGAACCGTTAATTTATTGGAAACAGCAAAAAAATACAATATAAAAAAAATTATAACAGCATCTTCAAGCTCAGTATACGGGAATTTAAACGGTGAAAAATTTAACGAAGATATGAAAACTAACAAACCTGTTTCCATATATGCTGCAACTAAAATAGCCTCGGAAAATCTCTGTTATGCATACTCTCATCTTTTTGGACTGAATATAATCTGTCTGCGTTTTTTTACGGTATACGGTCCATGTCAAAGACCAGACATGGCAATTCATAAATTCACCAAGTGCATATCTGAAGACAAACCTATAGAACTTTACGGAAACGGAGAAACAGCAAGAGATTATACATACGTTGACGATATTGTTCAGGGAATAATCAAATGTATTGATTATGAAACAAACTTTGAAATATTTAATCTCGGTTCAGACAGCGTAGTTAAATTAAAAGATTTAGTCTCTCTTATCTCTGAAAAAATGAACAAAAAAGCGAAAATTAATTACCTTCCGCTTCCTAAAACAGATGTATTTTATACCGCATCAGATATCTCAAAAGCTAAAAAGCTACTCGGATATGAACCTGAGATAAAAATTGAACGGGGAATTGAAAAATTTGTAAAATGGTTTGAACATGAAAGATATTGTTAATTGTATAAAAAAATATTCTATATTTATATGGCTTTTGATTATTACATTTATTGGCTTTTTTTTACGGCTGAAAATAGGTTTAGCCAATCTCGCCAACGATGAAGTAGCTACAGTTGCCACAGCAGCTCAATCGTTTCCTGCAGGGATTTTGAACGCTCTTGAGACAAAAAATCTCCACGCGCCGCTGTTTTATTTTATACTGCATTTCTGGATAAAATTGTTTGGAGAAGATATTTTTATATTGCGGCTTCTCCCAATTATTCTAGGTACTGCATGTATTCCTATTGCCTATATGTGCGCAAAAGAACTCCATTCCAAATATGCAGGAATTTTGACCTCAGTGCTTGTTTCTGTTAACTTTTTTATGATTTCATATTCCCATTTTTGTAAATTTTACGCTCTTTTGCAGTTACTGGGTTTTATCTCGATTTATTTTCTTATTAAATTTGATAAGGAAAAATCAGCGAAAAAATACCTATATATGCTTGCGATTACAAATGCTCTAATAATATATACATACGTAATCGGTTTCTTATTTGTTTTCACACAAATTGCTCTTTATCTTCTATATAGAATAAAAGTAAAACAGGATAAAAATATAAAATTTACAATTCCATATTTAGTTACCCTCGGTATATTAACTTTTCCGATTGTGCCTTTTTTGCTAAAAGTTATACAAAATACACAAAGCTCTGTTTTTCCAACCTTTGTCTGGTACGAATTCAAACCTGAGCACATTCAATCAGCACTGCTTTCATGGTTTTGTCCTGCAGTATCTTTTATATTTCAGGATGGAGCAAGAACTGATGCTACCCAGACATATTTCGCCACTAATCCTGCATACTTTATTTTATTTACTCTGATTCCACTTGGTATAGCTATCTATGGATTAATGAAAACAGTATTAAAAAAAGATCTGTGTACATATATCCTGTATAGCGCTTTGCTTTTCGTCATTGCAGAACTCATCGGAGCTATTGCCGGGAAATTCTCCTTTTGTTCCAGAGGTGCAATGGTATGTTTCCCAAGCATGATAATTGCTATAGGGTACGGACTTGCACAAATAAAAACTAAAAATCTGGCGCTGCTGCTTGCTGTTGTATACGCTTATACTGGTATTTCATTTCTTTCAGCACCTGTGTTATCCATCTACAATACAAGACCTTCTGAAATATTTAAGATGAGTGAAATTATGAACAAATTTAACCTGCAGGAAGGCGATAGTATTATTATTCCTGTAAGAGGATACTATTTCCAAAAATATTATAATACATCTCAAGTCAATTTTATTTCATACGATATTAACTACTCTTTTAAAACAAACGCTATAAGAATTATTGATAATCTTTTTGATAAAGACGATATAATCTGCGGAAAAAATATTATACCTTACAAAAAATTTGAAAAATATCTGGATGATTACAGACCGTCAAAAGCGTTAACACGTGATATAAAAAACCGATGTATAGACAAAATAAAAACAGGACATAAAGTATATATGATTACCTATAATGCTTACGACGCTGAAAAATTTAACTGGTACATTGAAGCATACAAAGATAATATTTACAAACTGCTTGCGACAAAACTGAATTATGATCTTGAAGAAATTTTGGATAAAA
>URXH01000133.1 GCA_900551675.1 uncultured bacterium
TTTTTATTAAGAATAATCTCTCCTGTATAAGGATTAGCCGCTCCCATTGCATTTAATTTTTCAAATTTAATCACAGGTCTTGTAGATGTTTTTAAAGCTTTACCTGTTGTATTTAATATATATCTGCAAAGTTTTATGTTCATTCTTTCCCCTGTTTGATTTTATATCCGGTATATTTATAAAAAGTATTTTAGGCTTTTGGAATTGACTGATTATAATGCATGTTAACAAATCTTAATGAACTACATGAAAAAAAAATAGCTGCTATACCTTCATATTTCTTAAAAAATATCTGGAATAAATTACCAAAATAATTTAAAATATAAATAGTTTCTGAGGAGTTTATTATGGCAGGATTTAAGTTTATCTGGTTATATGTTGTTGCAATCATTGCCTCTCTGGGCGGTTTATTATCAGGGTATGATACAGGTGTTATATCGGGAGCCCTTTTGTTTATTAACGAAACATGGGATTTATCAGACTCTTTACAGGGTATAGTTGTCAGTTCGGTTTTAATCGGTGCTGTAATAGGTGCTGCTACAAACGGAATACTGGCTGATATATTCGGCAGAAAAAAAATTATTATAGCAACTGCCATTATATTTATTATAGGTTCGATTTTATGCGGTTTCGCACCTAATGTTTACGTACTTATAATTTCACGAATATTTGTCGGACTCGCTGTTGGAATTGTTAATTTTGTAATACCTTTGTATTTATCCGAAATTTCTCCGAAAGCTGTCAGAGGAACTCTCGTTTCTCTTTATCAATGGGCAATTACGGCAGGTATATTGTTCTCTTACTTTATAAATGCCGCATTTGCACAGGCAGTATTTAACTGGCGCTGGATGCTTTTGGCAGGAGTGCTTCCGGGGCTTGTTTTGTTGATTGGAATGTGCTTCATGAGTGATACGCCAAGATGGCTTATCAGCAAAAATAAAGATGATGACGCTGAAAAAGTGTTAAAGAAAATTGAACCGGATGTCGATATTGAGACAGAGATTAAAGAAATAAAGAGAACTTTAAAATTAAATAAAAAAACTTCAGGTCAAAAATTCAAATTCAAAAAATGGATGATTATGCCTTTTGTAGTCGGCATAGGAATAATGTTTGCCCAAATCTGCACTGGGATCAATACAATAATTTACTATGCGCCAACAATATTTAAAGTTGCAGGATTTGATTCAAACTTAAATGCAATATATGCCACAACCGGCATCGGTGTTGTAAACTTTTTAATGACTGTTGTTGCAATATTCTTTACTGACAAAATCGGTAGGAAACCGCTTCTTTATTTTGGTCTGACAGGAGTCATGCTTAGCTTAATCTCACTGGGCAGCGCGTTTGCATTTGAAGCAGCACTCGGAGAAAATCTTAAATATGTTGCTGTCGGCAGCCTTGTAGCATATATAATATGCTTTGCAATGAGCTTGGGTCCTATCGGCTGGATAATAGTTTCTGAAGTTTTTCCGCTTAAAATCAGGGGGATTGCAATGAGTATATGTACGGTCGCAAACTTTGCATTCAATTTCTTTGTAGTCGGAAGCTTTCCCATACTTATACATAATATAGGCGGAGCCTGCACATTCTGGGGATTTGCGGCTGTATCATTCTTATGTATTTTGTTTGTATATTTCTTTGTTCCGGAAACAAAAGGAATTTCTCTGGAACAGATTGAATCAAACTGGATACACGGTGTAAATCCGAGAGATTTTAATAAGTCTAAATAAATGTTTTTTATATATTACAAAAAAAATGAGCAGAAAAAATTTTTATTAATAAAAAGTCTTGTAATATTTATTTGTTTGCAGTAGAATAATTTTGCAAGAATCATTCCCGGATCGTCTAGTGGCAGGACTGAAGATTCTGGCTCTTCCAACGGTGGTTCGAATCCATCTCCGGGAATTTTTTATTTACCAAAAATTTAACTGAAGATGAAAAATATAAAAATTAAACCTATAATGTCAGTAATATGGACATTACTAAAGATTTTGGTATTAGACTGCAAGAAATTAGAAAAGCAAGTCTTAAAAGACTATTCTTTTGAGGTTTATATGCTGTAACAGATGTTCGTCTAAATCTTTTAATTCAGTATTCAAATAATCTAAAAGATTTTGTTTGGAAGATTCAAACCCATCTTCGCAGTCAAAATTAAATAGTTCTGCATAACTTACCCCTAATTTTTCAGCGAGAAGTTCTATTGTTGAGAATGATGCAGCCCTTTCACCTATCTCTATTAAAGTAATTGAATTAGTCTGTAAATCACATAATTCCGCTAATTCTTGTTGTGTCAATCCTTTTGCTTCTCTTATTTTCTTTAGTCTTTTCCCGAATAAATTATTTTTTGAACTTGATGACTTTTACTCGCGAAATATAGTTTTTATTTATAATTTTATTTTTAACTTTATCTATTGAGATTGAATTTTGAAGAACCGGTACTATCTTCATTTTTATGCCATTTCATGAAATATTTATATCCTGCATATCCTGTTATAGAGACAAAAAAAATCAAAGCCGCAATCTTTAGTGATAAATAATTATTCTTAACGGATTTTTTTGCGCCAAATATGAAAGATTTAAATTCCTCTGACATAGAATTTTTATATTTTGAAATTTTTTCGGCATGATTTTTTACTATTTTTTTTATTCCATCATCAAGTTTTCCTTTTTCAACTGCTACTACTTTTCCAATATTTTCAAATGCATCTATAAGCGGCTGCAACTTCGTATTTTTTTTCTTAATAACTATACTATAAATCGGCATTTTCTCAATTGTTCTAAGAAAACCGTTTTCTGTCAATTCTTTTCGCAAACCTTTTATGTATATACTTTCATCATTATTGTAGACTTTTTGCAAATCTTCTAAACATTTTTTCATGTCCTGATGATAAAAATCTTTGTATTTTGATTTTTGTTCACATTGATTAAGGAAGTCTTCATCTAAATATTTTATAGGATTAAGCATATCAAAATCATTGGAGCCGTCTCCTGCTGTTATCACTATATCATTATTTTTTGCAGCTTTTTTTACAGCATCTTTTGTATCATATAATTTTGTCAATGCTCCGTTTTCAAATTTAGGAGTTATAGAGCAGGATATACGATGCATATTTGAATTAGTAGCTGGCTCCCAGACCATATTATAACTAATATTATTTGACATCATATAATTTTTAAAATCATTTATTAAGTTATCATATATACCGTTTCTAACTGGACAAAATCCGTAGTCCGGCGGAAACAGAAGGTAAAATTTTAATCTTCCGTCATTTCTTGAACCGAGAACATAATCAGCAATAGGTGATTCATGATGCAAAATTCTTCCGTTTTCTCCTGGCAATTTTTTCCATTCATCTGGGTCGAGCTTTCCACTGCTGTAAAGGGATCTGTTTCCATAGTCCGAAACTGAATTTTGAGAATCAGCTTCTACAAATCTTATCTTATACTTATCTGCAAGCCGTCTTAATTCCTTATAAATAGCTTCCCCATCCCAGTTAGACATTTTTTTTATATTATTTTCTTTTTCTTTTGAAGTGGTATTGTATGAAAACGGAAATTTCCCTCCTTCATAGAACTCCATATCTGAGCCATTTTTAAGTAACCTATCACTGCCGTCCTTTGTTATAACGGTTTCAGGGAAAGGCAACCTAAAATTACGCATCTTTAA
>URXH01000134.1 GCA_900551675.1 uncultured bacterium
TATAAATAATACTTATATTTAGATTTATCAATATCATTTTGTTTATGCTTCTGCTCCATAGTTTCTGGATGAAAGTGACTTTCAAATAATTTATCAATATCATTTTTTTCTTTTATATCCAAATTCAAATATTCTTCGACAATTCTAGATATTACATACCCTCCTGCTTTAAAAATGTGACGATAAGGCATTTGTCTATCACAAATATATGTAAGATAATGTGTTAGGAGAATAGCTTCTGCTTGCTTCTCTGTTGGTTTATCGGAAATATTAAACAAATCAGAATCAGAAAAAAAGCTTGTTTCGAATTGCCATGCTTCTAAATTATCTTCACTCCATCGTAAGTCATCTAGCACTTTTATTAATTTTAATTTGGTTTCTAGTTTCATTTACAACCTCTTAACTACTTCGTCAATATACTCTTTATATTTCTTTTTCAACACTTTCGGAGCAAGAATTTCGACTGCATAGCCCCATTTGAAAAGGTTCCACATAATGTGTTTATCGCCGCTCGCTTTAAAAGTTACAATCACGCTGCCGTCAGCCTGCTGCTTCATTTTTTGCGTCGGGTGGAAGTTATAGTTCAAAACATCTTCAGCAGCCTCGGGAATGAATTTTAGTTTAACATCATAAATCTCTCCAAAATAAACGCCGAATGATTTTTTAGAAAATTCCTGTAAATCAAAACCTTTCGGATCAAACTTCTCAGCCAGAATTTCAACGTTTTTAAGTTTATGTAAAACATAGTTGTATTCGTCCTGCCCTTTGACTTCTTCTCGTGCAATCAGATGAACTTTTTCCCCGTAAATTAAGCCAAGAGGCTCTAAAATCCTGACTTTATCTTTGTATTCAGCCTGGATTTTTCTGTTTTCTTTAATCGCCTGACGTATTACAGATACAACATTCAAATCAACTTTATAATTCTGTGACTGACGAACCGCATAACCTTCTGACTGAAGCAGTAACTCTACCTGTGCTTCATCCATTTTTGTATGTTTGTATTTAAGAGCCTTAACTTTTGTCAAAATTTCATCAAGCTCGGTTTGTGACATTTTATCGCAAGCAGGTTTTAAATTTTCCAAAAACGCAATATCTTCATTTGAAAACGAGACAAGTTCATTCAAAGAATAATTTGTAAATCCCCAGCGTTTGCAGCGTTCATCTGTTGCTATTTCATCAACCTGCGGTAATATGGATAAAACACTATCTCTCATTCTTTCCGCCGTACGTCTGGAAACTCCAAAACGTTCCTGAATATCATTCAATGAAACGCCATTCAATTTTGAAAGCATGAAAATTATCAGATCAATAATATCCGAAACTCTTGAGTATCTTGGTTTATCTTCCATATTGAAACTCCTTTTAAAAATATTCTAGCATAAATATACGTCAAGTACGGACACATTTATTCTTTAGCTTTTAAGTTATACTGAGGTTTTAAATGATCAATTATTTCAGCAGCAGGTTCAATCGCTTTTATAATTTCTGTACTGTTTTTATATGCCATCGGGGCTTCATCAAGTGTTGCCGTTGAAATACAGCTTGAAAAAATCCCTGACATTTGTTTTTTATATTCCTGCATTGTCAATTGGTCTTTTGCCTGCATTCTTGATAAAGCCCTGCCTGCACCATGCGGAGCAGAATTATTCCAATCCGGATTTCCTTTACCAATGCAAATCAAAGAACCCTCTGCCATATTTAGCGGAATCAGTACTTTTTCCCCTTTATAACAAGAGATTGCACCTTTTCTAATAATTCTATCCTCTCCAATGTAATTATGAACTGTTTCAAATTCATCTTCTGCTTTCCAACGCATTCCGACCATAATATCATGTGCCATAATTTTACGGTTTAATTTTGCATATGCCCGGCAATATTCAGCACAAGTCAAATAATCCTGTGCATCTTTACCTGTTAAAAACGAAAGCTGTTTTAGTTCACCTTCCCCGTAACAATTTTTTGTGATAGCAAGATCTTGATAATAAATTGCCAGTTTTAAGCCAATATTTCTTGAGCCGCTATGAATTATTAAATATGTTCCGGTTGAACCTTTTTCTAAAGAAATAAAATGATTTCCACCGCCTAACGAACCGATTTTATTAACATGATTTACAAAATTATCTTTCAGAATGTCTTTACAAATCTTTTTTGTTTTTTCGATAAATTCTTCCGGTACAAGTTCGCTAAATCTTCTTCTGCCATCTCTGCCAAAAGGAATATTCCTGCGAATAACTTTATCCAGTTTTTCATAATCGTTTGTAATATCGTTATCGCTCAATTTTATAACATGCATACCGCAAAATTGATCTACTCCTATAATATTTGGAATAATTTCGCCATTTTTCGGCATCTCAGCAGTAAAACCAATAGTGCAGCCTTTGCCTTTATGACAATCCGGCATAATCCTAATTTGACAATCCTTAAATATAGGATGATTACAAACAGCAAGCGTTTGTTCTGTTACATCTGTATCTTCATTTTCCGTAAAAATTTTTGCTGATGTATATTTCCCTTTGATTTCGTACATTATTATTTCCTCAATTTCATTTTTCGAACTATCTGTGCAACGGTTCTTTCGTCTGTATGTAATCTTTCGGCAACTGCTTTAATCTTAAAATTACACTCGCCCCAAATTTTTCTAAATTCTTCATTCGTAACAGCCGTACCTTCGCAGCGGCAATTTGAGGGAATTTTGTCTTTTATCGAATATCCCATAGATTCTATAAAAGTTTTAAACTTCCCTAAATTTGTCCATTCACCTGATTTTCCGGTCCATTCCTTTGCTTCGGATTTATAAAAATCTGAAATGTATTTCATTATCATTTGCATATTTCCGCTAAATACTACTTTATTTGCTCGTATTAAATATTTCATATTAAAATTTCCTTTCAGAAATAGTATAAAATATAAGTACGTCTTATTCGGACGCACTTAATTAATACTCTTTTTAAAAAGTTTTTCAAGTTATTGAAAAGAATTGTGTTTTAATCAACTAGAGCTTTCGCTATTTTATAAAAATCTTTCATTCGTTCTGGATTATTGTTCAAAATTTGTTCAATTTCAGCTTGCAAATCCTTGTTATCATTCTGATGTTCAAAGTTAAAGACGTCGGAAAAATCAACACCCAAAACCTGTAAAATCTTTTCCAAAGTTGACATTAACGGATAATTTCTACCTGTAACAATGTTACTTAATGCGGTCGGCTCAATCCCAACAAGTTCAGCTATTTTTTCCTGGCTAAAATCTTTTTGTTTAATAAGTTCTTTAATCCTTCGTCCCAGAAGCTTTTTCTTATCCATATTCCCACCTTATTTGTAACTTGAATTAAATTAATGGTACAAATAAAGCTTCTAAAACTACATAATTTTCCAGCACTAAATATTCTTTAATAACATTTCTTATTAAAATTTCATCATCACATACATTTAATATATGTAAAATATCTCCTAATTTAACATTTGGGTGTTCTCTTTGGTATTCTAATGCTTTTTCAATGTCGTTTTCTGTAACAATACCTCTTTTTACTAATTCAACACCTATTGGCATTCTTCTTTTAATTTCCATGTACATTCATCCTTTCTCCTA
>URXH01000135.1 GCA_900551675.1 uncultured bacterium
ATAATTATTAAATAGGAGAGAACAATGGATCAGCAAACTTATATGAAAATAATGGGTTATGTCCCTACTGTCATTGAAGCATCTTCTCGCGGGGAAAGATCTTTCGATATATTTTCAAGACTTTTAAGAGAAAGAATTATCTTTCTCGGTACTGAAATTGACGATGATGTAGCAAATTCAATTGTTGCACAGCTTCTTTTACTTGACAGCGAAAATCCCGAAAAAGACATAATGCTTTATATTAACAGCCCGGGAGGTGTTATTACTGCCGGGATGGCTATTTATGACACTATGCAGCTTATTAAAGCGGATGTTTCAACTATTTGTTTAGGTGATGCCGCATCTATGGGAGCATTTTTGCTTTGCTCCGGCGCCAAAGGCAAAAGAATGGCACTTCCTAATGCTAGAGTAATGATACACCAGCCTCTCGGCGGAGCAAAAGGACAGGCTACCGATATTGAAATTGAAGCAAAAGAAATTTTAAGAATGAAAGATATGCTTATTGAAATCATTGCTCAAAATTCCGGTCAGCCTATTGAAAAAGTCAAAGAAGACTGTGAACGCGATCATTTCTTAACAGCGCAACAGGCTCTGGAATACGGTCTGATTGATAAAGTCATTACCAAAGATAAAAAATAATTAATTGTAACAAAACTTAATAAAACTAATAAAAACATGCAATTCTTAAAAGCTGCATGTTTTTATATTAATGTAGGTAAAAAAAGGTTGGTTACAAAATTCAGGTAGGAGTAAAAAAATGTCTCTATTAATTTTCGCATACCGGAAATTAGACATTAACCGTCGAAAAAGTGATTTGAACTATCGCTTGATGGAATTGACAAGAAAGTTGTCAGATCTTCAGCAATATGCAGCAAACATAGCTGATGGTTCAGTTTCAATGAGTGATATGATGAATACACCTAGTTCGATGTTTGGTCGTCAACTTATGTATATGCAGTATGCACATAACGGTTCATTATTCGGAGCACAGCAAAAGTTTGCGATGATGCAGCCTGTTATAGCAATGCAGATGCAGCAGATACAGCCAGGTATGCAGCAAATGTATCAAAATTGGATATTTAAAAATCTTTACGATCAAGAACGTGAAAGAATGGGTAAACAGGAAGCCAAACTTCTTAATGAACAAGAAAAACAAATTCAGGCAGAAAAGCTGAAACTTGAAACACAATTAAAACTTCTTGATCAGGAACTTCAAGCTTGTAAAGAAGGCGAAGACAAGTCTATAGAACAATGGAAACCTAATTATGTAGGTTAATAATCAAATAATTTTACCATAATAAACCCCTATCCTTATGACTAACCTGTAACAAGCAGGGCGCATAAATAAATTGTGCGCCCTGCTTTCAATTATAGAACAATAACAGTATCTGCCTTTTTATCAAACTTCTCATGAGGTAAAGCTTCAATATACAGAGCTTCGGGGACAGGCAGAATTGTTTTTACAAATGGGAATTTGTGCAAAAATCTATCATAAAATCCTCCGCCATAACCGAGTCTATAGCCTTGCATATCAGCCATCAATGCAGGAAGAACTGCAAGATCTAAAATAGAAGCTTCACAAGGGCTTGAACAGGGCTCCATTATACTAAACGATGACTCTAACAGTTTATCACCTTTTTTAAACGGACAAATAAGTAAATTTTCCCCGCAGACTTTCGGCAGATAAAAATTTTTGTCATCATCCAATAACTCCAGAAGATTAAGTTCATATTTAAGCGGATAAAAGATTAACACATTTTTTGCCTTTTTATACAAAAAATCATCTCTTATTTTTTCGACAGCAACAAAACTTATAGCCGAAATATCTAGAGATTTTCTTATCTCCTTTGCCTTAGCCCGCAGGTTAATTTTGCTTTCCATAATTTTTAGTATATAATAAACAAAAACGAAATTATAAAATTTTTTAGGAGAATAAATGTTTGAGTGTGATAATACGAATTTAGTAAATCCAAACTGGGCAAAACACGGCTACATACAGGTTTATACCGGTAACGGCAAGGGTAAAACCACTGCATCTTTAGGTCTTGCAATGCGTGCACTCGGCAGATGCTGGAAAGTCCTGATTATAATGTTTACCAAAGGCGGAGATGACTACGGGGAACTAAACTCTTTCAGAAATTTATCTCCTGAAATTTCACAAAATCTAACAATTATACAGGCAGGACTGGATAGGATTGTCTACTCTGATAACAAAAACGAAAATGATAAAGAAGAGATAAAAAAAGGGTGGGAACTTGCCAAAAAAGCTATAAAAAATGATGAATATAACCTTATAATCCTCGATGAAGCAAATATTGCAATTGATTTAGGTTTTATTGATCTTGATGAAATGCTTGATGTTTTAAAAAATAAACCCGATGAAATGGAAATCGTTTTGACAGGAAGAAATGCAAATCCTAAAATTATTGACATTGCTCATCTTGTATCAGAAATCAAACCGGTTAAACACTACTGGGATAAGGGGATTTCCGCACGCAAGGGTATTGAATACTAAGCGCTTCTTCTCATAAGGTCTGAAAGTTTTACTTCTTTTTCAAATTTTTTGACTTTTTTAACAGGCTGTTTAACTGATTTTGACTCTTTAAACTGCGATAATCCTATCTTTACCTTTGAAGTTTCATCAGATAACATAAATATTTCTTTAAAAAATGCAATTAATTCTTTCATAACAAAATTCTCCTAAAACTATTATAATATAATTTTTTCTATTAGTATCATATATTAAAACTATTTTCCCTAAAAAAAACATTGTATTTTATGTTATATTATTAATACAACGAGCCGGAGAGTATAATTTGAACCAAAATGATTTAGATACTTTAGCGGAAAAACATAATAAAAATTTTAATACCGCTTTAAATATATATGAAAATTCTTATTCACATGAATATCTCATTAAACTTCTAAAAAACGGGACTGTGGCAGAAAAGCAGGCTTCCGCTATAAAATTAGACAAAATCAATACCGCAGAAGATGCAGAAATATTTATGAAAAATTTAACAGGATGCGACGGCAAAATCAGAGAAGCAGTATCATTCAGGCTCCCCGAATTTGTAAAAGAAAATCCTTCGTTTTTTGCACAATTTGCAGATACTTTTCTTGATGCTGTTATTGATATTAACGGAAACATCTGCAGAAATACAATAAAAGCGCTTGAATATCTTAAAAACAATACCGTTTTTATAAATAAATTTGTTCCCGAATTAACTAAAAAAACTCTGGATGTAATTGAACCTGTTAAAAATTTTGATATTCAAGATGGAAAATATAAAATAAATAAAGAAGTTTTCAAACTATACTGGTATCTTGAAACTATTACACAATTTTATAACTTTATAAATCCTGATATGCTTTTTAAAATTCTTTCTGAAACCAAAGATATTCAAGATTATACAATAAGAGAAAAAACTGCAAAAATTCTTTCAAAAATTGAAGGCATTGAAAAATTTGTTA
>URXH01000136.1 GCA_900551675.1 uncultured bacterium
TCCTTTGAGGGGATTTGAGGATTTGGGCAGCGGCTTTTGCTTACTTTCATATAAATTCTGAATTTTCCCTCCTCAAGGGAGGGGAACATAGCCTTTCCATCCGTCATCTGAGTATTGCATAAATTTATTCTGTCACTGTAAGAAAGCGTACCACTCGACTCAACTCAACACATACTCCTTCCCTCGGGGGAGGGCTCGGGAGAGGGTAACAATTAGAAGAACAGAAGTTCTGAGCACAAGAGAAATTATTTTAAATCATCTGCTTTAAAAAAGTGAAAATTGGGGAATAATATAATTGAACATTAATCCCGATGGTAGAATATGGAGAAAAAAGTAAAAAAAACAGAAAATATCTCATTTAAAATCCCCGAAATTCCGCTGACAAGGAGAGAATTAAAAAACTTGCTCAACTACCGCATTCCATGCCTTTGCTGCGGTATGGAAATGCTCCATCCCGATATTTACACAAAATTACTTGACATGACTGAATTATCAGGAGCCGCACAGAATGCAATAAAAATAATCGAACCTTTTGAAAAGATTATGCATCCTGTTGAAAGGCAGGTGTTTAATATGTTTAAGAGCATGTCTGTTAAATATCCCGACAAAAATTTTAAAGAACTTTTACAGATGAAAAAAGATGTCCACGAACTGGCCCTCGTAAGAATTCAAAGCATAATCTTCAATAAAATAAGTTTTTACAGACGGATTTTGCCTAAAAAAACAGCAAGGCAATTAAGAAAACTTATGATAAAAACAAATGATATAATCTTCGATCCAGAACCGCACAAACCTTTTTCAAGAAGAATTTTTATTCACAAATTAAAAAATATACTAAAAAATCTTGAAAGTCGTAAATTAAAGGAAGAAATAATCGAAATTGCACGCAGGCTTCCACGATCAAGTGATGAAGTCTGTGCATTCGTTGTAAAAAATGCAAGAAAACACGCCAACGTCATCGCACTTAATCTTATACATCCGTCTGTCGGAACATTTGAACATCTTATGCCAAAATGTATGAAGGGGATGAACAATTCGCTGAATTTTGCTCTTGAATGCTCATACTGCAATAATTCCAGACATCATTACCCTATAACCGTACAAATTGAAGAAAATCCTTATATGCCTCAAAATGCACAAATTCAGGCAGATAAACTTATTTCACTAAGCAAAAAAGGTTTGTGTAAAAAAGAATATATAAAAAATCTGAAAACAGTACTGCAAAACCTTTCAGATGACATTATACATCTTGATATCAGTAAACTTGATGTGTAATGTTACAGTTATTTACAAACTGGCAAAAAAATATATTCAGGTATATTGTAATTTTATGAAAGTTTTGCCGGTTACATTCGGAATAAAAAATCAATTTTCTGCAAATAGTTTAAAATTGCATAATACGAATATTTCCGCTTATTTAACCGCAGATAATACCTGTGATACATTTACATCGGCTAAAAACGATATAAATTTCAGAGGGAATATTTCCAATTTTATTACCGGCAAAAATGATTTAAAAAGATTGGCAAAAAACGGACATCTGAGCTGTATCTGGTGCGGAGGCTCAATGTTTATGCAGAGCGAACTTGACGCATTTCAGCATTTTTCTAAACGGCTTGCCTCAAACAGTGAATTGTTTGCAAGGGTAATGATGCATTTTAAAGATTATCTGCCTGCAGAAAGGGTTGCATTAATAAAACAAATTTCGCATTACAACAAAGCGTATCCTGAACAAAATTTAAAATTTATTTTAAATAAAATGACACCTTCTGCTGAAAAAAGATTAATACGCAAGCAGTTTTTTATCATGTACAAACTCAAGAAATTAAAACCACAGCTTCCTGTAGAATTACATAAAGATTTTGATATTCTTATGGAACACAGCAAATACAGAATTCTCGGCACACCTTATGTAAGTGAGTACAGCGGAAAAGAATTTTATTACCAGCTTGGCAATTTATCTAAGACACTGCCTGCATCACGAAAAGAAGAAATCTTAAATATGGCTCAAATATTGACTCATCCTATATTCAAAGAATCAGGCGGCAGGCTTCCCGAGAAATGGCTGAAACGTTTTTACAAACAAACAAAAATTGTACCGAACGCAAAAGGGAATTACATATCTCCTTTTGACAACAATGCAAAAGATAAAGCTAAAATGCTCATCTTAAACAAAATTACTGAAATTGCAAATACTAATAACAACACTGCTATTACAAGACTCTGTAATATTACTAAAAACAAAGTTCTTGGCAAACCGACAAGCGTTCAGTTCAGTAATAAAGCTTTTAACTTTAAACTGCATGAAATTATTGAAAATATAGAAAATAAGGGATTAATTGAAAAATTCAATAAGATAGTGAGCAAACTGCCAACATCACTTGATAACAAAGATGCCTTCATCGTAAAGTATAAAAATGACTCAACTGATACAATAATTTCTAAACTGCTGGCAGATTCTCTTGTAACACTTGAACATATAACACCGATACTCAGAAACACATCTGACAAAGAAATCAAAATACGCAATAAAGATCTTGCCAAAAGTGCACGTATTAAAAGAGGGACAGACAATATAGGCAACTGGGCTCTTGCGCACAGCTGGTGCAACTGTCTCCACGGAAGTAAAAATATAAAAAATGAAAATTTTCCGTTCAGTAAAGAAGCAGGCATAAAATATTTTAAAACCCTTGTTCATGACGTAAATAACGGCTTGCTTTCCGCAGAATCCGTTATTGCGATGGCAAAAAATTACTTTGAACAAACAGGAATAAGAATAAAATTAAAGGGTATGAAATACACCCGCGAATAAATTATTACAAATTGTAAAATAAAATCAGAAAAAAATTAAACTTTTTCTATAAAAATTCCGATTAACAAAATGTACTTAGTTAATAAGGAATTTATTAAAATGGCAGACACAGGAGCTTCATTTAACAGACCGTATAAACCTTTCGGAATGAACGTAAAAGTTCCGGAAATAGGGGAAAAAACATTAAAGCTTGCGGGCGGGACATTAGGCAACATCGTAAAAAATCCGACCGAACCGCTTTTTAAATTTCTGGAAGATAATGAAGAAGTTTTCACAGGGGATATTAATTACAAGATAAACAAACTATATGCAGAAAGCTTTACAATAGGTTCCGCAATGAGAATGGAAGATGAAAAAATTAACGGAATGCCGTCATCATTTGATATGCATTTCTAACCGACCACGCATAAGCATAAGCGATGCAATAAACTAAAATCTAAATTTATTCTTATTTGTCTATATATGCAATAGAAAAGCCCCTAAAGGGCTTTTTTAATGTATTGACAAAACCTGAAAAATCGGAAATAATAAAAATATAGTTTTAATTTTTAGGAGGCAAAAGTTATG
>URXH01000137.1 GCA_900551675.1 uncultured bacterium
CCAACAGAATATACACTATTCATATTCTTGTAAAATCCTAAACGATAAAGCCATGAAAAATACATTACTTCGAACAGTCGTTATCCTCGTCGCTCTTTGCATTTATCCCAGTATCCATGCTTATGACTTTGAATGTGACGGATTCTATTACGACATTACCTCCGATTCAACAGTAAGTGTCACCCATGACCACGGAGATTTTTATAAGGGCGATATTTCCATACCCAATCAAGCTACGCATAATGGGAAGACTTATCAAGTCACGACTATCGAAGCTAATGCCTTCAAAGGGAAAGAACAACTAACTTCTGTACACATATCGAATAGTATAGATTCTATCGGAGATTATGCCTTTTGTGCCTGTCCCCTACTCACACAAGTCTCGCTCGGAGAGGGAGTCACCTACATGGGTAACGACATTTTTAGAAGCTCAGGATTAACATCTATCACCATCACCCGCAATGTATCTCAAATCGGCATCGCTCCTTTCTCTGCATGTACCCAATTAACCGAAATCAACGTAGATGAGGCAAACCCTTATTTTTCTTCATTAGACGGAGTATTAACAGACAAAAACAGAACTACAATCGTTGCATATCCCGCAGGAAAAGGGAAGCGTTATATCATACCCGACGGAATTACGAAAATAGGGACACATTCTTTTTTCGCCTGTCCAATAACATACATTCATACACCTAACAGTGTGAAAACCATCGAACTTTTCGCATTCGCCTCATGCACAGATTTAGACACAATCATATTGGGTAATAGCGTAGACTCTATCGAAGGAGCTGCGTTTCGTATTAACGATCGACTAAAAACCATTTATTCTATGAATCCAATTCCTCCCGCAGCCCATCCTGAGGCTTTTAGTTCATTTAGCCCCATGTTCTTCATTCAATGCACTCTACACGTCCCTGTCGGTAGTTTACAAGCCTACAAAAATGCAGAAGTATGGAAAAATTTCAAAAACATTGTGGAGAATAATTTCACAGGAATAGAACGACCCTCACCAGACAAAGCAAAAATTTTCGGAAATAAGAATAGCAATCAAGAAAACAAATCAATAAAAATTAATCATATATATTCAGCTTTAAAAAAAGCATACCCTGCAGACAAAATATCTGATGATAGGAAAAAAGAATTATCAGATTTGATAAAAAAATACGGTTACCTGCCATATCCTTATATAAAAGCTCTTGAAGAACTTTCTCCGGAAGAAATTCTTTTCGGTCTTGAAATAAAATGGAGAGATAACGGAATTTTTAAAGACGGAAAATTTATCTTTTCAAATGAAAATATAAGTGTTCTTGCTCGCAATAATGTAAAAAATTCTTCTTGGATTCAAAAGGAAGGTCATGACATTAAACTTATAAACCTTGCCGGACTTGGAGACGGAAACAAAACTTCCGAAACAGGTAAATTTATGGACTGGCTCCGTCAGCTTTTGATACTACCTGCAGGGAATTTAAACAACAACATATTCAGCACAACGATTTATCTCATACCTTTTCATCCGAGAGAATTCGGCTGTGCATATTTACCTAAAAGCTCAGAAGTCAGCGAAAAACTTTTTGATGAAAATATTGAAAAAATAACCGGACTCAACGTTAAAGAGCAGGTGCAGGCATTTATTACACTCTCACAGCTCGCCGGGCATCCCGTAATTTATGATATATTACCGCAGACGGGAAGATTTTCCAAAGCTGTACTTGCAAATCCTGAAATTGCAAGGTGGTATGATATTAATATACTAAATAAAGAGCTGGAGGAAAATATCGACCGAATTGCTAAAAATATGCCCGAGTCATTTGATGATGAAGATGTCGAACTTGTTAAAAACATATATAAAGACTCTCAGAGCGGAAGTACAGGAGATTTAAGTTCACATTTTAAAAATATTTATGACACATTTGACAGCCTGATGACAGAAGCAAAGAAAAAATTATCAAATGTTATGATGCAGAAAGAAAATCAGGGGAAAATACACAAGCGCGCAAGAGATATAGTTGCCAAAATACATGATTTTAAGCCAAACCAAAAACTTTCGGAAGATGATATTACAAAACAGCTTGATGCAATTCAGGAATTAATAAAAGAAGGTTTGTGGCCTGCTCCCGGAGGCGCATGGTGTTCTGCAGGCGTACCGGTATATGATAAAATGAGTGAATGCGGAGGATATCCGACATTCAAACACTACGATTACAAAGGCGAAGATGTTACAAATTTTGCTAATCTAGACTGCCAGACACCTTACTATTTCTGCTATCTTGAAAACGGCAGTTTAAATAATACGGTTATTGATTACTTTGTAAATTATATGGTAAACCTGCAAAAAGAATACAATTTTGACGGTTTCAGAGTCGATCACATTGATCACATTGTTGATAAAGTATCTGAAGAAAACGGCCGTCCGATAAGTTACAGAGCTCCAAGAGTAGTTCTAAATAAATTAAACAAAACGATGAAAAATAAAATACCGTATTTTGGGACACTTGCAGAATATATGTTATGGGATGATTTTTTAAAAGAATATCATAAAGGTATGAATTTTGACCTTTTATGGGGAAATGATATTGTTTCTCAATGTGAAAAAACTCCTGAAAAAATAACAGAAGATAATCAGCATCTTGCGAACTACAATGTGAACTTTAAAAAGGGTGAAAAACTTTCCATCCTGAAAACTTATAATAATCAGGACGGAGAATTCAGATGCATAGATCAATATCCCGGTCAATTGGGAGAAAACGGAGCTTTATATAAATGGTTTAAGTATAAATTCCTGCCTGGCGGAAAATTTGCACAGCGTCCAATGCTGTATGTTGACGGAGATGAAAGTTTTACGAAACGCGGGATTGAAAAAGTCATAGGTGAAGAAATATCTATGGTAAGAGAAAAGCATTACGATTTTTACAAAAAATTTAATGCTATAGATATGTTTGTAAAAAACAATCCGATAATAACAGAAGGCGAAGCCCAAATTATACTGCAGGACGATGACGGATTTTCAGCGTGGATAATATCAAAAGTACCGGAAAAGACAGCATATCTTGTTGTTTCAAATTACAAATATACAAACGAACGTGTTACAATGTTCGATGAAAACAACAAAAGCTACTCTGAAATAATGGAGGGTAAGCCGGTATTTGACAAAACAATTAATCTTCCATTGGATTATGCTATACAAAAAGAATATTATATTGACGGATATGAATTTGTTTCCACAGCATTTGATACAGAAACTTCAACTCTTCATTTTGATAAGCTGGAAGCGAGTGAGTTCAGAGTATACGAACTAAAAAGAGCTTGACAAATTCATATAAATATTATTTACAAGCTTTATATGATATTAAAATAATGCGATACAAAGGCAGTA
>URXH01000138.1 GCA_900551675.1 uncultured bacterium
AATATGACTTTAATGCCGAATACAAAAAACCTTTTAAACAAAATTATCCTAAAGAAAAAATTCTTACATCTCAAGCCAGAAATATTGCATACGCGGATGTTAAATCAGGCTATATGCTTATAGGTTTCAGAGGAACAGATGTTGATGACAAAGATTCTTATGCCCTCGATGTCCTTTCAACAATATTAGGAGACGGACGTTCTTCTGTCTTTTATCAAAAAATTAAAGAACAAAAACAGCTTGCATATTCAATAGGTGCTTCAAATGCAGGTTTTAAAGACGATGGACTTTTCTATATCTCGGCTAATTTCATTCCGGACAAATGCAAAAAACTTGAAGACACAATATTTGAAGAGATAAAAAATATCCAAAAACATGGAATAACTCAAGAACAACTTAATCTTGCAAAAAATATTATTGAGCGTGATACATATTATGCAAGAGAATCAATCTCAAATATTGCAAGCGAAATTGGTTATACATTTGTTACAACTGATGATATAAAATACTATGAAAATTATATTGACAATATTAAAAAAGTAACAGCAGATGATATAAAACGCGCCGCAAATAAATATCTGGGAAAAGAAAAAAGCGCCGTATCAATAGTTTTACCGGAAGCCTCAAAAGAAGTTCAAATTTCAAATATTACCGAAAAACCTGCAGGAAGTGCAAAACTTATAAGCGAAAATGAAAATACTCAAAAATATGAACTTGCAAACGGTGCAGCACTTCTTCTTACACCGAACAAAGTTAACGACATTGTTGCAATAACTATTTTCTCAAAAGGCGGAGAATTCACAGAAACAATTCCCGGAACCGCAGAATTGACAGCGTCAGTTCTCACAAAAGGCACAAAAAAATATTCATCTCTTGAACTTGCACAACTTTTGGAAGACAACGGCATAAAAATTGTTCCGTCAGCAAAAGCGGACAGTTTCTCCGTTACCGTTCTTACAACTAAAAATGAATACGAAAAAACTCTCGGCATTTTAAACGAAATAATAAATAACGCAGCACTTGATGATTACGAAATCGAAAAATCAAGAACAGATATGCTTAATGCGATTAAGAAAAGCAAAGATATTCCACTAAATTTGGCAATTGATAACTATAAAACTTATATCTTTGAAAACACTCCGTATTCTAATTCGGATAAAGTGCTTTCAAAAACACTGCCGCAAATTACTCAGGAAGATATAAAAGCATACTATGATAAAGCTTTCTTCCCGCAAAATGTTGTCATTTCAATAAACGGCAATGTTGATAAAGAAAAAACAATAAACGAATTTACAAAAATCTTTAATAATAAAAAAGGGGAAAAGTTTGACTATGCCAAATATTCAATACCTTCGCTAAAAGAAGGCAAAAAAATTACGACATCTGTTAAAGATCTGAAAACCGATTGGATTATAATCGGCTGGCAGACACCAGGAGTTTTGTGCCGA
The DNA here is from genome assembly GCA_900551675.1 of uncultured bacterium. Classification (GTDB taxonomy): domain Bacteria; phylum Cyanobacteriota; class Vampirovibrionia; order Gastranaerophilales; family Gastranaerophilaceae; genus Stercorousia. The sequence goes on from URXH01000138.1 coordinate 1,449, forward strand.
AAAGATTATGCAACACTGCAGGTAATAGATTCGCTGCTCGGCTCAGGCATGAGTTCGCGTCTGTTTAAGAACCTCAGAGATAAAGACGGACTTGCATATCAACTCGGTTCGCAGTTTTCGCCGAATGTTTTGAAAGGGGCTTTTATTGTCTATATAGGAACAAATCCTGAAAACCTTGATTATGCACAGCGCCGTATGCTTGAAGAAGTTTTCAGGCTCAAAAAAGAATTTGTCGGTTCAAAAGAACTTCAGGAGGCAAAAGATAAACTTCTCGGCCACTATATAATCGGGCAGGAAACTAATCTTGACAAAGCAACTACAATAGGTTGGTTTGAAGCATCAGGCAGAGGCTACAAATTTGATGAGCAATACGCTCAATTAATAAACGGCGTTACAGAATCCGATATTATTGAAGTCGCAAACAAATATTTTAATAACAACTATGTTTTATCAATAGTAAAGCCTCAATAAAAATTGAGGCTTTACTTTACTATTTCAATTAAATTAATTCTATTAACCGTATATTTTATTTAATCTTTCTGCTGTTTCTTCTATTGATTCAACAGTATTTTCTTTTCGGCCCATTTCTTTTATAATTTCTTTTGCATAATTTAATCTTGTTTCCATATCATTTGAATCAGACATTTTTTCTACATCAGGAATATTGTCTTTTTTTAAATATTCAACCCTGAAAAACAAATCATTTTTCGCCTTATTTTTTACGGGATAAAATACAGATGTATCATCTGAAAATGGTTTACCGGCGGCTACCTGATAAATATCAGCAGTCTGATAATCTCTTACAAATACATCTTTTCCGTCATAGATAACATCGCTTTTAAATTTTTCCACAGGTTTAACAAACCGTTTAACAAAATCTGCTTCTGCTATACGGGGGTCGCTGAAACCGTGAAATTTTTCAGCCAGTTTTTTAGCTCCTTCAGCATTTACTCTAAAAGCCATACCAAAATTTTGAGAATTTTGAACACTATTAACTCTCATATAAACTCCTTTCTCTTTTAACCCACAATATATAAAAACACTAAAAAAATTTTTTGTCAGTACGTTTAACAAAAATTTACAGAATAAATAATATTAGAAGTGAATAAGTCTTTAAGGGGCGCTAAAGCGCACAAAATATTATCTCCCTCTCCCCTTTTGGGAGAGGGAAAATTCATTTCAAATAATATTTATTATGTAACTTACCAGTTTGTCCTTGTCAAAGTCTGCTTTGCATGACGGTCATACATTTTATCTTTATACCATGCACCTCTGAAGGATTTATCATCATTATACATATACTGCATATCGTGTGATATAAAATATATTGAGCTTACTAAAGTTCCGTTTGCCCTGTATTGTTTTGACATATAAGGAAAATTCGGATAATTCTCCGAGAATTTATCAATATACCTGAGTTTTCCCATAGCATCATAATAATAAACAGTCCGCAGATCATTCTTATATTGAATAGCATAACTTATGAGCAGGTTGTTCTTATAATAAAAACCGCAAAGGTTTTCCGTGTCCGTTTCTTTAACACCATTTTGAACAAGCATATAATGTCTTTTAAAATCTTTGTCCTTCAAAAAATCTTTATACTCTGCCCTAAAATATTTTTTCTTATATTTATAAACAGTATTTTCATCAAAAAGCTCTTTTTGATATTTATCAATAACAGCATCTCTTTCAACCTGTGAAATATCGAGCCAGTCAAATACAAGATTTCCTGTAAGGACAATTTCAGAAGGAACATTTTCTATAACTTTAGGCTGCTCAACATCGGCTGATAGTCCAGCTTTTCCTATAATTAACAAACATAATAAAATTACTATTTTTTT
>URXH01000139.1 GCA_900551675.1 uncultured bacterium
TTATTAAAGTTAGAAACTTCTTCACCTTTAATTTCACCAGACAGGCCAGTGATATAATTCCTGTAAAACATTAAAGTCAATAAAACAACCACTATAATCCCGCCAATCAATAAAATAAATTCTGCTGAAGTCTGACCTTTATTATCCAACATATTATCACCTAACTTAAAAACATAGCACCTGCAAAATTGGAAATCAGATAAAATATCCCATAAGAAACCAGAGCCAAAGGTACAGAAAACTTGATTCCCTTTTTAACATCCCCATACATTATTATGCTTATTATCAAACCAACCAAAACCGAATGAATTACCAGATAAATCTGTCCTGCAAATGGTGCTGCCAAAATTAACTGTGTCTGCTTCCCAAAGCTTTGCATAAACTGGGAGTAAACACTAACCATCCCTAAAGCAAAAGGACTGGCTATTACTGCAGAAATTATTAAAAACATAACTGCCATCATAACAGAAGATTTTCTTTCGCGTTTTAGAGCCAGCATATCCCTTAAATTATTTGAAACATCAAAAATGACATTGGCAATACTTGATCCGCTTTTACGGCTTCCCAATATTATTGTAAAAATCCTCTCAAGTTCTTTTGACTTTAATCTTTGAGCCATAGCCATCCATGCATCATCAAAGTTTCGCCCAACTTTAATCTCAGCAATTGCCCGTCTTGTTTCATCATATAAAGGCCCTTCACCATATTTGGACATATCTTCCATTGCATTTTCAAAACTTAAACCAACTTTTAACATAGCTGAAAGCTGTCTTAAAAAGTCAGGAGCTGATTTTTCAATTTCTGCTGCCCTTTTTTCCTGTTTTATAAAAACATAAGTGGCAACAAAAGGAATGATTAACAAAGGTAAAAATAAAGACAAATCAGAAATTTTAAAAAATACAATGAATATTCCAATTACAATATCTGCAAATAAAATAAAAAATATTAAAATAGCTAAAAATTTAGATGCAACTATCCCAATGTCCCCGCTTAGCAAAAATTCCTGGACTTTGGATAATTGCTCTTCAGAAAGTTTATTTTCTAAAAATAAAGATAATGAATAAATAATTTTAGATTCCATAGATTAAAATACAACTTTAAAATATATAAAATCTCAGTTGTAAATTAAATCAATTTTTGAAAACTTATTCAATAATTAAAGGTAAATCACCAATTATTCTTCCTTTATTTTTTTCAATAGCTATTGTATCTTCAAGTCTGACACCAAAATTATCTTCCAGATAAATTCCTGGTTCAACTGTAATAACCATGCCCTTCTCAATTACTGTTTTGTCCTTAGTTGAAAATGTAGGTATTTCATGAATATCCAAACCTACACTATGGCCTGTTGAGTGAATGTAATTATCACCATAACCATATTCACTTATAATATCACGAGCCACCTTATCAATTTCACAGCATTTAAGACCTGGTTTAATTGCTTTTATAGCCTTATCATGAGCTTGTGCTACAATATCACAAATTTCATTTTGTTTTTCTGTATACACAATAGTTCTTGTATTATCTGAACAGTACCCATGATATTTTGCTCCCCAGTCAATCAATATTGGCTGTTCTAACTGTTTATCCTGAGGTGTTGCATGAGGCAGACTTGAATTTGAACCGCTTGTTACAATAGTGTCAAAAGAACTGCCATCCGCACCATATTTTCTCATTAAGTTGTCCAATTCCAGGGCAACAATATTTTCAGGATTTGTATTGTTTAAAATATCCAGCTCAACAAATGCTTTTTGAGCAATCTGTGTTGCTTTTTGGATTTTATCTATTTCATCAGCTGTTTTAATTTGTCTTTGAGCATCAATAAATGTTTCAGATTTTATATTGAAAGAATCTTTGAATTTTCCATAGGTACTGTAAACCAAACTCGGTTCAATAGCCAAATTGGAAATTCCTTCCTTTTTAAGCTCCCCAAGCATATCTGAAAATGAAGTAAATTCTTTAACTTCAATTGTTGATGTTTTATTAGCTATCTCCATATCCATTTTTGATGCATAAATAATTGGATCTTCTTTTATAACACAAAAAGCAAAACTAGTAGGTCTGTAATTTGAAATATAGTGAATATTTGTAAATTGTGCAAGCAAATAACCCTGATACTCCTTTTTTTCCATGTCTTTTAAAATATTGTTAATATGAAATTCATTTATTTCCATTTTTACACCTTTCATCAATAAACATTATATTTTTCTGGTTTTAATATCTTTCGCCGGTATTTCACCGACCATACCATATGGTAGTTGATATTACAAACGCAAGTCCTGTAATGTATAAGATTTTCTTTCATACATATAGTATAACATGAGGACTAGAAACGCGCAACAAAATCGAACATGCTTTCGATTTCTTACATGTCGGTTACGGCATTCATATCAAGGGTAAGAAGATTATTATATTATTTTTAATGTGCAGACATGCACAATCCTGCGCTTTCATCTCGGTAATTGAATTGCCGAGGATTCCCGCTTATTGTCCTAAAAAATAGTTTGGCACGATGTCGCTTCCGCGTCTTTTGTACATCCGGCAAAAACTTCCGTGCCTACAACGATACGCTCCTATTGATCCAGCAAAAACTCCGCCAGCGCATAGTTGCTGACGTCCACGCCATAATCCGTCAGGCGCAGATTTTTTTTCGATTCATCCAGACAAAGTAACTGTTCGGAAAACAGCTTATCCGCTGCGTCCTGATAAACGTCCCAGAAGCTTTTTCCAAACTGGTGTTCAAATGTTTGCAGTTCAATGCCTTTTGTCAGGCGCAGCCCCAGAAACATAAACTCTTCCATTCGTTCCGACATACGAAGCGTCTGCACCTCTTCCCGAAGGTTTGCAAAATCTCCCTGATTTTTGCCGCATTCCAGATAGTCCGATAAATCAGACGTCATCTTCCAGCGCATCGGGTCAATCAAAGACGACGCTCCAAGCCCGATCCCCAAATAATCCGTCCGGTTCCAGTAGCCGATGTTGTGGCGGCAGGCATACCCGTCTTTCGCATAATTCGAAATTTCATACCGATGGTAGCCATACTGTTCCAGAATTTCCCGCGTTCGGGCATACATCCGGCGTTCGTCCTCTTCCGACGGAAGCGGCGTCAGATCCTCGATCTGCACCAGGCAGCCGCACATGTCGGGCGCAAGTTCGTCGAAGGGGCGG
>URXH01000140.1 GCA_900551675.1 uncultured bacterium
AAATAAAAAGGCCTAAAATATCAAATATAGATCAAATAATATTTGTAATATCAAAGGTAGTTTATGACTATTGCAATGTTTAATAATTCTGGCTTATCTGAAAATATTTCTATAAATATAGTTATTCCTATGGCTGGTGCTGGCAGTCGTTTTGCTGTTGAAGGGTACGATGTTCCAAAACCGTTTATTGAATTTAACGGAAAAATGATGATTGAACATGTGCTTGACAGCTTTAAAATGATTGATGTAAATATCATTCTTGTTTTGCAGGAAAAATTTCTTACAGAACAGAAATTACAGCTTCAAAAATTAAGAGATAAATATATTCTGGATTTTGTTTCAGTGCCTAAATTGACTATGGGGGCTGCAATTACGGCATTAGCTTCGCATAAAAAGATTAAACCGGAATACGATATTATATTTGCGGATTCTGATAATATTTTTGATTGTAATGATGTCAAAGAATTTATTTCAGATGTAAGAATAAGAAATCTTGACGGTGCTTTATTAACAATAAATTCTGATAATCCCTGCTTTTCTTATGCGAGTGTTGATGAAAACGGCTTTTTAATACTGACAAAGGAGAAAGAAGTAATCTCAAATCATGCAATCTGCGGTATGTACTATTTTAAAAATATCGAACTATTTAAAGATGCCGTTATTGATCTTGTTGTCTGCAATGATTTACAAAAAGGTGAATTTTATATGTCAAATGTATACAATCATTTAAAAAAAATGACTGCTAAAATCGGTATATTTGATATAGCACATTTTGACTGCGTAGGAACTCCTGAACAGTTAAAGGAATATATAAGGAGGCAATGTGCAAAGATTTAATAATATTCTGCTTTTTGGCGGAGAAACCAGAAATGAAAATATGCCTGTCGGATTTTATTCCTCGCTTGCACTGCTTCCGATGCGGGGAAAACCTGTTATATGGTGGCAGTTAAATAACCTGAAAAAATACGGCATTGATAAATTTATAATAGCGGTATGCAGTAATAATTTAAAACTTATTGATTATATTAAAAATATACTTTGTGAAAATTTTGATATTGAACTTGTTCTAGTAAACAGCAGAAAAAATATATTGAGTTCTTTAAAATATTCGCTGCAAAAGGCAGATATGAATTTGCCGACAAGGGTAATATTAGGTGATACGCTAATTCCTGAAAGTATAAATGATGATACGGATGTGCTTTTTGTTTCAAAAGATATTACAACATCTGACAACTGGTGTCTTGCAGAAGTTGATTCGAATAATTATGCTGCAGATTTTTATGATAAACAGAAAAATATTGATTTGAAGAATAAATTTGCTCTTGTGGGTTATTATGCATTTTCTGATACAAAATTCCTTTTAAACTGCTGTATAAAATCAAGATTAATGCTTAAAAAGGAAATTTCGACGGCATTGAAAGCTTATCAGGAACGATATAAACTTAAAACAAGATTAATAGATGACTGGTATGATTTAGGGCATACATCCGGATTAATAAAAGCTAAAAATCTTTTGTTTAATGCGAGATGTTTTAATTCAATTTCTGTAGATACGGAAAGAGGCCTGCTTGTTAAAACAAGTACAAAAATCCAAAAGCTGGAAGATGAAGCATTCTGGTATAAAAATATTCCAGATGAATTAAAGATATGCTGTCCGCGTCTTGTAAGTTTTGAAAAAAATAAAGGTTCTGCAAAATTGGTTCAGGAATTATACGGCTATCAGTCTTTACAGGAACTGTATTTGTCAGGAGAGGTTAATATTGAAGACTGGCGATGTATAATAGAAAAGTTATTTTCTTTGCATAAAAGATTTGCAAATTTTAATTCTCCGGCAGATTCAAATGCATTAAAATGGCTTTATTACGAAAAAACAAAAGACAGATTGAAAGATTTAAAACAGCAAAATACTTATTGGACATCTCTTTTAGATAAAGATTTTATATATATAAACGACAGAAAATATAGAGGGATTTGCCAGCTAGGCGAAAACATCAGAGAGTTTTGTTTTAAATTAGCGAGTAATGGCATATTTACAATAATTCACGGGGATTATTGCTTTTCAAATATATTGTTTGACTCCAATAATTATATTTTTAAACTGATTGACCCCAGAGGACGGCTTAATGCGGAGCCTACTATCTGGGGCGATCCAAGATATGATATTGCAAAGCTAAGGCATAGTGTAGCAGGCTTATATGATTTTATTGTTCAAGGTATGTTCCGGCTTGAAGAAACAGAAGGGCAGTTTAAATATAAAATTTTGTCAAGTGCAGATTACTCTGTTCTCGTAAATGTTTTTGATAGATTGGCTTTAGAAAACGGATACAACTCTGAAGAAATAAAATTTATAGAAGGACTGTTATTCTTGTCAATGATACCTTTACATAAAGATAATTTTTTAAGACAAAAGATGTTCTATATAAAAGCAATAGAGCTGTTAAATGATATCGTAAATATAGAAAATGACGAGGTTAAATGTATAAATGGAAGAAAAGAAGCTCAGAATATGTATTGATTTAGACGGGACAATCTGCACAATAAAGAAGCCTGATGAGACTTATGCGGATGTGAAAGTTATGCCCGGAGCAAAGGAATTTATAGATGCTTTGAAAGCTGACGGACATACAATTATAATAAATACTGCAAGAAATATGCAGACTCAGGGACATAATGTCGGCAAAGTAATGAAAAATGTAGGCAAAATTACACTTGACTGGCTTGAAAAAAATGGTATACAGTATGATGAAATATTTTTTGGCAAACCTAATGCAGATATAACTATAGATGACAGGGTTATAAAATTTGAAAGCTGGCAGAGAATGAATAAGGAAGATGTAATAAGGCAGGCAAAAGACAGATAATTTATGTTATTCATACCGTCAGCAGATACTAAATGATTATTCCAGATAAG
>URXH01000141.1 GCA_900551675.1 uncultured bacterium
GAAAGTAGAGTAGAACACAAACATAAAAGTGAAAATGAAAATATGATTAATACATTTAGTGTAACAGCAAATACACCAATGGAAATAGCAAGAAAATATAAAAAATATTTTGAACTTGAATTAATATATTATATATGCTATAATAAAAAATACAAGGAAGTTATATATTTTTGAGAGGTTGATTTGAAAAAGAACATTTTTGACTTATTTCTTGAAAAGATCCTGAATGTACCCCTATGGATTAAACAGGTAATCTATCTCAGACTTGCAAAAGAAATGCAGGAATATGAATGCGAAGATTTTTTAAGAAACAATCCAAATGATACTTATTCTACATTTGTGCCGACATTGACTTTTAAAGGCAAAACAGAATTGATGGAAAGAAAATGCGGTCTTGATAACAATATATACAATTTTCTTCAGGCCTGCGCCAATGAATACAGTATGCTTGAGATATCCATTAATACTTTTCTGTCAATGGAAGAAGTTTCAAAATACTATGAACTCTGTCTTGAACAAAATTTTATTAAAGTTCCTGATTCAAAAGAAATTCACGCTATGGCAGGCTACATAGCAGGAAAATTTAGAATAGGCGAATACTTCAAGCAAAAAGGCGTGTTATCTGTTGATCAGTTACAGCAGGCAATACTTGCCAACAGAGATGCCTCAGAAAAAGGACAGCCAAAAAAATTCGGAGAAATTCTTGTTGAACTCGGATATGTAAAAGAAAATGACTTGAAAGCAGTCTTAATTTTGAAAGAAGAAGCCAAAAAACGCTTCATTCTGGATTATAACACTGTGCCACAGCCGGAAACAGCATACACAAGCGATAGCCAGAAATTTGAAGACGAAATCAATAATCTTAAAGATGAAAATACAAAATTAAAACGTAAATTACTTCAGCTTTTAGAATTGGTAAAGAGAAATGCCCCGCAATAAAACAGAACCGGAATTACTTTTAGAATATGTAAGGGACGGACTATGTGATGAAGAGCATTATGGCTTTATTGTGCTTGCTGACAAAAACAGAGCATTTGACTTTACCGGAGATTCAAAAAATTATCCGTTTTATTTAAGATCCTGCGCGAAACCTTTGCAGGCAAGCTTAATTATCGATTACGGGATGGACAAATTTTATGATATGACAGAAGATGAAATTGCAATCTGCTGTGCATCTCATGCAGGCGAAGAAATTCACGTTAGCATTGCCCGCAAACTTCTTAATAAAATTGGACTTGATGAAAGTTTTTTGAAATGCGGACTGCATAAACCGCTTTCTAAAACGGAACAAGCAAAAATGCTTTTAAACGGAACAGCCGTAAATATTTTGCAAAACAACTGTTCAGGCAAACATATTATGATGCTTGGTTTGTCTAAAATGAAAAATTGGGATTTAGAAACTTATTATTTGCCTGACCATCCGCTGCAAAAAGCCATTAAAGAAAAAATATATGGCTTATGCCAGCTTCAAAAAGAATATCCGGTAACTACAGATGGCTGCGGTGTTCCTATTGTGTCTATGCCTTTGACAAATATGCTTCACGGATACTTAAATCTGTTTTGCAATCCAAAATATAAAAAAATTAAAAATGCATTCCTTAATCACCCGTATCTTATAGGCGGAGAAGACAGAACTGATACCAGAATTATAGAAAACTCCGAAGGTATAATTGCCAAAGTCGGAGCAGGCGGATTATGTATTGTAGTCAACACCAAAACAGAAGAAGCATTTGCTGTAAAAATTTCAGACTGTGATATGAAAGCCCGCGAACTTGTTGTGATACAGGTTCTAAAAAATCTTCACTGGGCAGATATAGAAGCTGACGCTGATATAAAAACAATTAACGGCAAAGTAGTCGGTAAGATTAAAATATTAATATGAGCATCCTGTGAAAATAATTCTAAAAACTTAACGGATAATCACTAGGGATTTCAAAATTATTTTGCATTATTAAGAAAGTGCATACATCCGGACGTAGCCAATCTGTTGTTATTGGATGCGCATTTGGACTTACACAGCCTTCAATTAACTTATCTCTTGAACTATCAAGCGATTGAGAAACAAAGAAAGCTCCTCTATCTCTTGAAAGCCTGAAGGCAAAAACATCCCTGCCGTCTATTTTATTTTTCTTATCGGGCTTTAAATAAACAAGAAATTGTCCCCTATTTCCGTTTTTCGGGTAAAAACATAATGCAGTTCCGTTAGCAAGCTGAACACATTTTGCATAATTTGTTTCATCAGTTGCGGTACTATTTTTAGCAAATCCTTTGGAAATAAAAATTTCATTGTTTTTCGGATAATCTTTAATAATTTTAAAATATTTTCTAAAATATGTATTGAATACAGCTTCGCTTTGCTCAAAAGAATTATTATTTACATCATTTTCAAATTTACCTCCGACACTGAACTCAAAGCCTTCTCCATTTTCAGTTTCAGCCATTTTGACAGCATTTGATATCTGAGAATACACTGTCTTCAATTGATTTTCAACAACATTTTTTCTGTAATTTTGAATTAAAGCAGGCAGTGTCATTCCAGCAACAATACCTATTATTCCTAGCGTAATTAACACTTCAGCCAGAGTGAATGCGCACTTTTTACAAAGTGAATAAGTTCTTTTAAAACAAATATCACTGTCATCAAACTTATTTGCTGTAGGAATTTTAAACATAAACCTCCTTCTTATATTTTGTCAGCTTCCAAAAATTGCATATACCAGCAATTTACAAACTTGATTTAAGAGTATCAAAATTCACCCTTGATGTCAACTATTAGTATATTTATATAACTCTACTTGTAAACTTTAATTAAATACAA
>URXH01000142.1 GCA_900551675.1 uncultured bacterium
GACACACCACCCCCGACAAAAAAAAAAAGAGAAAAGCCTTCCCGCAAAAAAAAAACACGGCGGTGAAAATGCTTAAACTTCCGCTTATTTCATTTGTTGTAACTTCATACAACTATGAAAAATATATCCTTAAAACTCTTGAAAGTATTAAAGAACAAACTTATAAGAATTTCGAAATTATAGTTGTCGATGATTGTTCTATAGATAACTCCTGCAAAGCTGTTGAAGAATTTATTTCAGATAATCAGGATCTAAGAATTACACTGATAAAACATGAAAAAAATTCAGGACAGCTTGCCTCAATGATAACAGGACTGAAAGCATCCAGCGGACAATTTATAAGCTTTATAGACAGTGATGATGTTTTATGCAAAGAATACGCTGCCTCACATATCAGAGTCCATCTTGAAACTTCAGTTGCATTTACCTCGTGTCAAATAATTGAAATAGGTGAAGAAGATGAAATACACACACTTAATTCAATTTCTTCCCCTCAATCTAATGACTGTAAGATTTTGGAGCAAGTTCAAAATGACACAACAGGAATTGAAATTTTGTGCGACACACCTGTTGAGTATAAAATTTTAAAACACAAACCTTTTGGAGGCTGGTACTGGTCGCCGAACAGCTCTGCAATGTTCAGAAAAACTTCAATTGAAATTCTTGAGTCTTACTCAGAAACCCAAAATTGGCGGATTTGCCCTGATAAATTTTTGTTTAATTTCGCACATTTGCTCGGTGGTTCTGCAATAATATACAGACCTCTTATCGGCTACAGACGCCACAAAAATAATGCAGGAAACTGCACTCTTGTAACAGGCGATAAAAGACTCCACAGCGACTATATTACAAAGATTAATATTGAAAACAATCTGAAAATCCGCCCTGAAACAATTAAATTTTTATGGCAGGAAAGAAAAACTTTAGGCTGCCGTAATACCCTAAAGTTAATCTTACTAACATTATTATGAAACTGATAATCGAAGGCAAGAAATCAGGGTAGTATTTAAGATATTAAGATAGTATGGACACCAGGGCATTAAGAAATATTGTTAAAAAAGCTTGACTTCTTGCCTTCTGTACATCTTTTCTTCCAAATCGTACCCCACCCTAACCCTCCCCATTCGGAGAGGGAATTTAAAACTTTACCCTCTCTTGGGAGAGGGATTAAGGGAGAGGGTTTATTAGAAGGTAAGAAGCCAGGAAGATATGAAGGTAAGCCATTTACGTTAAAAAGCTATCTTCTTCCCCTCTTATCTTCCGTAATAAGCCGGATTGTTTCGGCTTAAACCTCGCAATGACATGCAAAGTTTATGCAAAACCAAATGTCATGAGTGGATCGGCATGCTCCTAAAACTTCCAGCTGTTAAGATATTCTTCCTGCTCGGGAGTTAACGTATCAATTTCAATACCCATTGATTTAAGCTTTAATTCCGCAATTTTTACATCTACGTCATGAGGAAGAGTATAAAGTTTATTTTCGAGTTTGCCTTTGTTTTTAACAAGAAATTCGATACCTAAAGCCTGATTTGCAAAACTCATATCCATAACGCTTGCAGGATGGCCTTCTGCATTAACAAGATTTACTAACCGGCCTTGAGCATAAACATAAACAGATTTACCGTTATCCAGTTTAAATTCTTCAAAATTCGGTCTGATTTCACGAATTTCAGCTGCATGTTCTTTTAAACCTGCCACATTGATTTCCCAGTCAAAGTGTCCGGAATTTGCTAAGAATGCACCGTCCTTCATTTTTAAAATGTGCTTAACATCAATTACATGTTTGTCGCCTGTTACGGTTAAGAATATATCGCCTTCTTCTGCGGCTTTTTCAATAGGCATTACCCTATATCCTTCCATAGCAGCTTCAAGAGCTTTTAAAGGATCAACTTCACAGACAATAACATTTGCACCTAAAGCTTTAGCACGTAAAGCACATCCTCTTCCGCACCAGCCGTAGCCTGAAATTACAACAGTTTTTCCTGCTATCAAAATATTTGCACCTCTGATAATACCGTCCATAGAGCTTTGTCCTGTACCGTATCTGTTGTCATAAAGATGTTTTGTAAGGCTTGTATTAACACCTACTGCAGGGAATTTCAATACTCCTTGAGCTTCCAGAGCCTGAAGCCTTATAATACCTGTTGTTGTTTCTTCGGTTGAACCGATAATTTTAGAAGCCATTTCAGGACGTTCTGCATGTATTGTTGAAACAATATCGCATCCGTCATCGATTATTATATCCGGATTGTGATTAAGAGCCTGTTGAATATGCTCTTTATACTGTTCTACGGATTCTCCCGCAACTGCAAATGTCGGGATATCATAATATTTTACAAGAGCTGCAGCAACATCATCCTGAGTTGATAATGGATTAGATGCAACTAATACTGCATCTGCTCCGCCTGATTTCATTACTACACACAGCGCTGCTGTTTCTTTGGTAACATGGACACAGGCAGATAATTTCAAACCTTTGAACGGCTGTTCTTTAATAAATCTTTCTTGGATCTGTTTTAAAACGGGCATATCTTTAAAAGCCCATTCTATCTGATTTTTACCCTGCTCTGCCAGAGCCAAATCTTTTACATTATATTTTTTTTCCATAACTTGCATTATTTTTCTCCTTTTTTTCAAAAAAATTATATCAAAGAATAGTGTTTTAATCTTTTTTTGTAAAAATTTCTTAATAATATATTATACTTTGTCAAAAAAAATTTTTCAGTTGAGTTATAAATTAAGTAGTAAGGAGTTGTGCAAGTGAAAGTTAATTTTAATT
>URXH01000143.1 GCA_900551675.1 uncultured bacterium
GGATGTCAATCTAACGTTCAGCATGAGATAGATTGTCATCCCGAACTTGTTTCGGGAGCTCATCAAATGCTACAGCTGGCTTGCACAGGCTCTGAAGAATCTCACAATGACTTGAAAAGTTTATACAAGGCTCAAGTTGCGGGTGCAGCGGCTACGCTGCCGAAACGAACTTATTTACCTAGTAAACGCGCAGCGTTTACGTTAGCCGAAGTCTTAATCACAATTGGAATTATTGGAATAGTTGCGGCGATGACGATGCCTTCTTTGATTGCGAACTACCGGAAAAAACAAACCGCTGTCAGACTTGAAAGATTTTATTCTATAATGAGTCAGGCTGTTCTTAGATGGCAGCAGGACGAAGGAATTATGCCGGAGGATATCAGATTTCCGGCAGAAACTGCAAAAAATGGTGTAAAAACACAAGAATGGTTTTCTTCTACAATTGGGAAATATATAACAACAACATATCAAACAACTAACGGACAAAACTTTTCTGCTGCATTTAATGACGGTTCCGGATTTGATTCTTATATAGGCAATGAAAACCAGTTTTTTATATTTTACTGCATCGATTATAAGTATTGTACAAATGCTAACGGAGACGGAAATTTTAACGGTAAAACAGGTTTTCTGTTTGAGATAAACCGAGGCAGATTTTTAACATCTTCTCCATATTTTGATAATAAGACAAGAGAAGAAATCTTAGAATCGTGCAAATACGGAAACAGAGATGACCCGTCGGTGAGTTCAAAAGGACGCCGTCATGCCTGTACAAGGCTTATTCAGATGGACGGCTGGGAAATAAGAAAAGACTACCCGTGGGAACAAACAATGTTAGAAAATTAATTTTCAAAAAGTTTGATAATATCAACATTCAGGGCTTTGGCAATTCTTTTTGCCGTTGATATTGTAGTGTCTGTTATACCTCTTTCAATGGCACTCATGTAGCTCGGGGATATGTTCGCTCTGAATGCCAGCTCTTCTTGTGTAAAGCTGCAATCTGTACGAAGATCATAAATTTTTTTGCCAAAATGTCTGCACAGGACTTTGTCGTATTTATAAATTTTTTTGCCCATAAAGGAATTTTAAATAATAATTTTAAAAATTTTAAACTATCCCATAGTTGAAATATACCTTAAATTATTGTATAATCATGGTTATGCAATATAAAATTTTAAACAATAGAATAGGAGTACGGTATGTTGATTAAAACAGACAAATCCGCCTTTACATTGGCAGAAGTTTTGATTACATTGGGCATTATCGGTGTAGTTGCTGCTATAACAATGCCTTCACTTATATCAAGTTATGAAAAGCAGAAGACTGTTACACAGCTGAAAAAAATATACTCTGCGATGTATCAATCTGTACAGAGGGCACAGGCCGATTATGGTGATATTGACAGCTGGGATTGGTCGTTAGATGCATTTGATTTTTTTGATTTGTATCTCGCAAAAAATTTCAATATTATAAAAAATTGTAAAAACAACACGGGCTGCTGGAATGATAACGGAGTGTTTCAGTTGGGAGGATCTTTACATCAGGAAAATCCACTTAATTCGTACTGGAGTAAACTAACATTATCAGATGGGACCTATGTGGCATTGTTAAAACAGGATAATGCTCATATACATATTATGGTAGATATTAACGGAAGTAAAGAACCTGACAGGTTTGGAAAAGATATCTTTGAATTTACTATGACCAGTGAACCTTTTACTGATTATGCACACAAAATATCAGCGCCGGGATTATACTTTTTTTGTAATGGTTTATCACGAGATGAATTGGCATACACAAATAGTGAAGCATGTAATAACTCTAAAACGGGACAATGCTGTGGTGCTCTGATAATGTACGATGGCTGGCAGATAAAAAACGATTATCCTTGGTAGATAAATTAATCTGAAAATGTTTAAATATAATATTTGTGATATAATCATGGTTGTATGAGCGTACAATTCAGGTATTATGCGAAAGAACTTTTAAACATTGCCCTGCCCATCATTATGGGTAACCTCGGTTTTATCCTGATCGGTGCGGGTGATGTTCTGGTTGCAGGGCACCATTCAACCGATACTCTTGCGGCAATCAGTATTGCAACTGCAATTACAAATTGCATTCAGACATTTGGAGTAGGGTTAATTTCAAGCGTTTCGCCGCTTTTGTCAAATTTTCGCGGAGAAAAGAAAAGCGCTAAAAAATATTTTTATCCCACAATAAGATTTGCAATGCTTCTTGCATTTATAATTATGCTTGCGGTTCTTGCATTTATACCGGTTATAGATTATCTGCATTTCGCACCGAAGCTTGTTCCTATGATTAAAGAATATATGTTTATTACAGCATTTGCAACATTCGGAGCATATCTGCATTCGGCTTTAAAAGAATTCTTACAGGCTTTTGAAATTGTTGTATTTCCGAATTTAATCACTGCTATAGCGGTATTCTTAAATATTGCTTTATGTTTTGCTATGGTATTCGGATTTGGCCCTATTCCTTCAATGGGGGTTGTAGGCTTAGCTGTCGCAAGTTTTATCATAAGATATTTCATGGGATTTGCGCTTTTAATATATTGTTTTACATCTACAGAATCAGTTAAAACTTGAACAACATCCTCTACTGAGAAATACCAATCTTCGTTGTACCACTTTCTTCTTATTTCTTTTTCTTCAAACAGGTTTGTAATTGTATCTAATTTATTATTATCCATATCTTGAACTACCTCCTTGTAGAATTTTTGAACTATTG
>URXH01000144.1 GCA_900551675.1 uncultured bacterium
TAATCTTTTTCTTAACAAACATTTGCCATCAGGTATTGTTACGGTATAATTAAATATATACTCAGTAATAAAGCAGGGATTTGAAATGTTAAAAAATAAATTTTTTAATGACACTATTGATAAAATTTTACAATTAAGATTTGTTGTAAACTACCGCCGCATGTGGCCTTATGTAAAACCTTTCTGGTTCAGGGCATTATGCTCAATGCTTATATGTATTCCTATAGGATCTCTTGATGCGGTTATAGCACTTGCTTTAAAGCCTTATATGGATCTTGTAATGGTGGAAAAAAGCATTGCATCTCCATGGTATATACCTTTAGGCATCGTAGCATTTACATCTATTCAGGGGGGATTGAAATATCTTTCATCATACTTATCAACATGGGTCGGCGGGAAAATCACAAACGGTCTGAAATTTGATATGTTCAAAAAACTACTGACTCTGCCTACATCTTTCTATGATACTAGAAATTCCGGAGATGTTGTATTCCAGTTTAACAATCAGGCTGATATTGCTTGTGCGGGATTATTAGATAATTTAAGCGTATTCACACAAAGAATTTTCTCATCAATCTCACTTGTGTGCGTTTTATTTTATAACTCATGGCAGCTTGCTTTGATTGCTGTTGCGGTTTTAGGCTGTGCATTTGCACCTGTGGCAAAATTGCAAAAAAGAATTAAAAGCGTTATGAATAAAACAGTAGTTGCAGACGCTTCAATTATTACTGCATATAACGAAGTATTTGCCGGCAACAAAACTAT
This sequence comes from uncultured bacterium, assembly GCA_900551675.1. Taxonomy (GTDB): domain Bacteria; phylum Cyanobacteriota; class Vampirovibrionia; order Gastranaerophilales; family Gastranaerophilaceae; genus Stercorousia. The sequence continues at coordinate 766 of URXH01000144.1, forward strand.
TACATCTTACAATCTTTCGCAGCATGAAGCCGGTAAATTTTCATGGATATTAAAGAATGTATTTAACTTAAGAATAAAAATGGTTCAAAAAACTCAGTGGCTGTCCCCGATGATGCATGTTATAGTATCAGTTGGAATTGCCGCAGCTATAGGCTACGGAAGCCATTTGATTATGACAAACCAGATTACAAGCGGTAACTTTGTATCATTCATCACTGCTTTAATCCTGCTTTATACTCCTGTCAAAAACATTGGAAATAACCTTAATGCAGTACAATTTTCATTCTTCTCAATAGAAAGAATTTTTGAAATACTTGATTCCGTGCCTGAAATAAGAAACAAAGAAAACGCAAAAACCTTGCCGCGAGAACATTCGCTAATACAATTTAAAGACGTATGTTTTGAATATGTTCCGAATGTTCCTGTCCTTAAAAATATAAATCTGGACATTAAAAAAGGTGAAACAGTTGCTTTAGTCGGAAACTCAGGAGGAGGCAAAACTACAATAGTAAACCTTCTGCCGAGATTTTACGATGTTAAATCAGGTGCAATATTAATTGACGGTATTGATATAAGAGATTATACGCTTGAATCTCTCAGACAAAATATTGCAGTTGTTTTTCAGGATAACTTTTTATTCTCCGGTACAATTCGTGAAAACATACTTTTAGGCAATGAAGAAGCTACAGATGTCCAGATTCAAAAAGCAGTAGAAATGGCTTATCTTGACGATTTTGTTGCCACATTGCAGGAAGGTTTGAACACCCAAATCGGTGAACGCGGAATACTTTTATCAGGCGGTCAAAAACAAAGAGTAGCTATTGCAAGAGCATTTTTGAAAAACGCTCCGATATTGATACTTGATGAAGCAACAAGTGCTCTTGATAATAAGGCAGAAGCAATTGTTCAAAAAGCAATTGATAACCTGATGCAGGATAAAACAGTATTTGTAATTGCTCACAGACTTTCAACCGTTCAGAATGCAGACAAAATTGTTGTAATTAATCAGGGAGAAATTGTTGAAACAGGAAACCATAATGAGCTTATGAAAATAGAAAACGGACAATACAAAGCTCTTTATGAAATGCAGTTTAAAAAACAGGAAACTACTGTTTAAAAAAATTTTTCTAGGGTTCCGCGGTAATACCGGCTGGTCCGAGAGAAAAAACGCAATATAAAAGTTGCGTACACGGAGGGATAAAAGCCCGGGAGATATTAAATTAATATCTTTCGGGCTTATTTGCATAAAAGAAAAGAAAGGAGAGAATAAATATGCAGTGGTTACATTTATTTATCGCAGGACTCTTTGAAATAAGCTGGGCGATAGGTCTAAAATATTCACACGGCTTCAGCCTCATAATTCCATCGGTAATAACTGTTATATGCATGATTGCAAGTTTTTACTTTCTAGCACTGGCACTTAAAAGTCTGCCTCTGGGAACAGCATACGCGATATGGACAGGAATAGGCACAATAGGAACGGTAGTTCTCGGGATAATACTATTTAAAGAACCAGTAAGTTTAATGCGTTTTTTATGCATAGGCTTAATTGTATGCGGTATAACAGGGCTTAAACTTATTACAAATTAAAAAATCAACCAATAATTTGATTTATTTAGATATAAAAAAGTATAAAATTAATCTGGCGCAAAAATCATGAGGGTATATATATGAAGTGGTTTATTTTATTAATTCTGGTAATAGCAGCAGGTGTCTGGGCATACCTTAATTTAGATTTTACTGGTGTAAAAGAACAGGCTCAAGACAGCACAATGAACGCTATCCAAAATGAAAAAACTATTAAAGTTTTCTTTGATGCTGATAAACAAAACAAAGATGAAACTCAACAAACAATAAAAGAACATTTCTAAAAAAAGACCGGTATAACCGGTCTTTACATTATTCCTTACAATCCTAAAAATTT
>URXH01000145.1 GCA_900551675.1 uncultured bacterium
AAATGATGATTATACAAAGCAAGAATTGATATTTATCGAAGCAGAGTTGTTAAAAGATATCCAAAATATGTTAAAGCAAGTTGATGCTATGCATTTTTAATTTGTTTATGCTATAATTAGTTTACAAATGAACCTTGAAAATGCTGAGGATTGGTATTCTGCCGGATAAAACAGTTAATAATTGTTTTATGCGAGGGGCAGTCCTCCACAAAATGCAAATTTTTTGTGGTATATATAAAATATGGGCGATTAGCACTCTGCCGAGCAAAACAATTGATAATTGTTTTGTGAGAGGGGTAGCGCACCTCCACAAAAATGCAAATTTTTGTGGTATATATAAAATATGGGCGATTAGCGCAGCTGGTAGCGCACCACATTGACGTTGTGGGGGCCACGTGTTCGAGTCACGTATCGCCCAGTTATTTTTAGGATAAAAATATTTTCTTTATCGTATTGAATTATTTATAAGCAAGAAAATTGCCATAGAAGAGGGTTAAGAATGCAGGATGTTATTGTTACGGAATTAGAAACTAATTTGTCTTTTAAGGCAAATATTGATAATCCTCCGGAAGTTAAACAGAACTTTTCTACTGTTTATGTTGATGAAAGAGAAGTCAGACGCCCTACTGTTTCAGAGGTGAATGGTGTAATTGAATTTAAATTGTCAAATCCAGATAGTCATGTGTCTGATTTTATAAAAAAATGGAATGCATCAAGAAAAAGAATTAATTTGATGATAGAAACAGAAAAGCACATGTACCTTGTGAAAGGGTGTTCTGTAAAGAATTTTGATACACCCAAAAAGGCTTTTACGGTTTTTTACAATACTTTTAAAGAAGCTTAAATGCTTTTTATATATTTTTCAATATCTTCTTCAGAGTTCATTTCGGTTGTGGCAACAAGAATTTTGTTTTTGTCAAGCTTCAAACCGCCGATAATACCGTTTGATTTTAACTTTGAAAGAAATTTATCCGCATCTTGAACTTCTATAGTAAACTCATTAAAGAATTGTTTATTAAGAGTTTTTATCCCTTTTCCTGAGAGTTTTTCTGATAATTGATGTGCTCTTTTAGCCGACAGATAAGATGCCTGGCGGAAACCTTTTTCTCCCATAACTGTTAAATATAAAGTTGCGCAAAGCCCCATAAGAGCCTGATTTGAACAGATGTTGCTTGTGGCTTTTTCGCGTTTGATATGCTGCTCTCTTGTCTGTATGGTGAGACAGTAAGCTGGATTTCCATCAGCATCAACGGTTCTTCCCGCTAGACGGCCGGGTATCTGGCGCATAAACTTTTCTTTGCAGGCAATAAATCCGGCATGCGGTCCGCCAAAGTTCATTGGAATCCCTAATGTCTGAATATCTCCTGCTACAATATCGGCATCCGCAGGCGGTTTTAAAATACCTAAAGATGCGACATCAACGCAAACGGCAAGAAGACAGTCAGGTTTTACTATCTCCGTTATTTCACCGTAGAAATCAGGATTTTGAATAAGCAGGCAGGCATAGTCAGATGTTTCGGCAGGAAGTTTGTCAAAAAGATTTAATTCAATTTCGTTTGCCCTGCAGTAAGTTTTAATAACGTCAATGTATTCGGGATTAAGTTTATTGGATACAAGAACTTTATTTTTTTTAGAAATTCTGACAGCCATTAGTATTGCTTCCGCGCAGGCACTTGCTGCATCATACATTGTTGCATTTGCAATATCCATACCTGTTAGTCTGCATATCATTGTCTGGAATTCGTACATAACCTGAAGCGTGCCCTGTGAAATTTCAGGCTGATACGGCGTGTAGGCCGTTAAGAATTCAAATCTGTTTGCAACCTGAGAAATACAGGCAGGAATAAATTTGTTATAAGTTCCGCCTCCGAGGAAGGTTGTATAATTTGTATTATTTTTTTTAGCGATGGATTTTACGCGTTTTTGAACTTCCATTTCGCTTAGCGGATTTTCAAAACCGAGTTTACCCATACGCGCCTGCTGTGGAATTTGTTTGAATAAATCTTCAACAGTATTCAAATTAATGCTTTCCAGCATTTCACGCTTTGCTTCATCTGTATGCACTAAAAAATTTTTCATATATCTTTATTCCAATTCTTCTTTATAATCTTCGTATTCAAGCAGGTCTCCCTGTTCTGCTGCAACATCGCCTGTTGCTTCTATTTTAACAAGCCAGCCTTTTTCATAACTGTCTTCGTTTAAAATTTCAGGTGAATTTACCGCATCTTCATTTATTTCAAGGATTTTTCCGCTTACAGGCATGTAGATTTCAGAAGCTGCTTTAACAGATTCTACGGTTGCGAATGTTTCGCCTTTCTTAAATTCTGTACCTGTTTCAGGTAATTCCAAAAATACAATATCACCGAGCTGTTCTACTGCATAATCGGTTAATCCTATTGTAAATGTGTTATCTCCATTATCTAACAAGAATTCGTGAGATTTAGAACATAAAATTTTTTCTGTAATACTCATTTTTGTTTCTCCTCTTTTATTTTTTTATATCTCCACGATCTGTTACAATTTTGTAACCAATCGAATTCATACGTTTTGATAAACAATCCTTGCATTCGGCACTTTCTTCA
>URXH01000146.1 GCA_900551675.1 uncultured bacterium
GGTTATCCGATAATATTGAAAGCAACTGCAGGCGGCGGCGGAAAAGGCATGAGAATTTGCCGTTCAGATGACGATGTGGAAACTAATATGAACCTTTGTCAATCTGAGGCACAGAATTTCTTTGGAAATCCTGACGTTTATGCAGAAAAATATCTTGAAAATCCGCGTCATATAGAGGTTCAAATTCTTGCTGACCAGTACGGGAATGTTGTTCACTTAGGCGAAAGAGACTGCTCTATTCAAAGACGCCACCAAAAACTTCTTGAAGAAGCTCCGTCCCCTGCAATTGATGAAGCTACGCGTAAAGAAATGGGTGCAGCTGCTGTCAGAGCTGCAAAGGCAATTAATTATGAAAGCGCAGGAACCTGTGAATTTTTACTCGACCATGACGGCAAATGGTACTTTATGGAAATGAATACAAGAATTCAGGTTGAACACTGTGTAACAGAAATGATTTCCAATATTGATTTAGTCAGAGAGCAGATAATGATTGCATCAGGTGAAAAACTTGATTTTACTCAGGATGAAATTATGCTGCGCGGACATGCTATTGAATGCCGTATTAATGCTGAAAATCCAGAAAAAGACTTTATGCCTAATCCGGGAACAATTACTGGATATGTTACTCCCGGTGGATTTGGCGTAAGAGTTGATTCTCATGCATATCAGGATTATGCAATTCCGCCTTACTATGATTCAATGATAGGAAAACTTATCTGCTGGGGCAGAACAAGAAATGAAGCCCGCAGAAGAATGTACAGGGCATTAAAGGAATACGTTATAACCGGTGTGGAAACAACTATTCCTTTTCATCAGGAAATCATTGAAGACCCTGTGTTTATGAGCGGTAACTTTAATACAGGATTTATAGAAGATTTCTATAAAAGAACTGGTAAAGACAAAAAATAGTTATTAAGCCGAAGGTGAAAGCTTTCGGCTTTTTATTGAAAAATTTGTTATAATTTGTTATAATTATTATTGAAAAAGAGTAACAGAGGAGCAAAGTATGAGATTTAATTTATTTAAAATGTTTATTGAAAAAATTGTCTCCCCCCCCTGCGGCGGGGGGGGGGCGATTTAAGGCTTCAGTCAAGAATTTTTGGGGTTGAAAAAGATATAAAAATCTGTTATCATTGTGATAAATGGCATCACAATGCAAGAGGTTTTTATATGAAAAAAAGAGCTTTTACACTAGCAGAGGTTTTGATAACTTTAGGGGTTATCGGAGTTATTGCTGCAATGACAATGCCTGCTTTGATAGCTAATTATCAAAAAAAGCAGACAGTTGTCCAATTAAAGAAGATATATTCTGCGATGTCGCAGTCTGTACAAATGTCTCAGAGTAATTATGGAGATATTGCTGACTGGGATTGGACACTTAGTACGGAAGATTTTTTTAAAAGATATTTGAGTTCTAATTTTTCTGTTCTTAAGTATTGCGGAAAAAATGAAGGTTGTTGGAACAAAGATGGCGGGCTAATGCCTAATGGAAATAAATACAGCGATCCGCCGACTTTTTCGTCTGGCAGTGATAGAGCAAAAATCAGCTTATCAGATGGTGCGTTTATTGCTATGCGTAAACAGGACAATAACCATGTGCATATCAATGTTGATATTAACGGTTTTAAACGTCCTAATACTTATGGAGTGGATATTTTTGTATTTACATTAACCGCTGTACCTTTTTCAGATGGTTCACATAAGATTGCTTCACCGGGTCTGTTTATGTTTGGGCATGGACTTAATGAAAATGAAATTAAGTCAAACTATCATGGCTGTTCTAAAAATGCTACCGGTCTTATGTGCGGTGAAAAAATTCTTATGGACGGCTGGCAGATAAACAGCGATTATCCGTGGAAATAATATTTAACATAAGGGTTGAAAACCTCTTCAAAATATGCTACAATAGTAACAGGTAGTATATGTGTGAGGTTTTTGTATGGCTGGAATTAATTTGTTCTATAATTTTACAAATCCTTTTGAAAAGCAGAAAGAACAGAGAAAACAACAAAGAGATGCTTTGATAAAGAAAAATTATGATGAAATTTATGCTCATGAACTTGCACATAAGCGTGCGGGCGGTGAGCTGGCAGGTGCAATTGTAATAGAGAGAAATGCTGACGGTATTCCGTTTGCAGGTCATGTTGATATTAAAATGCCATCACTAAATCCGAATAATCCTCAAAAAACTATAAATGACGCAAATACCGTTATTCGTTCTGCAATGGCGCCTTCAGATCCTTCTGATCAGGATTATAAAGTTGCATCTCAGGCACAGAGTATAAAAATGCAGGCACAGGCTGTAAAATCAAAAAATGTCGGTCAAAAACTTGATTATAATGTATAATTGCTATTGAAAATTACATAAATTTTGGTATAATAATTACTGTAATAGCAAAGCCAGAGGAGTGTAATTATGAAAGAATTATTAAGAAATATTAATCGGGGGGGGGGCACTCCCAGCTAGCAGAGGACAAGAAGTCAGGAAGTCGAGTTGTTTACATTAATGTTATTGCGCATTTATTGCGCAATC
>URXH01000147.1 GCA_900551675.1 uncultured bacterium
TATATTTTGCAAGTCTTTGCATAAAATGATAAATAATTCTTATGATTAAGAATAAATTATCAGAAATTATGGGAAGAAGACGAATGAACATGGCAGAAGTTGCAAGAGAAGCAGGTTTGACTCATGTTACAGTCTTTAGAATTTACCATGAAAAAACAAAAACAATAGAACTTGAAACTTTAGATAAATTGTGTAATGCTTTAAATTGTAGAGTTCAAGATATATTTGAACATGTTCCAAACAAAGATTAGGGAAAACATCAATGAGAATAGCAAGAATCACAAACAGCCCGTGTTTTAACGGAGCATCTAATGGTAAAAAAGAAACATTTTTAGAAAAATTCCATACCTGCACAAAAAATTCCGCTGATATGACGGACACAATTCTTGTTCCTAGAACCATTTTTAAAGGATATCTCGGGATTATGACAGGTACAACACTTGTAACATTAGGCGGATTAGTAAATAAAACAAAGCATCCAAAACTTTTTAAAGGGACAATGGCTGCAGGACTTTTAACTTCACTATACGGAACTTATGCTTTTGTAAGACCGTTTATTATAAAAGATGCACCGGGAGTGGCTAAAACAAAATAACAGTTAATCCCTCCACCGCTTAAGCGGTTCTATTCATTTTCAAGGTAGGTAAATTTTAAATCGTCTTAAATTATTGAGCGGATACACAGGCTGTAATTGCATCTATCAAGCGCTTTACAGGGACTATCTCAATACGCTTATCATCAATTTTGTTTGCGTAAGGTACAATCGCTTTTTTAAAACCTGTCATTACAGCTTCATTCAAACGTTTTTCAATATTGTTTACGGGATGAATTTCACCAGACAAACCGATTTCACCTATTATTACGGTCTGCGGGTCAACGACAACATCACGCGCACATGTTGCAACAGCAAGTGCAATTCCCAAATCTGCAGAAGGTTCATAAACATCTATTCCGCCCATTACATTTACATAAACATCCTGCTTTGAAAGATTAAGCCCCACTCTTTTTTCTAATACAGCAAGAATTTGCAAAACCCTGCTAGTATCAACACCATTTGTAACCCGTCTCGGGGTCGGGTAAGGAGTTGTACCAACAAGTGCCTGAATTTCAACTAAAAGCGGACGTGTACCCTCATTTGTTACAACAATTGCGCTTCCAGGAACTGATACCTGCGAACGCTCATTTAAGAAGAGTTCATTCGGATTTGTAACACATTTAAGACCGTCTGTTCCCATTTCAAATATGCCGACTTCAGATGTGTTTCCGAAACGGTTTTTCATAGCTCTCAGCATTCTGTAAGATTTATATTTATCGCCTTCAAAATATATAACCGTGTCCACCATGTGTTCCAAAACCTTAGGACCTGCAATATTACCGTCTTTTGTAACATGACCTATTACAATAATTGTTATATTCTTTGATTTTGCGATGTGCATTAAAAGATTTGTGCATTCTCTGATTTGCGAAACACTGCCTGCAGAGCTTGCAACATTTTGGGAATAAATAGCCTGAATGCTGTCAATAACAACCACATCAGGCACCAAATCTTCAATTTGTGATTTAATATTTTCCATAGACGTCTGGGGATAAATATATAAATTATCAGCATCTATAGAAAGCCTTTGAGCGCGGAGTTTCAGCTGGCTTGCACTTTCTTCAGCCGACACATACAAAACTTTCCTGTTGCTTTTGCATAGTTCACCGCTTGTCTGTAAAAGAATGGTTGATTTGCCTATCCCGGGATCTCCCGCAATTAACACAAGCGAACCTTGGACGAGACCACCTCCCAGAATTCTGTCAAACTCTGAAATATTTGTTGAAACCCTGACTTCTTCACCTATATGAATATCTTTTAAAAGTTCAGGTTTTTCTTTATTTATAAATTCATCATGGGGGGAATTCAACACTGATTTTGTACTAAACTGCATCTCTTCAACAAGAGTCCCCCACGCGCCGCATTCGGGGCATTTGCCGAGATAACCTGCCGTTTCATACCCGCATTCCGTACATACCCATTTAGATTTTACTTTTGCCATAAATTGATTATACAATAAACAAAATCGGAACATAAGATATGTTATTGGAAGTGAAACAATCTGCTAAAGAGACCTTGTAGGTACTTTCTTGTACCGACAAGCGGATTACGAACTGAGGCATTGCGAACAACCAAGCGAAAGTTCCGCAAAGAAGCTACCGGCTTTCACTCCGTTCACTAATCAATTGTAATTGCTCAACTTGAGCCGGATAAACTCGCTCGTATGTCATTCTGAACTTGTTTGAGAATCTAGAAATATTACGCTCAGACAATAGCCGGCTTGTTGTTGCGCAAACATTGATTGTTCACTGCGCTAACAGCCGAATTATTTGTTAAATTATTTAACCCTCCCTGATTAGGGGGGGGGAAGGGTAGGTATTGATTTGTAATCCATCCTAGCCTTCCCTATTTAGGGAAGGAAACTGTTTTTCGTGCGCTTTAGCGCACCGTAAAGACTTATTCTCTTATTTACCTATTTACTTATTCACTTTCAAT
>URXH01000148.1 GCA_900551675.1 uncultured bacterium
TGATAATTGTCAATATTTTGCGGGTCTTTAGCCATAGCTAAGACAAGTTCATTAATTTTTTTATCTATCTCTTCTCTATTCATAATACCTTTATTCTACACGATTTTTAATATTTTGCAATAGTATTTAGATTTGTAACACTATAATTCTAATATTGTTTGTACTCTTCAGATAATTTTTTCCATTCATCTTCTGGTATGCTGAATGCATTACTCCAAAATTTTTCAATTGCATACATTTCGCGTTCTTCCTTATGTAAAATATGAACGACAACATCGCCGTAATCAAGTAAATTCCAGCGGTTTTTTGCATCATTTTCCATTCTAGAAGGTGAGCGCGAAAAAAGTTCTTTAATTCTGTCTTTTGTATTATTCATCAAGGCTTTAACCTGCGGTGTTGAATCGCCTGTTACAATTACAAAGTAATCTGCGAGGGAAGAAACATTGCTGATATTTAGAATAGTTATATCTTTACCGAGTTTTTCATCAAGAGTACGTGCGATAACACATGCTAATTTTTTTGAATCAAGTTCGTCTGTCATAAAATTTTCCTCATTGTTTTTTTCTTTTTTTAGCATAGCATGTAAAGCATGTTATGCAATAAGCCTTCTTGCCCTCTGATCTTCAGAGCTTCCAGACTGTACCCCACCCTAGCCCTCCCCATTTCGGGAGGGAATTAAAAACTTTACCCTCCCACAGATGGAGGGAGTAATCTTGTTATGGCTAAAGCTTTACAACAGAATATAAAATTTATGCAAAACCTAATGTGTCTGATGGGACGACACGTTACCCTATTTTGGGAGGGAGAAATAGCGGTTACGATTCTTCTATTTGGTCAACTCTGCGCTGATGCCTCCCGCCTTCAAATTCTGATTTCAACCATACATCAACAATATCGAGTGCAATACATTCTCCTGTAATACGTTCGCCGAGACATAAAATGTTCGCATTGTTATGTGCCCTTGACGCTTTTGCGCTGAAAGTATCCGTACAATGTGCAGCTCTTATCCCTTTAACTTTGTTTGCCGCAATCGACATTCCAATTCCGGTTCCGCAGATTAAAATACCTTTTTCAGCTTCTCCGTTAACTATTTTTTCTGCTGCTTTTCGGGCTATAACAGGATAATCGCAGGAATCTTCACTGTACGTGCCAACATCAATACAATCATAATTACTTGCTTTTAAGTATTCTGTAATCTTTGTTTTATAATTAAATCCGCCATGATCAGAACCTATTACAATTTTTTTTACAGTCATAAAAAATCCCCCTTCCTTAGTGCAAATCATAGCATATTCTCATTATTATAGCAATAAAAAACTCCCGTTATAAACGAGAGTTTTTTTTAAAGCCAAGACTGTCTGCTTCCAATAAATGGTTTATTTGGGTCTGGAGCATTAGTTTGTGTTTTTGATGTATTTGCACCTTGTATCTGTGCTATGTTATTTAACAAAGCATTGAGTTTAGTGTTGGTTTGCATTTTGGCTCCAAAATCGTTGCTGTTGCCAAAATCTTTAATTATCTGTTCTAGTTGACTTCTGTATGTCCCGCGTTTGTTTTCTGGCAATTTATTTATAGCGTCATCTACACGTTGAGCGTTGCCTCTAACACTTGGATCACTAATTGAGTCATAATTGTTAAGATTTTTATAAGGTACGCCTGTTGCTCTAGAACTATTAGTTGTTGTTGCTTGTGTTGTAGTATTGGCATTATTAGTTGTATTTGCCGTATTTCCAGTACTTTCAGTTTGCGAAGTTCCTTTTTGGACGCTTCCAATGCCAAGTCCGCTGAGATCTAAATCAGAAGGCTGTACCAGTTGTCCATTCATAAGTATATATTGCTGGCTTGTTATTGGTTGATTTGCTCCTGTTTGATTATTAACCGCACCTGTAAGTGTGTAAACTGGATAATCTACACCTTTATAGTTTACAGTTGTACTTTCTTTTTTGTATGTATAAGTATTTATAACATCTTTAATACTTATCGTACCATCATTATTAACTGTAACAGTACCTGAAATATCAGCTTTAGTACCTAATACTTCATCGTGTACTTTTACTGTCTGCCCATTGTGAAAATCACCAGTTGGTTTTGTTTCTGGTGCCGCCTGCTCTGTATCTGCTGGAGCAGCTTGAGTCGATGCAGGTTTTGCAAGCTGTTTTTGTAATTTATCGATTGCTTTCTGCTGCTCGTCAATTTTATCAAGCAAAGTTTGATATTTATCATCATTAGGTTTTTCTTCGACTCCGCCGGCACCTTCAGCAGGAGCTCCCCCGCCTCCTCCGATTCCTAACGCACCGAAAATTGCGCCAAGTACTGAGCCGACTCCTCCAATACCAAGCATCCATTTTTCAAATCCTGACATACCGCCGCCACCGCAGCAATGCATATCTACAGCTGTGTGCATTGGCATTGGAGCATAGTTGTTGATGAATACGTTGTTAGAAACAATACGACCGGTGCCCATGCCTCGCATTTGTCCTGCTTTTAAATTATATGTTAACGACTGTCTGCCGCCG
>URXH01000149.1 GCA_900551675.1 uncultured bacterium
AAAGATAAGCTTCATATACACTGGTATCCCGGGCATATTGCGAAAGCTGAAAAAAAACTTAAAGAACAGCTTTCTTTAGTGGATGCCGTAATAGAAGTAATTGATGCGAGACTGCCTTTATCAAGCAGTTATGATAATATTACGGGGCTTTTAGGCGATAAGCCCCGTTTATTATTGCTAAATAAAGCTGACCTTGTAAATTCTGCAGAATTAGAGAAATTTCTTAAGCTATTGGAAGAAAAATCGGGTTTTCCTGTATTAAAGTCTGATGCGAAAAATTCTAAAGACTTAAATCTAATTGTTAAAAAAGCTGTAGAACTTTCAGAACCGCGTATTCAGGCTTTGATGAAAAAAGGACTTCTTCGCAGACCCGCAAGGGTTATGGTTGTAGGAATGCCGAATGTCGGAAAATCGAGTATTATAAATAAACTAACTAAATCTTCAAAGACAAAAATAGGTGCAAAAGCAGGAGTAACACGCCAACAGCAGTGGGTTAGAATTAATCCGCAGTTAGACCTGCTTGATACTCCGGGAATTATTCCTATGAAGCAGGAAGATCAGGCAAGAGCAAAAAAACTTGCTTTTGTTAATGCAGTGTCTGAAAATGCTTATTCAAATGAAATTGTTGCAAAAGAACTTTTAGCTCTTCTTGAAAAAAAATATTCAGAGATTGTAAAAGAGTTTTATAAAGTTGAGAGTCTAACGCTTGAAAATATTGCAAAATCAAGAAATTGGATAGTTACAGGTGGTAATCCTGATATCGAGCGGACTTCGGTATATATTTTGAGAGATTTCAGAGAAGGCAAAATCGGTAAATTTATTCTGGATGAATTGTGATGGAAACTTATAACAGATTTGGACATGATGCGTCGGAAGATGCAGAACAGATAGACAAAAATAATAATAAAACCAAAAAACGTTTAAAAACAACTCTTACGGTTGATTCAAGAGTTGTGCAGCTTTTTACGTTTGATTTAAACCAGAAGCGAATTGTTATCGGAACAGATGAAGCAGGCAGAGGATGCGGTGCCGGCGGGGTTTTTGCAAGTGCTGTATGTTTTAATCACCGTTCAAAGGAGCTAATTGAAAAGCTCGTTGATTTGAATGACAGTAAGAAATTATCTGCTAAAAAACGTGAGGAGCTTTACGATATTATTAAAGAAAATTCGGTTAATTCAACCGTATGCATAGAAGTTGATGAAATTGAGAGGATAAATATTCTAAATGCTTCATTAAAAGCAATGCGTCTTGCAATTGAAGATGTTATAAATCAGCTTTATCCCCTGCCGGATGAAAAAGATAAATCGATTGCCAGAAATATGCTTGCAAGAAGCGAATTAATGATACTTATTGACGGTAATAAGCGTATTTGGGATTTTGATTATTCTCAGAGGTATGTTGTGAAAGGCGACAGCCGTTCTGCATCAATTGCGGCTGCAAGCATTTTAGCAAAGGTAAGCCGCGACAGGTATATGCTTAAGCTCGATGAAGAGTTTCCTGAGTACAATTGGAAAGAAAATGCAGGGTATTTAACTAAAGAGCACATGGCTTTGATAGATAAATACGGTCTATGCAAATATCATAGACCGTCTTACCTTCAAAAGCATTTTGCGAAGCAGGAACAGTTATCATTATTTTAGTTACCACGGATAATCTTTTGGAATTTCCCAGCCGTTATCCATTATTACCTTGGCGCAGAAACTTCCGCCATATTGTGCATCTTTGTTGCAGTTTGATTGATAATTGGGGGTGGTAATGTAGCTGGATGAAAATCCATCCCCAGCCGGAACGATTTTCCCTTCGTTAAATCTAAAACTAAATACAAATAAATCTTTTCCATTTATATTTGGTGGATTTGGACCATTTATATCAATAAAGAATTCTTCTGCTGTCTGATCTGTTATTCTGTTCAGGGAAATGCAAACACCATTAGCTAGTTTAATTGATGGGGACATTGATTCAAATGGACGCCCCATTCCGCCTCCATTTAAGAATTTATATGTTTGTTTATTGTTGCACATTGTATTTGTATAGTTATGAATGGATGATTCATCTTTAGAATATTTTTCTGTTTTAAGATTTGGAGCGATGTATTCTAAAAGAATTTTGTCAGCATCTTTTTCCCAGTTTCCAGTCTCTCCGTGCTGGGCCTGTGCCATAACAATTGCCTGATTAATTTGAGAATAAGCTGCCTTTAGACGCGTAGCAGTAACTTTTTTTTGATAATTAGTTATTAGTGCCGGCATCGTCAATGCGGCAACAACACCAATGATTCCTAATGTTATTAAGACTTCTGCCAGTGTAAACGCTGTGCGTTTACTAAGTGAATAAGTAAATAAGTTAATATGTGAATAAGTTCGTTTCAGGGAATTACCGTCATGCTGAACTTGTTTTAGCATCTTTTGAACATCTGATTGACCTCTGTGTTTCAGTATCTTATGAGCTTCCGAAACAAGTTCGGGATGACAATCTATCTCATGCTGAACGTTAGATTGACATCC
>URXH01000150.1 GCA_900551675.1 uncultured bacterium
GTCTAAAATCGAGCATCCGCTGCGCACTTATGACCGTTTGGACTGCTTCAAATTGTATTTGTTTGATACCGGGCTTTTAAAATGTATGGCAGGCATTGATAACAATTTTATTCTTTTGAATTCGCCCTACCAGTTTAAAGGGGCATTAGCAGAAAATTATGTTCTCCAGCAATTAAAAGTAAACTACGATACTATCAGATATTTCAGCGCCAAATACGGTGAGATAGATTTCATCGTACAGGAAGGAGCTGAAATTGTACCGATTGAAGTAAAAGCCGGCAAAGACAGAAATGCAGCTACTTTTAAGCGATATATAACCGAACATCAACCCAAAAATGCAGTCCGTTTTTCGCAAAGGGGCTACCAACAAACGGAAAACTTTACCAATGTGCCCCTTTACCTGACTGATAAATTGCCTGATTTACTCAATTAACAGGAGGTTCAGATGAATAACTTTCAGCGTAAAAATCCGCGCATCAGAGAAAAGCAGGTAAAACTGCCGTATGTTTTCCGTTCATATAAAGGGTTTGGCCCATGCCGGGCATGGAAAAATTCGGATAATAAACTCTATCCTTACATTGTTTACGAAAACAGCACTGTCAATCTTTCGCTGCACATTCTTGACGGCAGCATCGTTTCCGGTAGTAATAATAAAAAATTACGCAAGCAGCACATTTACAAAGCAGCTAAAATTATGAATTTATAAAAAATGTTGACAATTAATACATATACTCTTTACTGAACAACAGTAAGGAGGGTAATTTTTATGTATTATACCTATGAGTATAAGAACAAATGTCTAAAACTATATAAGCAAAAAAATGTCCAGCTATGCCTATTGAAGTCAAGCTAGATTCATTACATAATCAAATAAGACAATGAGTAAGAATTACAGATAGTTATTATATATGTAAACTTTTCTTATTATTTCTCATGTGTTAATTCTAAACCATTCGTTATTTTGTCGTATTTTAGCTTTATTAAAACCAACCAATTTTATATGTTTAATGTGTCTTATATGTTTAACTTAAAAAGAGTTAATATTTTTATAGTGCAATTCATTATAATAAACATACCCTTCTCGCTCACACATTTTGTCGCTAAATGTTTTTTATACTAAATAGGTGTTTATATATAGCTGACTGTTTTAAACACGCTCACAACCAAAATTTAATTTCTTTTTTATTTTATCATGAACACAATATTATTATTTTACCATCCGTCATGAAGAAAGCATATCAATATTTTTTGTGTCCACTTTTCTTGACAACTGCAACTGTAAATCAAACTTTAGAAAAAATGTGCAAAAATGGTATTCAAAACATTGGAAAAATGTGTTAAAATTGCCTTATAAATACATGAAAAAGTGGCCAAAAGTCACTAAAAGAAGGTGAAAAATGTGGAAAGAAGCGCTATTACTGAGCTTGTGAAATGGAAAGAATCGCCGGACAGAAAACCTTTAATTCTTAAAGGAGCCAGACAGGTTGGCAAAACTTGGCTTATGAAAGATTTTGGCACAAAATGCTATGCCGGCAATTATGCTTATTTTAACTTTGACGAGCAGAAAGATTTAAAATCCATTTTTGAAAGTACCAAAAATCCGCATCGCATTATAGAATTGCTGTCTTTGATTTGCGGTAAAAAAATATTGCCGCAGGGAACCCTGATTATTTTTGACGAAGTTCAGGAATGTTCCGAAGCACTAAATTCGCTTAAATATTTTAAAGAGCAGGCGCCTGAATATCATCTCATTGCTGCAGGAAGTTTGCTGGGCACTTTCCTTTCCGGTCCGAAAACCTATCCGGTAGGAATGGTAAATATTCTTGAAATAGGCCCCCTTACTTTCTCTGAATTTTTAAATGCGGTAAACCCGCAGCTTTTTGCTTATTATACCCAGATAAAAAAAGGAACTGAAATTTTAGATATTTTCGATAACCAGCTCCAGGAACTCTATAATTATTATCTAATCATCGGCGGTATGCCGGAATGCGTTCAGTCCTGGATTACCTATAAAGACCCGGCAAAAATCGAAAAAATCCAGAAGGAACTCATTGCCATTTATGAAAATGACTTTTCAAAATACTCCGGTAAGATTAATTCAGGACGTATTTTAATGGTGTTCAGAAGCATTGTTTCTCAATTAGCTAAAGAAAACGGTAAGTTTATGTACGGTGCCGTAAGGCCAGGCGGCCGTGCCAGAGAT
>URXH01000151.1 GCA_900551675.1 uncultured bacterium
TTCAAAATCTGGGTGGGAGAGGGTGGATTCGAACCACCGAAGCCGAAACAACAGATTTACAGTCTGCCCCATTTGACCGCTCTGGAACTCTCCCATATGTAAGGGCTGTCTTTTGAACAGCCCTCTTTTAGTCTGGAGCTGGTGGACGGATTCGAACCCCCGACCTGCTGATTACAAATCAGCTGCTCTACCAGCTGAGCTACACCAGCATCTCCCTGACGCTCATATATAATAACACACTCTATTCTGTTTGTCAACACTTTTTTCAAAAAAATTTAATTTTTTTGAAAAATTTTTTAAGACTACTTTTCCCACTCAAACTCTCTCAATTTGCCATTCTCAAGAAGCTCTGGATAATCCCATTGTCTGAGTATTTCATAAACTCCAATCGCAACTGAATTAGATAAGTTCAGACTTCTTGCCTCATCAATCATCGGAATACGAACTGTTGTTTTTGGATTATCATGCAAAAGCCATTCAGGCAAGCCCTTTGTTTCTTTACCGAAAAGTATATAGCAGCCGTCAGGATATGAAATATCCGTATGCTTTTGCGGAGCTTTTGTTGAGAAATAATAATATTTTCCGCCCTTTGTACGCTCAAAGAAATCATCAAGACTCTTATAGTAGGTTATA
Organism: uncultured bacterium; assembly: GCA_900551675.1. Classification (GTDB taxonomy): domain Bacteria; phylum Cyanobacteriota; class Vampirovibrionia; order Gastranaerophilales; family Gastranaerophilaceae; genus Stercorousia. Next base: position 634 of record URXH01000151.1, read on the forward strand.
TCCAAAAAATGCCAGTAATCAAGACCAGCTCTTTTAAGCTTTTTATCATCAACTTTAAAGCCCATAGGTTCTACAAGATGAAGTCTTGCACCTGTTGCTGCACAGGTTCTTGCAATATTACCTGTATTCTGCGGAATTTCAGGTTCAACTAAAACAATATTTAATTCTGCCATAAAATTTTCCTCCATATAAAACATAAATAAATGATAATACTTTGCAAAGGATAAATCAAGAGCCTTAATTCTTGAAGTTCAAAACTGGTAAATTTTTCAAGGCTTAAATTCAGCAAAAGGAAGAACACTATGAATATGATTAATTTCATACTTTTTATTTGGAGGTCAACAATTATGGTTAAGAATACAATGAATGTTGTTAAAGGTATCGGTGCAGGTCTTATTGCAGGAGCTGTTGTAGGTTATGTAGGTAGTCAGATGAAGCAACAACCAAAAAAGACCAAGAAGAAGGCTGTACACGCTGTGAATGCCGTAGAAAGCCTTCTTGATAATGTGCAGGCAATGCTTAAAGGCTAAAAAAGACAAATATTAAGGGCTGTCGCATCTACGATAGCCCTTAAAGTTTATTCAGATTTAATTTTATTCGGATTTTGTTGAATTACCTGTATTTGCAGATTGTATATTATTCATATCTAAGCCCAAGAAAAGGTTATCTGAGCCATAGTATGTAGGCATCTTTCCGTCCCACTTGTCTATAAATTCAAGATAAATAATATTCTGAGAAATCTGCTCGTTTTTGAGCTTCATTGCCTCGGCCTCACCTTTTGCTTTTGTAACAGCCTGTTCTGCTTCAGTTTTTATTCTCTCAAGGTCATATTTTGCTTTTAAGGCGTTTTGTTCTGCAATCTGCTTTTCCTCTATTGCAGTATTAAAAGCATCTGTAAAGTCAAAATTGATGATATTAAAACTATCTACAAGGATATATTTCTCGCTTAGTTTCTTTTGAAGAAATTTTTTCATTTCTTCAGAAACCTCAGTACGCTTTGTTATAAGCTCCTCGGCGGTTTATCTTGATGTAACAGACTTTATACACTCAGAAATTGCTGGATTTATAACCGTAGATTCATAGCTCATACCGATTTTCTGGTATAAGTCTGCTACATGGTCTTGGTTTACACGATAGTTCACTGCAATAGAGCTTTTAATTGTTTGTAAATCCTTACTCGCAGAGGAATTATCCTTAGATTCATATTTCTTAACTCGAACATCAATAATCTCTGCGTTTTGAACAAATGGTATCTTAAAATTAATACCCTCATTCATAACTGCCCCTGTAACCGCTCCCATATTGAGTGTAACACCCTTATGACCAGCTGGAACTATTGTTATTGATGCAATAAATATTGCCACAATAAGTAATAACGCAACACAAACGCCAACAATAATCTTAACTTTTTTTCCATTGGGATTAACAGTAAAAACTTTCTTTCCTTCTTCAGCCATAATTAAATTCCTTTCATTAATAAGCACATAAAATACAAATCTAAAAGAAGATGAAAATATAACAAAGATAGATAGTTATGAAGCTACATACGACATT
>URXH01000152.1 GCA_900551675.1 uncultured bacterium
TGCGTTCAGAGATTTTTTTCTAAACACCATGTCGGCAAGCTTCTTGCCAGATGTAATGGCATGAAAGAAAAAGGCGTTTCTCCGGTTTCTCTGTTTCGTTACAAACTCAGTAACATTTTTGTCGGAAGAAGTATGTATATGCAGCAACGGACTGGCTCTTTTAAGGAAGGGGGGGCAAAGAACACTTTCTATCGGTTCCTTAATGCCACAAAAACAAACTGGTTTCGTTTTACTTCTCTTCTTGCAGCAGATATCGTAAATAACTATATCAAAGGCCTGACTGATGATAAAAGAAAAAAGTATTCATCATTGATGACAGCTTTTTTAACTGTATCAGCTGCAAGAAAACAGAACTGTGGTCTAAAGTTTTTGACCAAACGGATATGCATTTCAAAAAAGCAGCCCAGATGCATATCTTAAGCTGGAGTGATGATGGATGCTTTAATGGCAAATCTTCAGAAAATCTTAAAGTTCAGCAATGAACAGTTGGATGCATTTACTGCTAATTTTGAATCAAGACTACCGAGATATCTGCGGAAAACGCTTCACCAAGTGGCAGCAGCGGCCTAAATCACTATTTCGTTAGCTGAAATATTGAATTTTCAAGGTGCGAATGCCATTTTAGGTATGGGAAGTCTTAGTAAATAATTATACATAGATGTATTTTTGATAATACCATGTGAGGAAAAATGAAAACACCTAAAAATGCAAACACCTATATTCGAGGATTTTGTAACATTTTGATTAATATTTTATTTATTACTATTCTGATTGCCATTGGACTTTGTATTTATAAACTTATCTATTTCATTTTGAAAACCATTCCCAATATAAGTACACTATATGGAAATTTAATCAGTGCGTCTGTGACTATTATACTTGCGCTGATTTCTTACATTGCTAAAATGAAAAAGTATATACCAATTCTGTTGCACAAATTCAAACAAAGAATTTATCAATTTTTTGCTTGGAGATATAATCCGTTTTCTGCATTTGTAATTACAGATTATAATAAATTTAATTTATTGGAAACGGAAGAACAGGGGAAATTTATTAGTTCAGCGATCCACGTTCTAAAAAGCAATACACAAAATATGATTTTGATTTCCGGTTACTCTGGGAAAGGCAAGACAACTTCGATTATGCTTTTACTTAGTGCAATTGCACGTGATAAAGAACTGTATTGGGTATTTTCGGAATTACAGAATCATATTATATATTTTGATAGTGTGAACGATAAATCCGCTTTGTTGAATTATTTGGGGAATACGGGAAAGCAAAAGTGTAAACTCATCATTGTGGACAATATACAAAAATATACAATTTCATCTATAAATGAAATTATGGGAAGAGTAAATAATTTAGCATTACACAATAAAAATGCTAACAAAAAAGTGCTAATTATATTCCTTTACCAGGAGACTGGTAGGAACAACTCTTTATATGACTATGTTAGAAGCAAATATTTTAAAGATGAGAATAATATATTTAAGTTAAACAAATATGTCAAGCTTGAAGAAAAAAATTCTCAGGAACCTTATTTTTCACAAGCTGAAGAGTTAATGTCTCATATCTATAAAATTGAAGATGCTTTTTATCAACAATATATGAAAAATGTCTTTTTGAATCGGAAAGATGATTCTATTGTCATCTTTTTAAATGATTTGATATTTAATGAGCCCGATAAAATTCCTTCTGATAAGGAAAAGACATTTTTTGTACTGATAATTGCAATTTTTATTGGTCTTTATAACGGATATGTTACCAAAAAGGACTTACATTTTCTTTGGAAGAAAAATTATTCATTTTTTTCTCTGCCACAGGAAAATTTATTGATAAAATATTATGTGCGCAATCGTGTTTTTGTACCGTTTCCATTTGTTCGTTCTGCATATATTTTTAATGAGCAATTAGCAAAAGAATATCGAAAAAGACTAATACATAATAATTATTATCAAGAGAAAAGTTGTATGATAGCAGAAAGCATGTTTCTTTATTGTGAAGAAAGTATGCCT